>DATDMT010000274.1:0-2878 GCA_036518635.1 Rhodocyclaceae bacterium | reverse complement strand
CAGTGCTCTGCTGCTTGGCGCCTTGAGCGGCGTAGGTGGTGGAGCGAGAGGCGACGTCGCCGTCGTAGTAGTCGATGCCGACCACGGTCTGGCTGGCCATGTTGCCGAGGCCGTGATTCCAGCGCAGGCGCGGCGTCAGCGAGAGCATGTCGCGGCGACGCTGGAACACCGAGGCGAAGGAGACGTTGTCGGCGTGATAGTTCTCATGGTCGGCGGCCAGTTCCACTTCCAGGGCGAGGCTGGGTGTCAGTTCGAGGGCCAAGCCGGGGCGCACCAGGTAGCCATCGCGGCGCTGCTTGTCCTTACTGAATTTTGCGAGGATCTGGCGCGGGTCGTCGCGGTACTGGGCCGTGGGCAGGTAGCCGGGCAGGCCGTTGCGGTCGTCATAGAAGACATAGTCCATGAAGGCTTCGCCGCGGGCCAGCTTGAGGGCGCCGCGGCCGCTGATCGATTGCTGGCTGGCATCGCTGTTGCGGCGCCAACCGTCGCCGTCGGCGAAGTGACCGTTGATGGTGAAGCGGCCGCTATCACTGGCGGCGCCAGTGCTGGCGTCGAGGCCGACATAGCCGTAGCTGCCGACGGTGGCGGCGACGCTGGACTGGGGCTTGCTGCTCTTGTCGGTGATGATGTTGATCACGCCGCCGCTGGCGCGGTCGCCGAACAGCACGCTGCCGCTGCCGCGGATGATCTCGACCCGCTCGACGTTGCCGAGGGGGATTGAGGACCAGCTGACGGCGGAGAGATCGATCGGATTCAGGCGGCGGCCATCGAGCAGCACCAGGGTGTTGCTGGTGCCGGTGTCGCCGAAGCCGCGCAGGTCCACCGCAGCATCGATGCCCATGTTGCCGTAGAGGGAGCGCACCTCGATGCCGGCGGCGCTCTTCAGTAGATCGGGCAGGCCCAGGGAGGGCGAGGCGGCGATCTCCTCGCGGCTGATCACGGTGATGTTGGCGGGCACCCGGGGATCGGCTTCGGCGAAGCGGGTGGCGCTGACCACCACCTGGGGCGCTGCGGCCTCGATGGTCTGCACGGCCTGCGCGGTTTGACTGGCAAGGGTGGCAAGAATGGCGGCCGCAAGCGCGGACCGGGTATGGCGGTACGACATGGATACTCCTCGTCCCGGGCGAGCGTCCCCGCGCGCCCGATTGGATGGCGAAAGGGAAACGGCATGGGGAGAGGAGTCCGAATGGACGGCGACCGCAACCCCGCGGCGTTTCCAGCGAATCCGTGGCCGGTCTCCGGGCTTGGAAGTCTTGAACGGTCGCCTTCCCGGATTGCTCCAGTGGCTGGTGTGACCGTCCCGCACTTCCCTACCGTTGCGGGGGCAGCGCCGGAATTGAGCCTTGAAGACTCGCACCGGCTTCCCGTTTCACCCGACTGCTGGACAGCAGCCGGACACCTCGGACAGGGCGCGGATTCTAGCAGAGGGGGTGGCAGGGGGTTACGCAATCTGCCTGACCCGACGCGGATTCATCTTTCACAATCCCCGCTTAGTGCTTGACCAATAAGGCTTCTTCCAACAGACTTGCGGGATGGAAAGCGATTTCGATTCCCTCGAAGGCAAAGTCGATCAGATGATCGCGCTATGCGCACATCTGAGCGCGGCCAATCAGGCGCTGAGCTCCCAGGTCCATGCACTGGAAGCCGAGAAGCTGGTTCTGCAGGGCAAGATGGACACCGCCCGGGCGCGTCTGGAAGCAGTCATGACCCAACTGCCGGAACAATGAGATGAGCGAACAGGCCACCCTCGACATCGTCCTGCAAGGCAAGGAATACCGCGTTGCCTGCCCGCCCGAAGAACGCAAGGCGCTGGAAGCCGCCGCCAGCCTGCTGCAGGCGAAGATGGCGGAGATGGCGCAGAAGACCACGGTCAGCGGCGAACGCCTGGCGGTGATGGCGGCGCTGAATCTGGCCCACGAAGTTCTCGCCCTGCAGACCGGCCCCGCCAGCGGCGTTGACGCCCCTGCCGTGCGGCGTAGAATCGGAGCCATCGAAGCCAAGTTGGTTGCGGCGATCGCGGAGCAGCAGCAGGACCTGTTCTGATCCGCGTCACCTGGCTTCCCCGGTTTTTCCCCTGCGGTGTTCGCCAGGACAGCAATTTCCTAGAACCAATGTCTTGCGACTCGGCCGCCGACCATAGTCCCGCTGTTGTGAGCGCTCTTCGTGAGCGCACCTGATGCGGCAGGAAGGTGGCCCTCCTGAACCCAGGTTCAGGGAACGCAGTCCGACGGCACAGGCGGGGGAATCTTATAAAAAAGCGCTGAGAATCTTCAGCGCTTTTTCTTTGGAGCTGCAGCGATGGCGCGTTACTGGCTGATGAAAACCGAGCCGGCAGTGGTCGGGGTCGATCATGTGCTGGCCATGCCGAACCAGACCGTGGATTGGTGGGGCGTGCGCAACTACCAGGCACGCAACTTCATGCGCGACCAGATGAGCGTCGGCGACGGCGTGCTGTTCTACCACTCCTCCTGCGCCGAGCCGGGCATCGCCGGGCTGGCCGAGGTGGCGACAAAGGCCTATCCTGACCGCACCCAGTTCGATCCGCAGAGCAAGTACTTCGATCCGAAGTCCACGCCGGAAAATCCGCGCTGGATGAATGTGGACGTCAAAGTGCTGAAGAAAATCCGCCTGATCGGCATCGCCGAACTGCGCGCCCATCCCGAGCTGGCCAACCTGCGCGCGCTGCAGAAGGGCAACCGGCTGTCGATCACACCGGTCGATCCGGCGGAGTGGAAGTTCATCCTTAAGCACCTGGTCAAATGAGCCTCTGGTGGTTGGCTTACGCCGGCCTCGGCTTGTTCGCCGGTTTTTTCGCCGGCCTCCTCGGCATCGGCGGCGGCGCGGTGATGGTGCCGATCCTGGCGGTGATCTTCGCCGC
>DATDMT010000273.1:0-15573 GCA_036518635.1 Rhodocyclaceae bacterium | reverse complement strand
AGGTCGCTGAAGGTCTCGAACTTGGCGGTCGGGATGCCGTGGCGGGTCATGAACTGCTTGGCGAAATCCTTGGAGCTTTCCAGCTGGGCGGCTTCCTTGCTCGGGCCGAAGATGCGCAGGCCGGCGGCGCGGAAGGCATTCACCACGCCGGCCGCCAGGGGCGCCTCGGGGCCCACCACGGTGGCGTGGATGCCCTCGGCGCGGGCGAAATCCACCAGGTCGGGAATCGCCGTGATCGGGACGTTCTCCAGTCCATCCTCGCGGGCCGTGCCGGCGTTGCCGGGGGCGACGAAAATCTTCTGCACCTTGGGCGACTGGTTGAGGCGCCAGGCCAGCGCGTGCTCGCGGCCGCCGGAGCCGATGACGAGGAGTTTCATGGAGGCGATCCTGTTAGTGGCGGAAGTGGCGGAAGCCGGTGAACACCATGGCGACGTTCTGCTCGTCGGCGGCGGCGATCACTTCGGCGTCGCGCATCGAGCCGCCGGGCTGGATCACCGCGGTGGCGCCGGCCTGGGCCAGCACGTCAAGGCCGTCGCGGAAGGGGAAGAAGGCGTCGGAGGCGACCACCGAACCCTTGACCGTCAGCTTGGCGTTCTCGGCCTTGATCGCGGCGATCCGGGCGGAGTCCACACGGCTCATCTGGCCGGCGCCGACGCCGACGGTGAGGCCGTCCTTGCAATAGACGATGGCGTTGGACTTGACGTACTTGGCGACGCGCCAGGCGAACAGCAGGTCGCGCATTTCCTGTTCGGAGGGGGCGCGCTTGGTCACCACCTTGATGTCGGCCTGGGTGATCCGGGCTTCGTCGGCGCTTTGCACCAGCAGGCCGCCGCCGACGCGCTTGTAGTCGAAGGCGCCGGCGTTTTTGCCGAGGGGCACGGTCAGCACCCGCAGGTTCTGCTTGGCGGCGAACACGGCGCGGGCTTCCTCGCTGACGACCGGGGCGATGATGACTTCGGCGAACTGGCCGGCGATGGCCTCCGCCGCCGCCTTGTCGATGGCGCAGTTGAAGGCGATGATGCCGCCGAAGGCCGAGGTCGGGTCGGTGCTGAAGGCCTTGCGGTAGGCTTCTTCCGCCGTGGCGCCGAGGGCGACGCCGCAGGGGTTGGCGTGCTTGACGATGACGCAGGTCGTCGTGTCGAAGGCCTTGACGCATTCCCAGGCCGCATCGGCATCGGCGATGTTGTTGTAGGAGAGTTCCTTGCCCTGCAACTGGTGGTAGCTGGCGATGCTGCCGGGAGCCGGGGCCGTCTCCTTGTAGAAGGCGGCGCTTTGGTGGGGATTCTCGCCGTAGCGCAGGGTCTCCACCTTGTCGAAGGCGAGCTGCAACTGGTCGGGGAAGACGCCGGGCTTGTTCTCTTCGTCCAGGCTGGTCAGCCAGTTGGCGATGGCCGAGTCGTAGCGGGCGGTGTGCACGAAGGCCTTCTTCGCCAGTTCGAAGCGGGTCTTGTAGGTCAGCTCGCCGCCGTTGGCTTCCAGCTCGTCGACGATGATGCCGTAGTCCTCGGGATCGGTGACGATGCCGACGCCGCCCTGTTCGTTGCCATGGTTCTTGGCTGCGGCGCGGACCATGGCGGGGCCGCCGATGTCGATGTTCTCGATAGCGTCATCCAGGGTGCAGCCGGGCTTGGCCACGGTCTCGCGGAAGGGGTAGAGGTTCACCACCACCAGGTCGATGCGCGGAATGCCGTGCTCCTGCATGGTCTGGCGATGCTCTTCCAGGTCGCGCCGGCCGAGGATGCCGCCGTGCACCTTGGGGTGCAGGGTCTTGACGCGGCCGTCGAGCATTTCCGGGAAGCCGGTGTAATCGGAGACGTCGGTGACGGTGAGGCCGGCATCGCGCAACAGCTTGGCGGTGCCGCCGGTGGACAACAACTGGATGCCCATTTGGTTGAGGGCGCGGGCGAAGTCCACGACGCCGCGTTTTTCGGAAACGCTGAGGAGGGCCTGGGTAACTTTCATGGTGTCGGCTTTAGAGAAGATCGTGTTCGGTGAGTTTTCGGCGCAGGGTGTTGCGGTTGATGCCGAGGATGTCGGCGGCCGCGGTCTGGTTGCCGTTGGCTTGTTTCATGACCACTTCCAGCATCGGTTTTTCGATGCATTGGAGCACCATGTCATAGATGGCATGGGGCGCCTGGCCGTCGAGATCGCGGAAATAGCGGTTCAAGGTCTTGCGCACGCAGTCGGATAGTTCTGCACTCATGTTGTTACGCTCAAGCTGCAAGCGCCTCCGGATTGTTGTCGTAAGTAATGTGTTCGTTGGCCGCGGCCTGGAGCTGGAAGAACTCGTCCGTGGCGTGCATTTGTGCGTCGACCGAGTCGAGCTGGTTCATCGCGTGGCGGAAGTGCGCCGAGCCGACCAGGCCCTTGGTGTACCAGCTGATGTGCTTGCGCGCGATCTTGACTCCGGCATCCTCGCCGTAGAAGGCGTAGAGCTCGTGCAGGTGCTCGCGCATGATGCGGTGGATTTCTTCCACCCGCGGCGGCGGCAGCTCGGCTCCGGTATTGAGGAAGTGTTCGATCTCGCGGAACAGCCAGGGCCGGCCCTGGGCGGCGCGGCCGATCATCACGCCGTCGGCCTTGGTGTAGTCGAGGACGAACTTGGCCTTCTGCGGCGTGCCGATGTCGCCGTTGGCGATTACCGGAATCTTCACCAGGGACTTCACCAGGGCGATGGTGTCGTATTCGGCGTTGCCGCGATATTGGTCGGCGCGGGTGCGGCCGTGGATCGCCACGGCGCGGATGCCGCTCTGCTCGGCGATGCGGGCGATGGCCGGGGCGTTCTTGTTTTCGCTGTTCCAGCCGGTGCGGAATTTCAGCGTCACCGGGGTATCAGGCACTGCCTGCACCACGGCTTCGAGGATGCGCGCCACCAGGGCTTCGTCCTGCATCAGGGCGGAGCCGGCCATCACGTTGCAGACCTTCTTCGCCGGGCAGCCCATGTTGATGTCGATGATCTGGGCGCCGTTGTCGGCGTTGTAGCGGGCGGCCTGGGCCATCATCTTTGGATCGGCGCCGGCGATCTGCACCGAGATCGGGTCCACCTCGCCGGCATGGTCGGCGCGGCGGCGGGTCTTGGCGCTGCCGTAGAGCAGGGAGTTTGAGGTGACCATTTCCGACACCGCGACGCCGGCGCCGAGCTTCTTGCACAACTGGCGGAAGGGGCGATCGGTGACCCCGGCCATCGGGGCGACAAATAGATTGTTGCGCAGCTTGAAGCCGACGAAGTCCATGGCCGGAGGAAACGTGGGGGGAGGGGGAGCGGATTCTACCCGCCTGATTAATTTTTGTGCAGCCCCGGCCCGCGGATTTTTCTCCGCAGTGCGTAATTAATAGGCAAGGATTTTGCTGTCGGGCACCCCCTGCGGGAGCGCTTGCGGCCCTACCAGGCGCGGGCGCCGAACATCATCCGCCGGGCGACGAAACTGCGTGCCGGCGGGAACAGGTCGAGGGCCAGCAGGCCGGCGCCGCGGAGGTGCTGCAGGAGGAAGTGATCGTTGCTGAACAGGCGCACCAGGCCGTCGGTGAAACCGATGGTGCTGTGCCGGTCGAGCCGACGCTGGCGGGCGTAGCGGCCAAGGATCGCGGCGCTGCCCGGGTCGGTGCCATCGGCCAGGGTGCGGGCCAGATCGCGCACGTCGCGCAGCGCCAGGTTGTAGCCCTGGCCAGCCACCGGATGCAGGGTCTGGGCGGCGTTGCCGAGCCAGGCCTGACGCTCGGCCACCGGCTCGCTGCGGTAGCGCAGGCCGAGGGGGAAGACGTGGCGGGAGGTGACGGCGGTGAAGTGCAGGCGCTGGCCGAAGTGTTGTTGCAGACGTGCCAGAAAGGCGCTGTCGTCGAGGGCGGCGAGGGTCGCGGCGTCGGCCGGGGCGCAGGTGTACACCACTGCCAGTTCGTGGCCGCGAGGGCCTTGCAGCGGCAGCAGGGCGAGGGGGCCGTCGCTGGTGAAGCGTTCCCAGGCCCGTTGCTCGTGGGCCTGCTCGGCGCTGACGCTGCAGATCACCGCATGCTGGCCGTAGTCGCGGCTGACCACATCGTCGTCGCCGGCGATGGCACCTTCGGCATAGGCCAGCAGGGGGGCGCTGTGCTCTGTTTCACCGGCGCGAAAATGGATGTGCTCGGCGTCCGCATGGGCACCGCTCACCGGACTGTGTTCATGCAGCGGAATGTGGGCTGCGGCCACTGCCTTGTCGAGGGCGGCGATCAGGCTGCTGGCCTTCAGCACATAGCCCAGGGCCGGCACGCTCTCGGCCTCGGCGGTGATTCGGGTGCGGCCCAGGCCACCCCGCTGCGAGACGTGGATGGTGCGGATGGCGGTGGCCTCGATCTCGGGCCAGACGCCGAGCCAGGCCAGGCTCTGCTGCGAGCCGTGGGAGAGGGCGAGAATGCGGGCGTCGGCGATGCCGGCGTCGCGGCTGCGGGCGTCGAAGATTTGGCTGGCGATGCCATGCTTGCGCAAAGCCAGCGCTAAGGCCATTCCCGTTGGGCCACCTCCCGCAATTGCAATCACTGCCGTCCGTCCGCGATCAGCGCTTCGATCTCGGCGATGCTCACTGGCACGCCGCGGCTGATCAGTTCACAGCCGTCGGTGGTGACCACCGCGTCGTCCTCGATGCGCACGCCGATGTTCCAGAAGGCGTGGGGAATGTCGTCGGCGGGGCGGATGTAGCAGCCCGGCTCCAGGGTCAGCACCATGTTCGGCTGCAGCGTTTTCCATTGGTCGCCGTCCTTGTATTCGCCGGCGTCGTGCACGTCCATGCCGAGCCAGTGGCTGGTGCGGTGCATGTAGAAACGCTTGTAGCTTTCCTTCTCGATCACCTCGGCGACGCTGCCGCTGAGCAGCTTCAGGTCGAGCAGGCCCTGGGCCAGGACCTGCAGCGCAGCCTCGTGGGGCGCCATGAAGCTGGCGCCGGGGCGGGTGGCCGCCGCGGCGGCGCTCTGGGCGTCGAGCACCATCTGGTAGACGTCGCGCTGGGGGCCGCTGAAGCGGCCGTTGGCGGGGAAGGCTCGGGTAATGTCGGAGGCATAGCCGTCGAGTTCGCAGCCGGCGTCGATCAGAATCAGGTCGCCGTCGTTGATCTGGGCGTCGTTGTCCACGTAGTGCAGCACGCAGGCGTGGGCGCCGCTGGCGACGATCGAGGTATAGGCGGGGAAGCCGCTGCCGTGGCGGCGGAACTCGTGCAGCAGTTCGGCTTCCACTTCGTATTCGCATCGTCCGGGGCGGGCGGCGATCATCGCCCGGCGATGGGCGCCGGCGGAGATGGCGGCGGCGCTGCGCATGATTTCCAGTTCGTGGCCGTCCTTGATCAGGCGCATCTCGTCCAGCAGGCTGCGCACATTGCGCACGGTTTCCGGCGCCCGCTTGCCGGCGCGGCTCTGGCCGCGCACCACGTTCAGTGCGGCGCTGATGCGGGCATCCCAGGCGGGTTCGAAGCCGAAGGCCGCCCATAGCTGGGGCTGGTTGGCGATCAGTTCCGGCAGCTTGGCATCCAGCTCGCCGATTGTGTAGGCCTCGTCGAAGCCGAAGGTCTCCGCTGCTCCGGCCGGGCCGTAGCGGTAGCCGTCCCAGATTTCCCGTTCTTCGTTCTTCTCGCGACAGAACAGGATGGACTTCGGCTTGGCGCCGGCCACCAGCACCAGCACCGCTTCCGGCTCGGGGAAGGCGCTCAGGTAGTGGAAGTAGCTGTCGGAACGGAAGGGATAGTGGGCGTCCCGGTTGCGGATCTGCTCCGGCGCCGTCGGCACGATGGCGACGCCTTCGCCCATGCGTTGGATCAACGCCTGGCGGCGGGCGATGAAGGGTGCATAGCTCATGGTTGCGCTTCCGAACTCAGTTCGTCATCCAACTCTGCCAGCCGCAGCGGTGTGCCGACGTCCACCCAGCGTCCCTGGTGCAGTTCGCCAGATACCCTTCCTTGCCGCATCGCGGCGCGCAGCAGCGGCGCCAGCTTGGCCGGCTGGCCGACTTCGATTTCCGCGAACAACGCCGGACGATAGACGCCAATGCCGGCGAAGGTGCGGCGTGGCGTGCCCTCGTCGAAGACGCGGTTCTCGTCGAGTTTGAAATCGCCGTTCGAGTGGTGTTCCGGATTCGGCACCAGCACCAGGTGGGCTTCGTCGTCGGCGCCCAGGGCGCTACGGGCGGCGGCCGGGTTCCAGTCGCAATAGATGTCGCCATTGATCACCAGGAAGGGCGCGTCGCCCAGCAGCGCCAACGCTTTGGCGATGCCGCCGGCAGTCTCCAGCGCACCCGGCGGTTCCGCCGAGTAGGCGATGCGCAGGCCGTAGGCGCTGCCGTCGCCGAGGGCCGCTTCGATCTGCTCGCCGAGGTGGGCGTGGTTGATTACGACTTCGGTGAAGCCCGCGGCGGCGAGTCGCTCCAAGTGCCAGGCGATCAGCGGCTTGTCGCCGACGGGCAGTAGCGGTTTTGGCGTGTAGTCCGTTAGCGGGCGCATGCGCTCACCTCTGCCAGCGGCCAAAATCATGGCTTTCACGATTTACTCCTCACGCCGCGCTCCCAGACCCTCGCGATTCATCGTGTAACCGAGCACGGTGATCTTGTCCTCCAGCTTGTCCAGCAATTGCCGCAGGGGGCCGAGTTCGCCGTAGCGTTCGCAGGCGCGGCGCAGGTACTTGGCCACCAGTGGCATGTCCTTCAGGTAGCCGTCCTTGCCGTCCCGGTGGTAGAGGCGGGCGAAGATGCCGAGCACCTTGATGTGGCGCTGCACGCCCATCCATTCGTAGTTGCGGTAGAAGTCGCCGAAGTCCTCCGGCACCGGCACGCCGGCCTTGCGTGCCCGCTCCCAGTAACGGACCAGCCAGTCGAGGACGAGTTCCTCATCCCAGTCGATGTAGGCGTCCTTCAGCAGCGACACGGCGTCGTAGCTGACCGGGCCGTACACCGCATCCTGGAAATCGATGATGCCCGGGTTGCCGCCGGGCACCAGCATCAGGTTGCGCGAGTGGTAGTCGCGGTGCACGTACACCTGGGCCTCGGCCAGGTTCGCCGCGATGATCCGTTCGAACACCGTTTCCAGTTGGGCGCGCTGCTTGTCGTCAAGGTCGACACCGAGGTGCTTGGTGACGTACCAATCGGGGAACAGGTCCAGCTCACGTTTCAGCAGGGCGCGGTCGTATGCGGGTAGCTGGCCGGGGCGGCTGGCGGCCTGGATGCGCACCAGGGCATCGAAGGCGTCGCGGTACAGCTCGACGGCGTTGTCCGGGGTTAGGGCCGACAGGTAGGTGTCGTTGCCCAGGTCGGACAGCAGCAGGAAGCCCTGTTCCAGATCGCGGGCCTCGACCGCCGGCACATGCACATCCGCAGCGGCGAAGCATTCCTGCACATGCAGCCAGGGCTTGACGTCCTCATGGCTGGGCGGTGCATCCATCACGATACGGGTCTCGCCGTCGGCGAAGCTGACGCGGAAGTAGCGGCGGAAGCTGGCGTCTGCGGAGGCCGGGGCGAGGGTATGGGGGCGGCCGGGGAAGAGTCCCTCCAGCCAGGATTCGATGCGCTTTTGACGCTCCATGGGGTATCGGCAGCCGGGGCTGGGTCAAATGGTAGAATGGAAAATTCTAGCATTCGCCCGCAAGCCGGCTCCGGCGCGGGCTTGCGCGATCCGACCGAACCTGGAACCGAACCTCGAGCATGCGTCGTCCCACCCGTGGCACCGTCGGCCTTTGTGCCCTGCTGACCCTGGCCTCTGCCCACGCGGCGGAGAACCTGCCGCCCCTGGCCGTGGACCCGGTACTGCTCGGTCTGCCGCCCGCCGCGCCGGCCAAGCCCGCATCGGCTCCGGTGGCCAAGCCGGCGCCCGTGGTTGCCAAGGACGCGGCCGTTGCCGAAGTGCCGCAGGTTGCGCCGGCTGCGCCCGCCAAGACCGAATCGGCCCCGGCTGAGACGCCCAAGACTCCGGCTGCCAAGCCTGAAGCTGCCAAGGCGGCCCCCATCGCGCCGGTTACACCGGCGCCGGCGGAAGCCCGCAAGCTCGAAGCGCCGAAGGTTGTCGAGGCGCCCAAGGCTGCCGAAGCGCCCAAGGTCGCCCGACCTGAGCCCGTCGCCGCGCCTGCCGCTGTCAAGCCGGCTGCTGTCGTGGCTGCGCCGGCACCGGCCGTCGCCGCCCGCGCTCGCGCCGATCAAGCCAGCAGCGGCCCGCAAGGGATGCCGCCGCTGGCAGTGAATCCGGCCCTGCTTGATCCGACTCTGCCGGCCGCCACGCCCGCCGCAGCGACAGCGGTTGCTGCAGCTACCCCGGCTGCTGCCAGTGCGGTCACGCCGACCCAGGCCGTGGCCGCCCCGGCCCGCCCCACGGCGCCCCTGGCCGCGACCCGCCGCAACGACGGCGTGGTGCATGTCACCGCCGACCGCATCGACGGTCGCAACGATGTCGAACTGGTGGCCGAAGGTTCGGCCGAGGTGCAGAAGAACGACAGCAGCCTGGCCGCCGACCGCATCGTCTATCGCCAGACCAGCGACGAGGTGGAAGCCACCGGCAACGTCCGCCTGTCCCGCCTCAATGACCAGATGAGCGGCCCCCACCTGAAGATGAAGGTGGATGAGAGCATCGGCTTCTTCGAGTCGCCCGCCTACCGCATCAGCCGTGAAGTGCGCCCCCGCCTCCAGCCCGGGGCCACTAAGCCCGCCGAGCCGCGCATGGCTTCCGGCCAGGGCGTCGCCGAGCGCCTGGATTTCGAGGGCAAGGATCAGTACCGTCTGAGCAAGGCCACCTACAGCACCTGCCCGGTGGAGAACGGCGGCCCCGCCTGGTTTGCCCGGGTGGCCGACCTGAAGCTGGATTACACGAAGAACATCGGCGAGGCCAAGGACGCGACGGTGGTCTTCATGGGCACGCCGATCCTGTACTCGCCCTGGCTCAGCTTTCCGCTCAACCGCGAGCGCAAGAGCGGCCTCTTGCCGCCGACCCTGGGCTCCACCAGCCAGGGCGGCATCGAGTACAGCCAGCCCTACTACTGGAATATCGCGCCGGAGATGGACGCCACCATCACCCCGCGCTACATGGACAAGCGCGGCCTGCAAGTGCGCGGCGAGTACCGCTACATGGGGCCGAGCTATGCCGGCGAATTTTCCGCGGAATATCTCGGCGACGACCGCGTCACCCACCAATTGCGCGACGCCGTGGTGCTGCAGCACAAGCAGGAGTTCGGTTACGGCTTCAGCGGCAGCCTGAACCTCAGCCACGTCTCCGACGACAGCTATTTCTCCGATCTCAGCACCCAGTTGTCCAACATCTCGCAGACCAATCTGTTGCGCGAGGGACGGCTGGTCTACTCGGGCGGCTGGTGGGGCGCGACCCTGTCCGCCCAACGTTACCAGACCCTGCAGACGCCCGATGCGCCGCCCCTGGCCCATCCCTACGAGCGCCTGCCGCAACTGGTGGTGTCCGCCAGTCGCCCCGATCTGCCCGGCGGCCTGGCCTTCGACTTCACCGGCGAGGCCGTGCACTTCAGCAATCCGGACGCCAACCTGGTGCGCGGCCGGCGGGTGAATCTCTACCCGCAACTGTCCTATCCGCTGCAACTGGCTGCCTTCCAGATCACGCCCAAGATCGGCCTGCGTTCGACCCGCTACCAGTTGGATTCGACCCCCGGCGTCACCGCCACCGACATCCAGCGCAACGTCCCGGTGTTCAGCCTGGACACCAGCCTGACCTTCGAGCGCGACGCCGAGCTGTTCGGCAACAAGCTGACCCAGACCCTGGAGCCGCGCCTCTACTATCTGCGCGTGCCCTATCGCGACCAGAGCAATATCCCGGTGTTCGACACCGGCCTGCTCGACTTCAACTTCGCCCAGATCTTCGCCGAGAACCTCTACTCCGGCAGCGACCGCATCGCCAACGCCAACCAGGCCACCGCCGCGGTCACCTCGCGCTTCCTCGATCCCAGCAGCGGCGCCGAACTGATGCGGGTGGCCCTCGGCCAGCGCTATTACTTCGTGGACCAGACCGTCACCCTGCCCGGCGAGAAGCCCCGCACGGGCCACCTCGCCGATTACCTCGGCGCCCTCTCGGCGCCGGTGTCGCCGGGGGTGTATGTGGACTCCGCCTTCCAGTACAACCCGCGCGATTCGAAGCTGGAGCGCTTCAACATCGGCACCCGCTACCAGCCCGAAGTGGGCAAGGTGGTCAATGCCGGCTACCGCTTCACCCGCGACTTGTTGAAGCAGGTGGACTTCTCCGGCCAGTGGCCCCTGGGCGGCGGTTGGTCCGGCGTCGGCCGGCTCAACTATTCCTTCAAGGACCACAGCCTGATCGAGACTGTTGCCGGCCTGGAATACACCCAGGCCTGCTGGTCCACCCGCTTCGTCCTGCAACGGGTGGTGACGCCGTCCGCGGAATTCAGCAACGCCTTCTTTGTCCAACTCGAGCTGACCGATTTCTCCCGGATCGGCTCCAGCCCCCTGAACCTGTTGAAGCGCGACATCCCGGGTTATGCCCCGGGTAGCCTGTCGGGCTTCCCTGACTCCAACGTCCAGTGACCATGCGCTTTCTTTTCCTCCTGCTACTGACGGCCTGCGCCATCGCGGCCCATGCCGAGCCGATCGCCGCCGACCGCATCGTCGCCGTGGTGAACAGCGACGCCATCACCCTCAACGAACTCAAGGCCCGCGTCGCCCAGGTGGAGCGCCAGTTGGCGGGGCAGAACGCCCAGCCACCGGCCCGCGACGTGCTGGTGCAGCAGGTGCTGGAGCGGATGATCGTGGACCGCGCCCAGGCCCAGCTTGCCAAGGACAGCGGCATCCGGGTCGGCGACGACGAACTGGATGCCGCCCTGCGCCGCATCGCCGAGGCCAACCGCATGACCCTGGCCGATTTCAAGACGGCCGTGACCAAGGACGGCGTCCTCTGGGCGCGCTTCCGCGAGGAAATCCGCGAAGAGATCCTGGTCTCCCGCGTCAAGGAACGGGAAGTGGATAGCCGCATCACTGTCTCCGACGGTGAGGTGGACAACTACCTGGCGAATGTCGCCAGCGTCGGCGACGCCAACGTCCAGGTGAACCTCGCCCACGTCATGGTGCGCATCCCCGAGAACGCCAGCCCCGAGCAACTGGCCAAGCTGCAGGCCAAGGCATCCCAGGCCCTTAGCCTGCTGCGTGGCGGCGAGAATTTCGCCAAGGTCGCCGCCAGCTTTTCCGATGCCCCCGACGCCCTCTCCGGCGGCCAGTTGGGCATGCGCCCGGTGGATCGCCTGCCTTCGCTGTATGCGGATGCGATCCGCAGCCTGAAGACCGGCGAGCTGAGCAATCTGCTGCGCAGCCCGGTGGGTTTCCACATCATCAAGGTGATCGAAAAGCGCGGCGGCGTCGAGGATTTGCCGACCCTGCGGCAGACCCATGCCCGCCATATCCTGATCCGGGTGAACGAAGTGGTGTCCGAAAGCGAGGCGCGGCAGAAGCTGGCTTCCCTCAAGGAGCGCCTCGATCACGGCGGCGATTTCGCCGAACTGGCGCGGCTGCATTCCAACGACCTGTCCGCCTCCAAGGGCGGCGACCTGGGTTGGCTGTACCAGGGCGACACCGTGCCGGATTTCGAAAAAGCCATGGACAGCCTGAAGCCCGGCGAGGTCAGCCAGCCGATCCAGACCCCCTTCGGCTGGCACCTGATCCAGGTGCTGGAGCGTCGCAACGACGAGGCCACGCCCGAGCGCAAGCGCCTTGCCGCGCGCCAGGCGCTGCGCGAGCGCAAGGCCGCCGAGGCCTATGACGACTGGCTGCGCCAGTTGCGCGACCGCACCTATGTCGAATACAAGCTCGAAGACAAGTAAGCCCCTGGTCGTCACCAGCGGCGAGCCGGCGGGCATCGGTCCCGACGTCTGCCTCGCCCTGGCCGGTGCCGAGCTGCCGGTGCCCGTCGTGGTGCTCGGCGACCGCGAGTTGATCGAGGCCCGCGCCCGTCAACTGGGCGTCAGCAGCGCCGGCCTCGACATCCGCCATGTGCCGCTGCGCGCGCCCTGTACGCCTGGCCGGCTGGATACCGCCAATGCCGCCTACGTCATCGAGCTGATCGACCGCGCCATCGACGGTTGCCTGGCCGGCGAGTACTCCGGCATCGTTACCGCGCCGCTGCACAAGGGCGTCATCAACGACGCCGGGATGCCCTTCACCGGCCACACCGAATACCTTGCCGAACGCACCGGCACCGCCAAGGTGGTGATGATGCTGGCCGGCGCCGGCCTCCGCGTCGGCCTGGTGACCACCCATCTGGCGCTGAAGGACGTGCCTGCCGCGATCACCGCCGCCGAGGTGGAACGCACCCTGCGCATCGTGGACGCCGACCTGCGGCAGAAATTCGGCATCGCCCGGCCGCGCATCCTGGTCGCCGGCCTCAACCCCCATGCCGGCGAAGGCGGCCACATGGGCATGGAGGAGATCGAGGTGATTGCCCCGGTGGTCGAGCGCCTCAAGACCGAGGGCCTCGATCTGATCGGCCCGCTGCCGGCCGACACCCTGTTCACCCGCAACGTCCTTGCCGGCTCCGACGCCCAGGTGGCGATGTACCACGACCAGGGCCTGGCGGTGCTGAAGTACGCCGCCTTCGAGGACGGCGTCAACATCACCCTCGGCCTGCCGATCCTGCGCACCTCGGTGGATCACGGTACCGCCCTCGACCTGGCCGGCACGGGTCGCGCCGACGCTGGCAGCCTGTTTGCCGCGGTCAAGATGGCGGCCGAGATCGTCGCCCGGCGTCCATCGTGAGCCATATCCCGCGTAAGCGCTTCGGCCAGAACTTCCTCAACTCGCCGGGGGTGATCCGCAAGATCGTCGACGCCATCCGCCCGGTGCGGGGCGAGCTGATGGTCGAGATCGGCCCCGGCCTGGCGGCGATGACCGAGCCCCTGCTGGAGGCCCTGGGCCATCTGCATGTGGTCGAGATCGACCGGGACCTGATCGCCGGCCTGAAGCAGCGCTTCACGCCCGAGCAACTGACCATCCACGAGGGCGATGCCCTCGAGTTCGACTTCGCCAGCCTCGGCCAAGGAGGGGGAAATGAGCTGCGCGTGGTCGGCAACCTGCCCTACAACATCTCGACGCCGCTGCTGTTCCACCTGGCGAGCTTCGCGCCGCGGGTGCGCGACATGCACTTCATGCTGCAAAAGGAAGTGGTGGACCGCATGGTGGCCGACGCCGACGAGCCCGAGTACGGCCGCCTCTCGGTGATGCTGCAATACCGCTTCTGGATGGAGCGCTTGTTCATCGTCCCCCCCGGCGCCTTCACCCCGGCGCCCAAGGTGGATTCGGCCATCGTCCGGCTGATCCCCAAGCCCGCCGACCAGATTCATGTGCGCGACGAGGCGCTCTACGCCCAGGTGGTTGCCGCCGCCTTCTCGCAGCGGCGCAAGATGCTGCGCAACACCCTGCGCGACTTCATCGGCGAAGCCGAGCTGGCTAGCCTGGGCATCGCTCCCACCGCTCGCGCCGAGGCCCTGGCGGTGGATGACTACGTGCGCCTGGTGAATCATCTGGCGGGAAAAGCCGCGGCGTGATCAGCGCCGCTTGACGCCGCCGCTGCGGCGTTTCAGGATGCCGCCATATCCAGGCTTCCGCAGCGAAAGGATTCCCCGATGAGCTTCCCTCCCCGCAACACCCTGGTGCTCGGCTTGGCCCTAGGGCTGGCGAGCCTGGGCGGCCAGGCCCAGGAAGAAAGTTGCACTTTGAAGGCGCCCGATGGCAGCGACTGCATCGCCCTGCGTCAGGAGAGCACCGAGCAGACGGCAGGGCAAACGGTGCATGTGCTGCACTTCCGCAATGTTTGTGAGCGCGCCGTCGTGGTCCAGGCGCTACGCCGCAACGAGACGGTGAAGAGTGGTGACAGCCGGGTTTCCGAGGCCAGCATTCGCCCCAACGACCCCGGCGACTGGGGCCAGATGCGCTGCACCGATTTCGATACGGGCCAGGGCTGCGGCGGCTTCGTCGGCTGGAAGCTGAAGTGCCCGCAGTAGTTGGCTGCGGCTTGCCCCGCCTGAAATGAAAACGGCCCGCGTACTGCGGGCCGTTTGCTTTGCTTGCCTGTGTGAAACTCAGGCTTCCTTCTTCATCGCGCAGGTGTTCAGGCCCAGCAGCGGGTACAGCGGGCAGAAGCTGATGGCGCCCGTGGCCAGGGGCACGATGCCGATCCAGGCCCACACCGGGCCGCCCATCAGTGCCCAGGCGATCAGGGCCAGACCTGCAACGATGCGCAGGGCGCGATCAATACCACCGACATTGGCTTTCATATGGCACTCCTTTGGGGGTTGAATGAGGATGGGCGCGATTGCACCAGCATTTCCGGCCCCCGTCTGTAACCTAAGTTACAGAGCTGCCACCTTCCGCGACGCGGCGTAGCCCGGCGGCATCGACGATCTCCACCTGCTCCCGCCCCAGCTTGACCAGGCCCTGGGTGGCGAAGCCCTTCAGCAGCCGGCTGATCATCTCGCGGACGCTGCCCAGCTCGTCGGCCAGTTGCTGGTGGGTGGCATGCACCAGCTTGCCCTTGCCCAGCAGCAGGCCCGCCAAGCGCTGGTCGAGCTTGCGGAAGGCGACTTCCTCCACCAATTGCATCAGGTCGGCGACCCGTTCCGAAAACAGGTGGAAGACGAAATCGCGGAACACCGCCTCGGCCATCAGCTCGCTGAAAAAGGCCCGCGGCAGCAGGCCCAGCGTGGTCTCGCCCTCGGTGATGCCGCGGGCGTTGTAATCCATGTGACCGAGCAGGCAGCTCGACGAGATGATGCAGGATTCGCCCGGCAGCACCCGGTAGAGCGGCAACTCGCGGCCGTTGCTCGACGGCTTGACCACCCGCACCGCGCCGCTGAGGATGAAGGGAAAGCCCTGGCAGGGCTGGTGCTCGTCGAACACCACGGTGCCGGCGGGGAGCTGGATGGTCTGCAGGGCCTCGCCCACCTGGCCCGCCAGGGTTGGGGGCAGTTGGCTGATCACCGGGTACAGCGCGCTGAGTGGCGTGCTCATCACAGCCTCAACTCCGCAATTACCGGCGCATGGTCCGAGGGCCGCTCCAGCTTGCGCGGCCCCTTGTCCACCCGGCATTCGGTACAGGCCGCCGCCAGCGGCGCGCTGAGCAGAATGTGGTCGATGCGCAGGCCCAGGTTGCGGCGAAAGCCGGCGGCCCGGTAATCCCACCAGGAGAAGCTGCCTTCGGCTTGCTCGAACAGGCGGAAGGCGTCCACCAGGCCCAGGTCCAGCAGGCCGCGGAAGGCCTCGCGCTCCGGTGCCGAGCAGAGAATCTTGTCCTTCCAGGCCGCCGGATCGTGCACGTCGCGGTCGTCCGGGGCGATGTTGTAGTCACCGAGCAGGGCCAGCTTCGGATAGCGCGCCGTCTCCGCGCGCAGCCAGGCGGTCAGCGCCTTGAGCCAGCGCAGCTTGTATTCGTATTTTTCCGAGCCGACTTCCGATCCGTTGGGAATGTAGGCGCAGACCAGTCGCACATCTCCCAGGGTGCCGGCGATCACGCGCTTTTGCGGATCGTCGAAGTCGGGAATGTCGCGCTGGATGTCGCTTGCCTCGGCCCGGGTCAGCAGGGCGGCGCCGTTGTAGGTCTTCTGGCCGTTGTGCAGGGCGCG
>DATDMT010000272.1:0-26837 GCA_036518635.1 Rhodocyclaceae bacterium | reverse complement strand
CGTGGTCGGCGATGCCTTCGCCCAATACGAGCTGATCTGCCGCGGCGCCCAGTTCTCGCGGATTTTCGAAAGCACCCGCGAAGGCATCTTCATCCTCGGCGCCGACGCCGCGATCCGCTCCAGCAACCCGGCCTTCAGCCGCATCACCGGCCATGCCGCCGCCGACCTGGCCGGCCTGCGCCTCGATTTCCTGCTGCCGACACCGGCCGAGCCGGATGCGATCGCCCCCCTCATCGACAGCGCCACCCGCGACGGCAATTGGAACGGCGAGCTGTGGCTGCAGCGCAAGAGCGGCGAGGTCTTTCCCACCTCGATGACCCTGACCACGCTGCGCGACGGCAACGCCCGGGTCACCCAATACGTCGGCCTGTGCCGCGACATCACCGAACGCAAGCAAAGGGAAATGGCCCTGCTGGAAAGCGAAAAGCGCTTTCGCGACTTCATGGAATTCGCCCCCATCGGCATGGTCATCGTCGCCCTCGATGGCCGGCTGCTGAAGGCCAATCAGGCGCTGTGCAAAATCCTCGGCTTCAGCCGCGAGGAATTGGAGAGCATGAACTTCGAAAGTCTCGCCGCGCCCGACGACCTGGCCGCCGACCTGGCGATGCGACGGCGCCTGCTGGAAGGCGAGGCGACGGTCTGGCAGACGGAGAAGCGCTACCTGCGCAAGGACGGCAGCAGCGTCTGGGTGCAGCTCACCGCCTCGCTGCTGCGCGACACCCACGGCGCGCCGCAGTGCTTCGACGCCCAGGTGGAAGACATCAGCGAACGCCGCCAGCACCAGGACCAGATTCGCCAACTGGCCTATTTCGACGCCCTCACCGGCCTGCCCAACCGCCGCCTGCTGCAGGAGCGGCTGGAACAGGCGCTGGCCGATGCACGGCGCAAGGGCTGCATGAGCGCGGTGATCTTCCTCGACCTCGACCACTTCAAACAGGTCAACGACAACCATGGCCACGAGATCGGCGATCTGTTGCTGAAGGCCGCGGCGCAACGCCTCAGTGCCTGCGTCCGCAGCGGCGACACGGTGGCGCGCCAGGGCGGCGACGAGTTCATCATCGTCCTGCCCGACCTCAAGGCTGCCGCGGATGCGGGGCCGGTGGCGCAGAAAATCGTCGCGGCGCTGGCCGCCCCCTATGAATTGACGGCGGCCGGGCTAACCATCGACGTCATCACCACCAGCGTCGGACTCGCCGTCTTCCCCCGCGACGGCGTCTCCGCCCAAGACCTGATGAAGCATGCCGATGCCGCCATGTACGCCGCCAAGGACGGCGGCCGCAACGGCTATCGCTGCTACGACGCGACCCTGGCCGACAGCGAAATGCGAGTACCCAATGTCTGACCTCAGCGACCAAAACCAGAGCGTCCAGAGCGTGCCGCCCGCCTGGAAGGAAACCTTCACCCTGCTCGAGTCCGCCCCGGATGGGGTGCTCGCCACCGATGTGCAGACCCGGATCATCGCCGTCAACCAGGCGATCTGTCAGATCAGCGGCTACTCGCGCGAAAAACTGCTGAGCATGAGCATCGCCGACCTGGAGGTCGTCGAGACGCCGGAGCACGTCGCCAGCCATGCCCAGGCAATGCGCGCCCGCGGCTTCGACCGTTTCCGCTCGCAATGGCGGCGTGCTGACGGCCGCATCATCGACGTCGACGTCGGCACCACCCTGACCCGGGAAGGCGATGCCTTCATTGCCTTCGTCCGCGACATCTCCGAGCTGCTCGACAGCCAGCGCCGCCTGGAAGACACGCGTCTGGCGCAATACGCCATCCTCGACGCGGCCGACGAAACCATTGCCATGGTCGGCGTCGATGGCCGCATCATCAACATCAATCGGGTCGGCGCCGCCCGCTTCGGCAAGACGCCGATCGAGCTGATCGGCAACAACATATTCGAGCTGATGCCAACCGCCGTGGCCAGCAGCCGCCGCGCCGCCATCGAGCAGGTAGCCGCCAGCGGACAATCGGCCCAGTTGATCGACGAGCGCGACGGCCGCCTGTACCGCTCGCATATCTATGCGGTTCCCGGCGGCCAGCCGCGGGTGGTGATCTACGCCAGCGACATCACCGACATCAACGCCGCCGAACGAGCCCTGCGGGAAAGCCGGCAGCGGCTGGAAATCGCCCTGGCAGCCGCCAACGAATCGATCTGGGAATGGAACTTCGACACTGGCGCGATCCACTGGTCGCCGGAGTTTTACCACTCCCTGGGCTATGCCGAAGGAGAGTTCGTCGCCTGCCTCGACGAATGGCTGGCGCATGTACATCCCGACGACCGGGAGCCGGCCCTGGCCACGGTCCGCGCCCAACTGGCCAACGGCAGCGAGGCCATCGAGGCCGAGTACCGAATCCGCACCCGCTCAGGCGAATGGCGCTGGCTGCTCGGCCGCGGCAAAGTGATCGAGCGCGCCGCCGACGGCCACCCATTGCTGCTGGCCGGCACCAATATCGACGTTACCGAGCGCAAGCGTGCCGAAGAAGTGCGAATCCGCAACGCCGAGCGCGGCCTAGCGTTGTTGCGCTTCACCGAACAGGCCGCCAGCCTGGACGAGCGCAGCCTGCTGGCCTACGGCCTGGAGGAGGCCGAGCGGCTGACCGGAAGCGCGATGGGCTTCCTCCACTTCGTCAATCCCGACCAGGAGACCCTCTCCCTGGGGCTGTGGACGGCGCGCACCCAGGCCGCCTGCCAGGCACTGCACGACAACCATTACCCGCTCGCTCGCGCCGGCATCTGGGCCGACGCCTTCCGCCAACGCAAGCCGGTGGTGATCAACGACTACGGCACCGCCGCCAGCCCCAACGGCCTGCCGCCGGGACATGCCCACCTGCTGCGGCTGATCAGCGTGCCGGTAATCGAGGGCGGCAAGGTGAAAGTGATCGCCGGCGTCGGCAATAAGGCGACGCCTTACGAACAGGACGACGTCGATTTCGTCCAACTGCTGCTGACCGACCTCTGGCGCATCGTCGAGCGCTCCCGCGCCGAGCGTGAGCTGCAGGCCAACCTGGCGCAGCAGCGGGAACTGAACTGCAAGCTGGAAGAGGCCCACAACCAACTGCTGCAATCGGAGAAGATGGCCTCCATCGGCCAGCTCGCCGCCGGCGTCGCCCACGAGCTGAACAACCCGATCGGCTTCGTCCATTCCAATCTCGGCACCCTGGAGAGCTACCTGGGCGATATTTTCGAAATCGTCTCGGCCTACGAGGCCGCCGTGGCCAACCCGATCGAGTTGCCGCGGGTCGACGCCCTGCTGGCGGAAAAGGATTTCGGCTACATCAAGTCCGACATCTTTCAACTGATGGACGAATCCAAGGACGGCCTGACCCGGGTCAAGAAAATCGTCCAGGACCTGAAGGATTTCTCCCGCGTCGGCGAAACCGACTGGCAATGGGCCGATATCCGCCACTGCCTGGATTCGACCCTCAACATCGTCTGGAACGAGTTGAAGTACAAGTGCCAGGTGCACAAGGACTATGCCGCCGACCTGCCGCAGATTCGCTGCCTGCCCTCGCAACTCAACCAGGTGTTCATGAATCTGCTGGTCAATGCCGCCCAGGCCATTGCCGAAAAGGGCACCATCGCCATCACCGCCCGCCTGCTCGATGGCGACCGGATTCAGGTGCGGATCAGCGACAGCGGCAGCGGCATCGACCCGGCCAACCTCAACCGCATCTTCGATCCCTTCTTCACCACTAAGCCGGTCGGCAGGGGTACCGGCCTCGGGCTATCGATCGCCTACGGCATCATCGGCAAGCACCATGGCAAGATCGAGGTCAGCAGCGTCGTCGGCGAAGGCACCACCTTCGCCGTGACCCTGCCGGTCGATCCGCCGACGCTGGCGGGCGACCCCGCCCTCCAACCGGAAGCGACACAAGCATCGCCATGATCAACGCTTTTCTCTGGTCCGATCAATTTGCCACCGGCATCGCCAGCATCGATAGCCAGCATCGGCGCCTGGTGGACCTGGTGAACGACGTCGGCAACCTGTTGGTGCTCGGCGAGACGGTGGCCGAGGACGAATTGCAGGCCGTGTTCAAGCAACTGGCCGACTACGCCCACTTCCATTTCACCGACGAGGAACAGGTGATGGCCGAGGGCAAGCTCGACCCTCGTTTCGTCGAACGCCACCATCGACTGCACCAACGCTTCATCGACCAGATGTCGGCCATGTGGCGCGAGCGCAGCCGTATGGCCAAGCCGGCGGAGACCTTGCACAGCTTTCTCACGGCCTGGCTGACCTATCACATCCTTGGCGAAGATCAGGCGATGGTGCGGGAGGTCCAGCGGGTTCATCAGGGCCAGCCGCCGGCAGCGGCACCCGACATGGAAGACAGCCAATCCACCACGGTTCTGCTGCATGCGATGCAGCAGCTCTACGGTGTCGTCTCCCAGCAAAACCACGACCTGGCCCGCGCCAACGCCGAGCTGGAGGCCCGCGTCGCGTCGCGCACGGCGGAACTGGAGACTGCCTACGCCAAGCTTTCCGCCGACCACGAGCAGGTAACGGCGCTGCTGGACAAGATCGAGCACACCGAGAGCCGCATGCTGCAGTCGGAAAAGATGGCGTCGATCGGCCAACTCGCCGCCGGTGTGGCCCACGAAATCAACAACCCGATCGGTTTCGTCAATTCCAACATGGGCACCTTACGCGCTTATATCGACGATCTGATGCGCGTGGTCGATGCGGCGACGGAATGCCCGCCGGCCCAGGCGGTCGCCAAGGAAATCGACCTTCCCTTCCTCCGCCAGGATTTGGCCGCCCTGCTCCTCGAGTCGCAGGACGGGCTCGACCGGGTGCGCAAGATCGTGCTCAACCTGAAGGATTTCTCCCACGTGGACGAGGCGGAATGGCAATCCGCCGACTTGATCGCCGGCCTGGAAAGCACGGTCAACGTGGTTTGGCATGAGCTCAAGTACAAGGCCGACATCGTCCGCGAGCTGCAGCCGCTGCCGCAGGTGCGCTGCATCCCGGCGCAGATCAATCAGGTGTTCATGAATCTGCTGATGAACGCCGTCCAGGCCATCGAGCAGCACGGCACCATCACGCTGAAAAGCGGCGAGCAGGACGGGCAGGTCTGGGTCGAAATTGCCGATAGCGGCTGCGGCATGTCCGCAGAAACCCTGCGCCGCTGCTTCGAGCCGTTCTACACCACCAAGCCGCCGGGCAAGGGCACCGGCCTGGGCATGTCCCTGTCCTACGACATCATCCATAAGCACGACGGCCGTATCGAGATCGACAGCGCCCCCGGCAAAGGCAGCCGCTTTCGCCTGTGGTTGCCGCTGGCCGGCCCAGCCGAGAACCGGGAGCCCGACGCATGAGCCCACCCATCACCGACAGCTTGTTCCGCCTGATGCTGGAGCAGAACAGCTTCGGCATCATCCTCACCGACCGCGACGCCAATATCGTCTACGCCAACCCGCGCCAGCTCGAAGCCAGCGGTTACACCCTGGAGGAGGTGCTGGGGCGCAATGCCAGTATTTTCAGTTCCGGCAAGGTGCCGCGCGAAGTGTACGAATCGATGTGGACCACCATCCTGGCCGGCCACGTCTGGCACGGCGAAGTCACCAACCAGCGCAAGAACGGCGAGGTCTGCCGCGAACTGATGCGCATCGCGCCGGTGCGCGACGATAAGGGTCTCATCAGCCACTTCTTCGCCATCAAGGAAGAGAATTTCTACGGTGAAGTCGCCGCCCTGCTCGGCGGCGAGATCGCCACGGTGGACCCGACCACCGGCCTGCCCAACCGCGCCATGCTGGCCGAGCACATTGCCCTGGCGGCCCGCGCCAGCGAGATTTCAGCAAACAGCGGCGGCCTGGATTCGCGCGAGGGCTTTTCCGTCCTCACCCTGGATATCGACCGCTTCCAGTTGCTCAACGACAGCATCGGCCATCTCGCCGCCGACGAGCTGCTGCAGCGGGTCGGCACCCGGCTCAAGGAGGCCGCACGGCAGACCGATCTGGTCGCCCGCACCGGCGGCAACGAATTTTGCCTGTTGCTGCCCGGCAGCATCGACCAGGGCATGCTGGAAGACCTGGGGCGTCGGCTGCTCTCGGCGATTTCGACGCCGATGCAGTTGCAGGGGCGCAAGGTGGCGATTACCGCCAGCATCGGCATCGCCCGCTTCCCGCTGGACGGGCGCGATAGCGACAGCCTGTTGCAGCGCGCCTTTGCCGCCATGTCCGCGGCCAAGAGCGGCGGCGGCGACACCCTATGTTTATACACGCCGCCGGCCGAACAGCAGGCGGCCGAATTCACCGACATCACCGCCGGCCTGCGCGAAGTGGTGGCCCGCGACGAGCTGCGCCTGCACTACCAACCCAAGGTGGACCTGAAGAGCGGCCAGGTGGTCGGCCTCGAAGCGCTGGTGCGTTGGGCCCACCCGCAGCATGGCCTGCTGGCACCGGGGCGCTTCATCCCGGTGGCGGAGGAGACCGGCCTGATCGTCAACCTCAGCCAATGGGTGATCCACGCCGCCCTGGCGCAGCAGCAGCAATGGCTGGATGCCGGGCTGCCGCTGCTGCCGATCGGGGTGAACCTCTCGCTGCGGCACTTCCGCAGCGGCGACCTGCCGGCCTTCATCGCCCAGGCGCTGCACGACTCCGGCTTGCCGCCGAGCTGCATCGAGCTGGAAATCAGCGACAGCGCGATGATGCGCGACCCGACCTACGCCTTCGTCGTCGTGGACCGCATCCGCGAACTCGGCGTGCGCCTGGCCCTGGATGATTTCGGCACCGGGCTGTCGTCGCTGTCCTACCTGTCGCGACTGACGGTGGATGCGCTGAAAATCGACCAGAGCTTCGTCCGCGACATCACCACCAACCCGGTGAACGCCTCGATCGTCGCCGCCATCATCGCCATGGCGCACAAGCTGGGCAAGCGTACCGTCGCCGTCGGCGTCGAATCGGAAGGCCAGGCGCGGCAACTGCGCCGCCAGGATTGCGACGAAATCCAGGGCTACTACTTCAGCAAGCCGCTGCCCGCCGACGAGGTCGCCGAACTGCTGAAACAGGGCCGCAACCTGGGCCTGCAGGAAGACAGCGCCGTCGCCGCGACCGAGCCGACGCTGCTGCTGGTGGACGACGAGCCCAACATCATCAACGCCCTGAAGCGCCTGCTGCGCCGCGAGGGCTACCGCATCCTGACCGCCAACGGCGGCAACGAGGCGCTGGAGTTGCTGGCGGTCAACCAGGTCCACGTGATCCTCTCCGACCACCGCATGCCGGGCATGAGCGGCATCGAATTCCTCAGCCGCGCCCGCGATCTCTACCCGCACACCCGGCGTATCATCCTCTCCGGCTATTCGGACATCGGCACTTTGACCGACGCCATCAATCGTGGCGCCGTCTGGAAATTCATCTCCAAACCCTGGGAAGACGAGGCGCTGAAAAGCGAGGTACAACGCGCCTTCGACTTGAAGGGATAGCCGCAGATGAGCCTGATCCAAATCACCTACCGCCTCGATGCGGACGACGGCAGCACCGGCAGCTTTACCGTATCCCTGGAGTCCGGCAGCCTGGAGCTGCGCTTGCCGCCGGAAACATCGCCGCCGGCGTGGACCGCCCTCGATCACCACCGCTGCCCCGATTGCCCGCTGGCCGGCAAGGCGGCGCAGTGCCCGATGGCGGAAGCCCTGGTGGGACTGCAAGCCTTTGCCACCGGCATCGATTCCTACGCACCGATGGCGGTGACGGTCACCCAGCCGGAACGGGAAGTCCATAGCAAGGTCTCGGCGCAGCGGGCAGTGAGTTCCCTGATGGGTCTCTTGATCGCCACCTGCGGCTGCCCGGAGGTGGCCTGGTTGCGGCCGATGGCGCGCTTCCACCTGCCCCTGGCGACCGAAGAGGAGACCATCTACCGCGCCACCTCGATGTATCTGCTGGCGCAGTACTTCCGCCAGCGCGCCGGCAGCGAGCCCGATCTATCCCTGCAAGGCTTGCGCACGCGCTACCAGCGGCTGCACGACATCAATGTGGCGATGGCGGAACGCCTGCGCAGCGCCGTCGGCAAGGACGCCCCGGTGAACGCAGTCGTCCTGCTCGACCTGTTCGCCAAGGCGATGCCTTACTCGGTGGATGCCTCGGTGGCGGAACTGGAGTACCTGTTCCGCGCCTACCTGGAAACCGGGGAAACGGACGCTTAGTGCGAAAGCGTTTGAACGAAGCACCCTGTGATATCGAGCGCAGCGAGCCAATTAATAGCCTCTGTGGGCCTGTGGCCCATCCCTCGCTACGCTCGGGACCGCCGCAGTGCGGCGTCCTGCGCCCTTCGGGCTGGTCCGCGAGGGGAGGATGGGAGGGGCGGGCGTTTATACCTTGCATGCTTCCTTGAGCGAACGCTCGAGGAAGCATGCGCGTTAATCCTGCGTGTAGTCGATGTCGCGGGCCTTGCACATCTTCGCCAGGATGGCGTTTTCTAGCGCCAGGCGGCGCTTGGCCAGGGCCTGGGCGACGGCGGCGCGCAGTTCGTAATCGACCCAGGGCTTGGCGATGAAGTTGTGGATATGCGCCATGTCCAGTGCGATGACGACGCTGTCCAGGTTGGCATCCGCGGACAGCAGGATGCGCACGGATTCCGGCTGCTTGTCGGCAAAGGCCTCGAGGAACTTGGCGCCATCCATTTCGCGCATGTGGAAATCGGCGATCACGCAGGAAAAGGTCAGGTCGTCGGCAACCTTGAGGCCGTACACCGGCGAATCCGTCACCTGGACGGTGATGCTCTTCGGGTCCAACTTCGGCGCCCGGAGATGGACCAGCTCGGTGCGCATCGCCGAAAACACGTCGTCCAGCCGCGTGTGATTGGTCAGGTCGCGGGCCACGGCGCGGGCGGAGCTGATGTCGCTGTCCACCACCAGGATGTGGTCCACCTCGTTGATCGCGTCTTCCGGCAGGTCGATGCCGCGCTGGCGCAGCGCTGCGGCCATATGCCGGTTCTCGATCTGGGTCTGGCGGAAGCCGATGGCCTGGGCGACCGTGCTCTTGAGGAAGTAGCTGCTCCAGGGCTTGGGGATGAAGCGGTAGATGTGGGTCTGGTTGATCATTTTCACCAGGCCGTCCATATCGGTCTGGCCGGAGAGCACCACGCGCACGCAGTCCGGCTGAATCTCGTGGAGGGCCTTGAGGAATTCAACGCCGTCCATCTCCGGCATGCGGTAGTCGGTCAGCACCACCTCGAAGGTCTTCTCCCGGGCACGGGCCAGCGCCTCATGGGGATCGGTGAAGCCCTCGACGACGCAGTGGTAGCGACCCAGGGCCGCGCTGGAAAGCTCGCGCCGGATGGCGTTGACGATGTTCGGCTCGTCATCGAGAACCAGGATGGCGTGTTCGCTGGTGGCGGCGGTGGTCGTCATTTGCATGTCCCCGGAATAAGGCGGCTATACATTTGATTCTACGCGATGGCTGCAGAATTGAATCGCGGCAGAAGTGCTCGGTATCGCCCTCATTCTGGTAACGTCCGGCCTCCGCCTTTCCGCAGACCGCGCCATGAAAAAACTGATCGCCGCCATCGTCCTGGCGGTGTTGTTCCTGCTGGCCCTACCCGTGATTTTCCCGCCGACCCGCACCGTCGCCGGCACCGACGACCTGCCCTGGCAGATCGAACTGCAGGCCGACGGCAGCACCCGCGTCTTCGGCCTAGCGCCGGGGCGCAGCAAGCTGGCGGAAGTGCGCAGCCGTTTTGCCAACGATCTCGACCTGGCGATCATCGCCGCCCCCGGCGAGGCCGGCGAACTGGAGGCCTACAGCGCCAGCCTGCCGGCCGGCATGATCGGCGGCAAGATGGTGTTCAGCGCCGAGATCGCGCCGGAAGTGCTGGCGCAGATGCGCCAACGCTCCCCCAAGTCGTCCTATATGGAAAGCACCACCCGCCGCTTCAACCTGCACCCGGACGACGTCAGCCTGGCCTGGGGCGCGCCGCTGCGGGCGATCACCTACATCCCCTCGACCAACTTGGACGAGACCCTGGTGCTGCAGCGCTTCGGCAAGCCGGCGGAACGGATTCGCGTCTCGGAACGGCTGGAGCATTTCCTCTACCCGGAGCGCGGCCTCGATCTGCTGCTGGATAAGGAAGGCCCGGAGGTGCTGCAGTATGTGGACCCGAAACGCTTCGCCGCGCTGCGCGAACCGCTGCTGAAGAAGGCCCAGCCCGCCGCTCAATAGTGCGGCGGAATCTCGTCGCGCAAGCTGCGGAATTCCTTCGGCTGGCTGTCCTGCACCTGCTGGCTGAGGCGGCCGATGGCGGCCTGTAGCGCCTCGATCTGCTGCTGCTGGCGGAACACGGTGAGATTCAACTGTTCCACCAGTTCCTCGGTGAAGCCCAGCTTGATTTCCAGTTCGGTGATGCGCTCGTCCATGATCCCCCCGCGAAATGAAAAGGGGCGCGACCTGCGCGCCCCTTCGTGACGGCGAAGAATATCAGAAGCCGATCTTGCGCTTGCGGTCGGCCCGGTAGCTGTCGAAATCCACCGCTTCCAGCCGGTCGCGGCCCGCCAGCTTGGCGTTGCCGAAGGCCGCCATCAGGGCCCGGCGCTGGTTGCGCGGCGGCAGCGCCGCCAGCAGTTCCATCACCTCCTCCGGCGCTTCGTCGGGGAAGCCCCAATCGTGCTCGCGAACGATGTCGCGGTAGAGCTTGCAGGCGATCATGAAGGACTCGTCGGCATCGGGGCGCGGGATCGCATAGACGTTCATCCGGTTGAGGATGGGCTCGGGAATCGAGCGGTCGTCGTTGGCGGTGGTGACCCAGAGGATGTGGCTGGCGTCGATTTCCACGTCCACGTATTCGTCACGGAAGCGTCGCGCCGTGTCCTGCTCCAGCAGTTCGTAGAGCGAGCCCATCGGGTCGTAGCGGGCGTCGCCGCCGGACTTGTCCACCTCGTCGAGGACGATGATGGTGTTGGCCACGTTGCCGCCCACCAGGGCCTGGGCCACCTTGCCCGGCTTGGCGTGGCTCCATTGCGCCGAGGCGCCGGAAAGCACCCAGCCGGCGGTCAGCGACGACATCGAGACGAACTGGTAGCCGGTACCGAGCATGTCGGACAGGCAGCGGGCGAAGTGGGTCTTGCCGATTCCCGGCTCGCCCAGCAGCAGCATCGGCGCGAAGGCCACCGGCTCATTGCCGGAGACCGCCAGGGCCAGGGACTTCTTCAAATCGTCGATGACCTCGCCGAAATTCGGACAACTGTCGTAGAGGGAATCGAGATGGTCGGCACTGCTCGGCTTGACCACGTAGCGGGTGCCGCCCATGTCCTTCATCCGCCCATAGTAGGCGGCGAGGGCCTCATTGCGCGACGGTGCGCTCTGCTCCAGCGCACGCTCCACGTCTTCGAGGCGGTAAATCTGGCGGGCATCGGCCAGGGGAATATGGATGTCGGCGGTCGTCATCATGTTCTCCTCATCGGATCAGACTCATCCAAGCCAATTCACGGCAGGGCGCCTTGTCGGCTTGAGCAAGCTCAGACAACACTACGCAGACTTCGTGCCCGCTATCCGCCCCAACGTTCCCCGATACGGGCGACGACATACCAGGCGAGCAGTTTTTCCTCTTCCGCCGCACTCCTGTCGCGGGCCCAGGGCGCCGTGTCGGCCGCGCCCACCGGGGCATAGGGGCCGTGCTTGACCTCGAAGATCACCCCGCCCGGGTCGAGGGACAGCACCGCGTGCCAAACCCCGGCAGGATTTTCCACCAGGCGGCAGTCCTCACCCAGAATTGTGCGTTGCACAACAACTCCCGCCTCATCGAAGTGCAGCACCAGGAAACGGCCCCGCAGAGGAAACAGCAATTCGAAGGTCTGCGGGTGGCGGTGGGGCAACACCTTGGTGTCGGGCTCCATCGCAATCGCCAGGCGCTGCACCGGATCGGCCAGGTCGTCGTGCAGGTTGCGGTTGGCGCGGCGGCGCGGGGAATCGGCGGCAGCAGTGGCCAGGAGATCCAGGGCGGCGGAATCGAGCTGTTTCATAAAGTCGGTCCATAGATGGAAGCCGCCATTATCCGGGCTCGGCGCCGAGGTTGCAGTGCGGAATAGGCCCCGCTAGGATGCGCCAATTCCCTGTCCATTTATGGAGATGCCATGATCCGCCCCGCGCTCGCCCTTGCCTTCCTGCTGCCAGCCCTGACAGCGCCGCTCGCCGCCGTCGCGGCCGACAAGCCGGCCGCCGCCGTCGCCACCGTGGCCGAGAACAGCGACGCCAAGCGCGCCAAGGCCCTGCTGAAGAGCGCGGTGAAGTTCTACGGCGAAAAGGGCGAACGCGCCCTGGTGGCGTTCAACCAGCAGGAGGTGTTTACCGACGGCGAACTCTACGTCTACGTCCTCGGCAGCGACGGCCGCCTGCTGGCCAGCGGCGGCCCTTCCTCGGCGCTGATCGGCCGCGACGTCTCGGCCATCCGCGATGCGGCCGGCAAGCCGCTGTTCAGCGAGATGATCAAGGCCGCCCAGGCCAAGGGCAGCGGCGAGGTGGAATATCCCTGGCTGAACCCGGCGGACAACAAGGTAGAACTCAAGCACACCTATTTCGAGAAGGTGGGCGAGCGCGTCATCGCCGTCGGCTTCTACCTGCCGCGGGCCACACCGGAGCAGGCCAAGGCCATGCTCGAAGAGGCCGCCAAGGCGGTAGAAACCAAGGGCGAAGCCGCCTATGCCGAATTCAACCGCTTCGGCGGCCGCTTCCACCAGGGCGACCTGTATGTCTTCGCCGTCGGCCTGAAGGACGGCAAGGTGGTGGCCCATGGCACCAATCCAGCCCTGGTCGGCCGACCCGCCGCCGAAGTGGTCGATCCGGACGGCAAGCCGGTGCTGGAAAAGATGCTGGCCATGGCCAAGGCCTCCGGCGCTGGTGAGCTGGACTACCGCTGGCGCAACCCGGTCACCGGCAAGGTGGAATACAAGCACAGCTTCTTCCGCAAAACCGCCAGCGCCCTGGTCGCCGTCGGCTACTACGCGCGCTGAATCCAGCCGCCTAACTACTCCACCACCGCGCGCCGCGCCTGCTGCCAGGCGATCACGGCGCGCCCGGACTGGACGAACACCTGATCGCGGGTTTCCTTCGGCAGCGCCTTGGCCACCGCGTCGAACAGCGCCTCGGTGACGTCCCGCGCCAGGCCGTCCGCCGCCAGGCCCTCGGCGACGCAGCGAATCTGAATTTGCGCCATCGCGTCGGCCACCAGGCGCCAGCCGTAGACCGGCATGCGCTCGGTCAGGACCACCAGCAGGGAGCCCAGCGTCGCCAGGATGCGCTCGGCCTCCTCGCGGCTTTCGCAGGAGATCATCGCGCTCCACAATGCCATGTGAATGCCACGGCGTAGCGCCACCTTGAAATCCACCGCATTGGTCTCGACCGCCTCGATGGCGGCGAACATCTGCTGGAAACGGGCCTCGGCCTGGGGCTCCAGGCCGTTGCGGATGCTGCCCAGCAGATGGCTCAGGGCCGGGATGCCGTGCAGGCCGAAAGCCTGGCTGTAGGCCAGGCCCCACTGATCCATGCCGGAGGCCACCAGGGCCAGGTAGAGGCTGCGCCCCTCCTCGCTGGGCGCCGTGGCGCACCAGGCACGCAGGCGCGTCTCGATCTCGCCGAGGATGGCCGTCGCCTGCTTCTCGTCGCCCTGGAACATCAGGCGGAAGGCGTGGGCGAAGGCGTCCTGGGCGGTATCGGCTGCCTTGCGCTGGATTTCGGCGGAGGCGAGGGCCGCCAGGGCGTCGTCGATGCCGGTGCCGGCGTCGGCGCCTTTGCCAGGATTCTCGATCATGGAATAGCCTTAAAAAGCCGCCATTCTCGGGCCGCGCGCCGCACCTGGCAACCGCAGAATGGAGTCCGCAGCAATTGGCAGCAGCGCCCATGAGATAATGCTTTAGTTATAAAAATAATCTTCCATGCCGCCCCTCCCCCTGATTACCGTCTTGCTGGCGGCCGCCTATGCCTTGAGCGGCTGGTTGTCGCTGCAGATCGCCGCGCCGCCGGGCTACGCCGTGCCCTTCTTCCCGCCGGCCGGCATCGCCCTGGCGCTGATGCTGATCCGCGGCCCGCGGCTGTGGCCCGGGGTGCTCGTCGGCTCCTTCCTGGTCCAGATCTTCGCCGCGCTGCAGGCCGGCGTCAGCGGCATCTCCTGGTGGGGCATCGCGCCGGTCCCCCTCGGCGCCACGCTGCAGGCCCTTGCCGGTTATGCCCTGGCGCGGCGCCTGATCAGTTTCCCGACGCCCCTCGACACTCCGCGCTCAATCCTGCGTTTCTTCTGCGTCGTGGCGCCGCTCAGCAGCCTGGTCAGCGCCAGCATCGCCGTCAGCGCGCTGGGCCTGTCCGGCGCCATCCAGCCCGGCGACGTGCTGTTCACCTGGTGGAGTTGGTGGCTGGGCGACAGCCTCGGCATCATCGCCTTCGCGCCCCTGGTCTTCGCCTTTTTCGGCGAGCCGCGGCAGGCCTGGCGGCCGCGCCGGATGCTGATCGTCGGGCCGATGGCGGTGGCCTTCGGCCTGCTCAGCCTGACCTTCGCCCAGGTCAAACAGTGGGAGCAGGATCGCATCCAGGCCCAGTTCGCCCGCGACACCGAACACATCCAAACCCTGATCGGCAACCGCCTGGAAATCCAGTTGGACATGGTGATCTCCCTCGAGCGCTGGATCGCCGCCGACGACGACCTGAGCTGGAAGGAATGGAGCGCTTACGTCGATCCCTTCCTCGCCCGCCATCCGGGCACCATGAACTTCGCCTGGGCGCCGCTGGTCAGCCACGCCCAACGCGAAGCCTTCGAACGGCAGCCGAGCGCCTCCGGCCGCGGCCGCCTGCGGATACTCGATCGCACCGCCGCCGGCAACACCTTCCCGGCATCGCCGGCCAAGGAATACCTGCCGATCCAGTACATCCAGCCCCTGGCCGACAACAAGCCGGCACTGGGCATGAACCAGTTGTCCCTGCCGGTCTCGGCAGCCACCGTCGCCCTCAGCCGCAGCAGCGGTAAGCCGACCGCCACCGCCGGCCTGCGCCTGGTACAGGAGAAGGCCGATCAGGTCGGGGTGGTGATCTATCAGGCGGTGCTCGCCCCCGAGCGGCCGGACACCATGCTCGGCCTGGTGTCCTCGGCGATGCGCATGGACGACCTGATCAACGCGGCGATCCAATCCAATGAGCGCAGCCGAATTGACATCTGCCTGGTGGAAAAGGCCGCACTGGGCGAATTCAAGCGCCTCTCCGGCGCCCTGGGCTGCGAAAGCGAAAGCTGGCTGGCGAATCACATCAGCAAGGCGATCCCCCTCGAATTCGCCGGCCGCGACTGGGAGCTGCGGCTGCGCCCGACCGGCGCCTATCTCTCCGCGCTGCGCAGTTGGGCGGTGTGGACCACGTTGGCAGTAGGCGTCTGCATGGTCGGCCTGCTCGGCGCCCTGCTGCTGCTGACCACCGGCCGCACCCGGCGCATCGAGGAACTGGTGGCCCAGCGCACCGACGAACTGGGCCAGGCCAACGCCCTGCTGCGGGACCAGTTGGAGGCCGCCGAGCGCGCCGAGGAGCACATCCAGTACCTGGCCCGCTACGATGCCCTGACCCGGCTGCCCAACCGCAGCCACTGGCTGGAGCGGGCCAGCGCCGCGGTGAACAGCGCCTTCCGCCACGAGGACATCCTCGCCGTGCTGTTCCTCGACCTGGACCAGTTCAAGACAGTGAACGATTCCCTCGGCCACCCGGTCGGCGACCGCCTCTTGAGCGACGCCGCCGACCGGCTCGCCGCCTGCCTGCGCGACGACGACCTGCTGGCGCGCCTCGGCGGCGACGAGTTCGTCGTCTTGCTGCCGCGCCTGACCCACCCGGAGGATGCCGCCACCGTCGCCACCAAGCTGCTCGGCGCCCTGGCCCTGCCCTTCCTGATCGACGAGCACGAGCTGCGCGTCTCGGTCAGCATCGGCATCGCCCTCTACCCGGACGACGGCCAGGACATCGATACCCTGCTGAAGCACGCCGACTTGGCGATGTACGGCGCCAAGGATGCGGGCCGCGACAACTACATGTTCTTCATCCAGGACATGAACGCCCGCGCCGTGGCCCGCCTGCAATTGGAAGGCGCCCTGCGCCGCGCCCTCGAACGCAACCACTTCTGCCTCCACTATCAGCCGCAGATCGACGCCCACAGCGGCCGCTGCATCGGCGTCGAGGCCCTGGTGCGCTGGCAGCACCCGGAGCGCGGTCTGGTGATGCCGGGCGAATTCATCCCCCTGGCGGAACAGAACGGCCTGATCGTGCCCGTCGGCGAATGGGTACTGGCCGAGGCCTGCCGCCAGCAGGCCAGTTGGGCTGAGCACTATCCCGACCTGGCGATCTCGGTGAACCTCTCGGCGATCCAGTTCAACCGTCCCGACCTGATCGAGCGCATCCGCACCGTGCTGGCCTACACCGGCGCCAACCCGCAGCGGATCACCCTGGAAATCACCGAAAGCGCACTGATGGCCGACAGCGGCGAAGTCGTACCGCGCCTGGAGCAGCTCTGCGGCCTCGGCCTGTCCCTGGCCCTGGACGACTTCGGCACCGGCTATTCATCGCTGGCGGCGCTGAAGCGCTACCCGATCGAATGCCTGAAGCTCGACCGCTCCTTCGTCATGGACCTGCCGGGGGATATGGAAGACGCCGCGGTGACTTCGGCCACCCTGTCGATGGCCCGCGACCTGGGCCTGGAAGTGATTGCCGAGGGCGTCGAGACCGAAGCCCAGCGGGACTACCTGCTGAACCGCGGCTGCACCCTGATGCAGGGCTATCTGTATGCCCGGCCGATGCCGGCGGAACAGGTGCCGGCCTTCATCGACCAGGCCGTGGCGCTGATCTCAATCCGGCAGCAGCAGCTCTACTGAGGCCAGGGCGGCGGCGCCCGGCAGCGGCGCCCGCGGCAGCAGGCCGAGCCTCGGCGCAACGATGGCCTCGTCCAAGGTGGCGACGTTCTCCGCCAGGCAGGCCATGGTCGGGTCGATGGTGTTGGCGATCCATCCCGCCAGGCGCAGGCCGCGGACCTGGATCGCCTCCACCGTCAGCAGTGCATGGTTGATGCAGCCCAAGCGCAGCCCCACCACCAGGATCACCGGCAGGCCCAGGGTCTGCGCCAGATCGGCGCTGTCGCCCTCCGGCCCGAGGGGCACGCGAAAACCGCCGACCCCCTCCACCAGCACCACCTCGGCCCGCCGTTGCAATTCGGCCAGGGCGGCATGGATCGGCGCGAAGCGGATTTCCCGGCCGTCGGCCGCCGCCGCCAGATGGGGCGCGACGGCGCTGCGGAAGGCATAGGGATTGATCAACTCGGCCGGCACGTCCACCCAGGAGGCCGCCGCCAACTGCACCACGTCCTCGTTGGCGCCGGTGGCGTCGAGCCCGGCGGCCACCGGCTTCATACCAACGGCACGGCGGCCGGCGGCCGCGTAGCGATGCAACAGCGCGCAAGTGGCGAAGGTTTTGCCGACTTCCGTGTCGGTGCCGGTGATGAAGTAGGCGCTCATAGGATTTCTGCAGAGTTGGGGATCGCGCCGCGAATGCCGGGCTGCCGACCAGGGCGCAATTGTAATTGCCTAGGTCGCGTTCTCAGTAGGCGGGCGCTGCGCATAGCGGGACGCCAGCATCGAACAAACGAAGAGTTGTAGTTGGTGATACAGCATGATCGGCAACAGGATCAGGCCCAAGGAAGGATGGGCGCCGAAGAGCAATTTCGCCATCGGCACGCCGGAGGCCATGGTCTTTTTCGAACCACAGAAAACCGCGGTGATTTCGTCCTCCACCGGGAACCCCAGACGCCGCACCAGCCAGGTGGACAAACCCAGTACCAACGCCAGGATGCCCCCCGCGCCGAGCAAGGCCACCGCCAGCGTGCCCACGCCGTTGTCGCGCCACAGCCCGGACGCCACCGAATCGCAAAAGGCGGTGTACACCAACATCAGGATCACCCAGCGGTCCAGCAGGTTGGTGTGTCGCTTGTGGCGATGGTGCCAGGCATGCATCAGCGGGCGCAGCAGTTGGCCCAGCAACAGGGGCAGCAAGAGCAGACGGGCAATGCCCAGGATCGCCTCTTCCATCGACAAGCCTTGCCCGGTCGCGCCGGCGAAGGCCGCCACCAGGAGCGGCGTCAGCACGATGCCGAGCACGCTCGACAACGTCGCATTGAAAATCGCTGCGGGCACATTGCCGCGGGCCAAGCCGGTCATCGCCACCGAGGAAGAAATCGTCGAAGGCAAGGCGCACAGATAGCAGAAACCCAGGGCCAGTCCCGGCGGCAACCAGCGCCCCACCAGGGCATAGGCGATCATCCAGATCAGCGGGAAGGCAGCGAAGGTACACAACTGGACGAAGACATGGACGCGCCAGCGCGCCAGCCCATCCTTCAGGTGCTGCGGGGAAATGCCGAGGCCGTGGAGGAAAAACACGATGGCGATGCCGCCGTTCGCCAGTTGATCGCCGTGCAGCAGGCCACCGCTCCGACCCCATTCCGGCAACAGGGTAGCGAGCAGCACGGCGCCGATCATGCCGACCAGAAACCATTCCTTCTTCAAGCCGGCAGCACAGGACTGCAACAAGGCGCGGGGACGGGACGAAGGCATGGCGGGCTCCTGAATTGCACAGCGGGATCGAGCGTGAAACTATAGAAAGCCTGCCGCCTTTCGACTAACGCCATCTGGACAAGCCATAGCGCCAAACGGACATTCGTGAAACGCCAAGTCCCCACCCTCGACAGCCTGCCGCGGCCCCTCTACAGCCGCGCCGAATCCCTCGCGCCCGGCAGTTGGACCGAGGTCCACAGCCATCCCTGGTGCCAGCTTTCCTATGCCATCAGCGGCGTGCTCGGCGTGCGCACGCCCGATGGCGACTATGTCGCGCCACCGCGCTACGCGGTCTGGGTGCCGCCCGAAGTACCCCATCAGGTGGTCAACCGGCGCCCCGCCGAAATGCGCAGCCTGTATCTCGAACCGGATGTAGCCAGCACCCTACCGGGCAGTTGCACGGTGCTGGAGATCACGCCCCTGGTGCGCGAGTTGATCCGCAAGGTCAGCCGACTACCGGTGAAATACGACCAGGCCGGCGCCGCCGGGCGCCTGGTGGCAGTGCTGCTGGACGAGCTGGCGGGCCTGCCGCAGGCCGCCTTCACCCTGCCGCTGCCGCAGGATCGACGCCTGCTGACCATCTACAGCGCGCTGCAGGAACAGCCTGCCGATCCACGTACTCTGGAGCAATGGGCCGCCGTGGCCGGGGCCTCGGAACGCACCCTGGCGCGCCTGTTCCATCGCGATACCGGCATGAGCTTCGGCGACTGGCGCCAGCGCCTGCGCCTGCTGCTATCGCTGGACGCCCTGGAAGCCGGCGACAGCGTCACCGCCGTCGCCCTGGCCCACGGCTACGAATCCACCTCCGCCTTCATCGCCGCCTTTCGCAGCACCTTTGGCGGCACCCCGGGAGAATTGCGGGCGCAGGCCTGAAACGCAAACGGCACGGATGTTTCCGCGCCGTTTGGCGTTGCCCGACGATCGGGCCTTCAGGCCTTGGCCTTGAAGTCCCGCAGATTCGCCACCAGGTCGGCAAAACGCTCACCCTGCACCGTCACATGGGAGCGCAGCAACTCGGCGGCGCGGTCGCCGTCACCGGCATTGATCGCATCGACGATGGCCTGATGCTCGCTGAATGAAGTCGCCATGCGGTTGCGCACGCGCAACTGCAGGCGTCGGTAGGGGCGCAGCCGGCGATGCAGCGCGGTGGCCTGATCGGCGAGGAAAGCGTTGTGGCTGGCGCCGTAGATGCGCTGGTGGAACACCTCGTTGAGCTGATAGTAGGTGTCCGGGTCGCCCGCATCGCGCGCGCCCTCACAGGCGCGATGCGCCGCTTCCAGGGCCGCCTGCTCGGCAGGCGTGATACGCCGCGCCGCCAGGCGGGCGCACATGGCCTCGATTTCGGCCATGACTTCAAACATTTCGCAAACCCGGCTGGCATCGATCTCCGGCACCGTCGCACCGCGCCGCGGGCGGATTTCGATCAGCCCGCTGGAAGCCAGTTGAATCAAGGCCTCCCGCACCGGCGTGCGCGACACCCCGAAGCTGTCGGCCAACTCCTGCTCATCCAGGCGGGTCCCAGGCGGATAGACGCCGGTAACGATGCGCTCCTCAATCTCTTCACCCAGTTGTTCAGACCGTCGCAGCGGTACAGCAGCCATGTCGTCCATCATCGTTTCCTCATTTAGTCACCACTATACAAAAATCTTGACATTGAGTCCAATTTCATTATTCTTGTATACAAGATTCAATCTTTCACATACAAAGAGTAGGAAGGGTACCTACCAAAGGAAGCATCTAATCGGCAGTAACAACCTCGACCCAGCGCCATCTGGACTCGAAATTTGGAGGAGTAGACGAATGATTATTTACGGAACCGCCCTGCTAGCCGCCTGCCACCTGATGGGCCTGTTTCTCGGGGACCTACTGGGCGCGCTGATCGGGGTCAAATCGAATGTCGGCGGCGTCGGCATCGCCATGCTGATGCTGATCTGCATAAAGATGTATCTGCATGACAAGGGCCTGATGCCGAAGGAAACCGAAGCCGGCGTCGGCTTCTGGGGTGCCATGTACATCCCGGTGGTGGTCGCCATGGCCGCCAGCCAGAACGTCGTTGCCGCGCTCAAGGGCGGCCCGGTGGCAGTGCTGTCGGCCATCGGCGCGGTTGTCGCCTGCGCCTGCGTGATTGCCGCCCTTAGCCGCAGCGGCAAGGACGACACCGCGTTCGCGCCGGAGCACCACCTGGAATTCACCGAAGAACAAGACGTTTGACCCCCGAGGAGCCTGTCATGTTTGAAATGTTCAGCAAAATTCTGGTTCAAAACGGCCTGGTGGCCGCGTTTGCCTGCGTCGGCATCGCCATCTGGCTGGCCGGCATCCTTTCGCGCCGGCTGACCTTCGGCCACATTCACGGTTCGGCGATTGCCATCATGATCGGCCTGGGCCTTGCCTATGTCGGCGGCAGCGTCACCGGCGGGCAAAAAGGCCTGGCCGACTTTCCCCTGCTGGCCGGTATCGGCTTGATGGGCGGCGCGATGTTCCGTGACTTCGCCATTGTCGCCACCGCCTTCGAGGTGCAGGCCAGCGAAGCACGCAAGGCCGGGATGATCGGCGTTGCCTCGCTGCTGCTCGGCACGGTGATTCCCTTCGTCATCGGCGCCGCAATCGCCCGGACCTTCGGCTACACCGACGCAGTCAGCATGACCACCATCGGCGCCGGTGCCGTGACCTACATCGTCGGCCCGATCACCGGCGCAGCGATCGGCGCTTCCTCCGACGTGATGGCGCTGTCCATCGCCACCGGCTTGATCAAGGCCATCATCGTCATGGTCGGCACCCCCTTCGCCGCCAGTTTCATGGGTCTCAAGACGCCCCGCTCGGCGATGATCTTCGGCGGTCTGGCCGGCACGGTCAGCGGCGTCTCCGCCGGGCTCGCCGCCACCGACCGCCGCCTGGTGCCCTACGGCGCCCTGGTCGCCACCTTCCACACCGGCATCGGTTGCCTGCTTGGCCCCTCCGTCCTCTATCTGGCCGTCAAGGCCCTGGTCGGCTAAACGCCCCGCGCGCCTCTCACGTCAAGGATCAACCATGAATGCTCCACAAACATCGCCGGCCTGGGATCAGCTCCGCCAGGGGCGCAATCGCCGCCTGGCCCGGGCCGCCAGCCAGGGCCTGGGGCGGCAGGTACCCGCCGGGAAAATCATTTCCCTGCTGGAAGCCGTGATCGAACCGGGCGACCGGGTCTGCCTCGAAGGCAACAATCAGAAGCAGGCGGATTTCCTTTCCGAGTCCCTCGCCGACTGCAATCCGGAAGTCATCCACGACCTGCACATGGTGCAGTCGGTACTCGCCCTGCCGAGCCACGTGGACCTGTTCGAGCGCGGCCTGGCGCGCAAGCTGGACTTCTCCTTCTCCGGCCCCCAGGGCGCGCGCCTGGCCCGCCTGGTGCAGGAACAGCGCATCGAAATCGGCGCCATTCACACCTATCTGGAATTGTTCGGCCGCTACTTCGTCGACCTGACGCCCAAGGTCTGCCTAGTTGCCGCCCAGGCGGCAGATGCCGCGGGCAATCTCTACCTCGGGCCGAACACCGAGGACACTCCGGTGATCGTCGAAGCCACCGCCTTCAAGGGCGGCATCGTCATCGCCCAGGTGAACGAGATGGTGGACAAGCTGCCGCGGGTGGACGTCCCCGCCGATTGGGTGAACTTCACCGTGCAGGCGCCCAAGCCCAACTACATCGAACCCTTGTTCACCCGCGACCCGGCGCAAATCACCGAGGTCCAGGTGCTGATGGCGATGATGGCGATCAAGGGCATCTACGCCGAGTACGGCATCACCCGCCTCAATCACGGCATCGGCTTCGACACGGCGGCCATCGAGCTGCTGCTGCCGACCTATGGCACCGCCCTCGGCCTGAAGGGCAAGATCTGCACGCACTGGGCGCTTAACCCGCACCCAACCTTGATTCCGGCCATCGAATCCGGCTTCGTCGAATCCGTGCACAGCTTCGGTTCCGAGGTCGGCATGGATGCCTACATCGCCGCCCGCTCGGACGTGTTCTTCACCGGCGCCGACGGCAGCATGCGCTCCAACCGCGCCTTCTCGCAAACCGCCGGGCTGTATGCCTGTGACATGTTCATCGGCTCGACCCTGCAAATGGATATGGCCGGCAACAGTTCCACCGCCACCCTGGGCCGCATCACCGGCTTCGGCGGCGCACCGAACATGGGTTCCGACCCCCACGGCCGGCGCCACGCCAGTCCGGCCTGGCTCAAGGCCGGGCGCGAAGCCGGCGGGCCCAACGCGGTGCGCGGCCGCAAGCTGGTGGTGCAGATGGTCGAAACCTTCCGCGAGCACATGGCGCCGGTCTTCGTCGAGGATCTGGATGCCTGGAAGCTGAAGGACATGATGGGCGCCGAACTGCCGCCGATCATGATCTACGGCGACGACGTCAGCCACATCGTCACCGAGGAAGGCATCGCCAACCTGCTGCTGTGCCGTAGCGCCGAGGAACGCGAACAGGCGATCCGCGGCGTCGCCGGCTTCACCCCGGTGGGCCGCGCCCGCGACCGGCGCATGGTGGAGAACCTGCGCGACCGCGGCGTCATCCGCCGCGCCGAAGACCTCGGCATCGACCCCCGCGACGCCAGCCGCGACCTGCTTGCCGCCCGCTCCGTCAAGGATCTGGTGCGCTGGTCCGGCGGCCTGTATGCGCCCCCGGCGCGCTTCCGCAACTGGTGACCCCCATGGAAACCCTCAACTTCCGTCTCGAATCGGCGCCGGCCGAGCGCGCCGCCTCAGCCTCGGTGCTGTGCGGCGTGGTCGGCTCCGGCAATCTGGAAATCCTGCTGCGCCAGGGCGACGAGCCCAAGGTCTGCACGGTGGAGGTGAAGACCGCCGCCCGCGGCTTCGGCGACACCTGGCAAGCCGTGCTCGATGCCTTCGCCGCCACCCACGCGGCGGGCGGCACCCACATCGCCATCAACGACATGGGCGCCACCCCGGCGGTGGTCAGCCTGCGCCTGGCGCAAACCCTTTCCGACTATCAGCGAGGCCGCCGATGAACCGCCCCTACGCCCTGCGCCATAGCTGGTTCGAAGCCACCGCCCGCGAGCGCATCGCCGGCCTGGTGGACGCCGACAGTTTTCGCGAAATCCAGCCGCCCGAAGCGGCCACCCCCAGCCCCCACCTGGCCCTGCTCGGCATGCCCGGCGCCTTCGACGACGGCGTGATCGTCGGCCGTGCCCTGCTGGAAAACCGCCCGGTGCTGGTGGCGGCCCAGGAGGGCCAGTTCATCGGCGGCGCGGTCGGCGAAATCCACGGCGCCAAGATCGTCGGCCTGTTGCGCCGCGCCGTCCGCGAGCGGCCGGCCGCCGTGCTGTTGCTGGTGGATTCCGGCGGCGTCCGCCTGCACGAGGCGAATGCCGGCCTGATCGCGATTTCCGAAATCATGCGCGCGGTGCTCGACGCCCGCGCCGCCGGGGTGCCGGTGCTGGCCCTGGTCGGCGGCTCCTGCGGCGCCTTCGGCGGCATGGGCATCGTCACCAAGCTGTGCTCGGCGGTAATCATGTCCGAGGAAGGCCGCCTGGCCCTGTCCGGCCCCGAGGTGATCGAGACCGTCGCCGGGGTGGAGGAATTCGACTCCAAGGACCGCGCCCTGGTGTGGCGCGTCACCGGTGGCAAGCACCGCTACCTGATGGGCGATTGCCAGACCCTGGTGGAGGACGACCTGGCCTCCTTCCGCGCCGGCGCCATCGCCACCCTCAGTCCCGAACCTGCCCCCAGCCTGGCCCAACTGCAGGCGCAACAAACCCGGCTGGAACGACGCCTGGCCGATTTCGCCAGCCTGCGCGACGGCCTGCAGGTCTGGGCCCGCCTCGGCATTGCGCAACCGGAACGGGTGCCGATGCTGGAACGGGATGAACTTGTGACCTTGAAGCAAGGAGTCACAGCATGAACCTCGACGAGATTCTCAACGCCCTGTTCCCCCGCGGCCACCAGGTCAGCGTCGACCAGCAGGTGATCGCCGGCAACGCCGAGACCGCCGCCGGCCCGGTGCTGGTGCTGGGCACTGCCGATGCCGCCGCCATTGATCATCGCATTGCCCTGACGTTGGCGGCGCGGGTGCTGGACACCATCGCCCGGCACCCGCGGCGGCCCATCGTCTTCCTGGTGGACACCTCGGGCCAGGCCCTGTCGCGGGCCGCCGAGCTGCTGTGCCTCAATGGCAGCTTCGCCCACCTCGCCCAATGCGTCGATCTGGCGCGGCGCCAGGGCCACCCGACCCTCAGCCTGGTCACGGCTAATGCGGTCAGCGGCGGCTTCCTCTCCTTCGGCCTGATGGCCGACCGGGCTTATGCGCTGAGCGACGTTCAGGTCCGCGTGATGGATTTGAAGGCCATGGCGCGGGTCACCAAGATCGCCCACGAACGCCTGCTGGAACTGGCCGCCAGTTCGCCGATCTTCGCCCCCGGCGCCGAGAACTACCGGCGCATGGGCGCCATCGAGGCGATCTGGCCGGCGCCCTCCGAAGCCCTGCTGCTGCAGGCCCTGGCCGACATCGCCGAGGCCGGCCAGAGCGACCTGCGGATGGAAAAGGGCCTGCAACGGGGCGGCCGCACGCTGGCCGCCAATGTCGCCCAGATTGCCGACACTGCCGGCACCGGGGTCTGAGCCGTGCGCCGCCACGACCGGGTGTATTTGCGCCCTGACGCTGCATTCCGCTTTGCCTGCGCAGCGGCGGACGACGCGCTGAGCGCAAGCGTCCGGGCATGGATCGCCGCCGGCCGCCCCCTGGTGGCCGCGCGTCAGCCGGCCGCGGCGAGCGAAGTGCTGCTCGGCCTGACCCTGCCGCTGGCGCAACAGCGGCAGCGCGTCGGCTGCCTGGTGGATGCATCGGCCATCGCGCAAGTACAGGCGCCGCTGGCGATCGGCGCCTGCCTGCAGCGCCTGCCCGCGGCCTACGCGGCGCCGCTGCAGGCATTGGAGCAAGGCATCGGCGCCTACGGCGCCAGTATCGGCGTGTATGGCTCGCTGGCCTGGGAAGCCCTCAGCGGCGAAGCCTATCGCCATGCCGATTCGGACATCGATCTGATCTGCGATGTCCACAGCGAGCGTCAGTACCGCACCAGCCTCGACTTGCTGGCACAGGCGGCGCAAGCGCTGCCCTGCCGCCTCGACGGCGAGATTCGTTTCCCCAACGGCAATGCCGTGGCCTGGCGTGAGCTGTTGAACGCCCCTGATGCAAGCAGCGAGCTGCTGGTGAAGGGGGAGCTGACCGTGGGCCTGCTGCCGCTGGGCGCCCTGCTCGACAGCCTGACCGTAGAGGAATGCCATGTTTGAACTGCCCCTTGCGCCTCAAAGCCGCGTCGCCTTGGCCCAGCCGAACCCTGCTCCGGCAGGAACGACTGAGCGGATCGGCCGCAGCGCGATCCGCGCCCTCTACCGCGAAGCCGCTCTGGCGCCGAAGCCGGGCCTGGTCAGCCCGGTGGACCAGGGCAGCCACCGCGACATGGATTTCCAGACTTTCATGCGCAGCCTGGTGGCACTGCGCGACTACTTCCCGACCATCAGCGCCAGCGGCGCGACGCAGCCTGGCTTCGCCGAATTGCAGGCGCTGGGCATCGCCGCCGAAGCCAAGATGCTGGCCGCCACCGGCGGCATCAACACCCACCGCGGCGCCATCTTCAATCTCGGCCTGCTCTGCGCCGCCGCTGGCCTGCTGCATGCGCGCGGCAGCGCAATCACGGCGGAAGCAGCCTGCCGGCTGGTCGGCGAAACCTGGGGTGCAGAAATTCTCGCCAGCGGCGCCAGCGCTGCGCCCATCAGTCATGGCCTGCAGGTGGCGCAACGCTATGGCAGCGGCGGCGCCCGTCGCGAAGCCGCCGAAGGATTTCCTGCCGCCCGGGATGTCGGCCTGCCGGCCTATCGGGCAGCGCTCGCGGCCACCGGCTCGAAAGAACTCGCCACAGTCCAGGCCCTGTTCGCGCTGATCGCGGAACTGGCGGACACCAATCTGTTGTGGCGCGGCGGCCCTGAGGGCCTGCGCCACGCACAGCGGGCGGCAGCGGATTTCCTCGACCAGGGCGGCACCCTGGCGCAGGATTGGCGGCCGCGGGCGCAACGCATCCACGCCGACTTCGTCGCACGCAACCTCAGCCCCGGCGGCAGCGCCGACCTGCTGGGGGTCACGCTGTTTCTCGACGAACTGAACCCTTAGAACCACGATGCGCTTGGCCATCCTCTTCAGCGGACAGGGCGGGCAACTTCCCGAGCACCTGGCCCGGCTCAAGGCTGAGGCCGAGCCGGGCCTGGCGGCGGCCCTCGCCACGGAGGTAGCCGAGCTATGGCAGAGC
>DATDMT010000271.1:0-5343 GCA_036518635.1 Rhodocyclaceae bacterium | reverse complement strand
CCCACGGCAGCGGCAACTATCACAAGTAAGGAGAAGGCCATGACCGACCTCATCAATCCCCAGGTGCTGCTCACCTCGCTGCTCTATTCGATCCTCGGCGTCGCGGTGTTCTGGATCAGCTTCATCATCGTGGACAAGATCACCCCCTACGACCTGTGGGGCGAGATCGTCGAGAAGAAGAACGTTGCCTTGTCCATCGTCGTCGGCGCCATGTGCCTGGGCATCGCGATTATCGTCGCCGCGGCAATCCATGGCTGATCGCCCGGTGGTTGCGGGGGTGCGTCTGCCGGGATGTATGCCCCTGAATGTCTGAAGCCGGAAACACCGCAGCGGCGCTGAAAACCGCCCCCGACCGCGCCCAGTTCGCCTTACTGGTCTCGGTCTTCATCGTCGCCGCCTGCGGCCTGGCCTACGAGCTGGTGGCCGGGGCGATGGCGAGTTATCTGCTCGGCGATTCGGTCACCCAGTTCTCCACGGTGATCGGTGCCTACCTGTTCGCCATGGGCATCGGCTCCTGGCTGTCGCGCTATCTGCGCGGCGACCTGGTGGCCCGCTTCGTCCTGATCGAGCTGGCGGTGGGCCTCCTCGGCGGCTTCAGCGCCGCCGCCCTGTTCCTCGCCTTCGCCGCCAGCGCCGGGCCCTTCCGCGTGCTGCTGTATCTCGCGGTGCTGGCCGTCGGCATCCTGGTGGGCCTGGAGATTCCGCTGGTGATGCGCATCCTGCGGCGCGAGGTGGAGTTCAGCGAGCTGGTGGCGCGGGTGCTGTCCTTCGACTACCTGGGGGCCCTGGCCGTCTCCCTGCTGTTCCCCCTGGTGCTGGCGCCCCACCTGGGCCTGGTGCGCACCGGCCTGCTGTTCGGCCTGGCCAACGGCGCGGTGGCGCTGTGGACCCTGTACCTGTTTCGCGATGGGCTGGCCTCCCGCGTCGCCCTGCGCCGCTTCGCCTACCTCGTGCTGCTGCTGTTGGCCGCCGGCATGGCCGGGGCCGGGCGGCTGACCACCCTGGCGGAGGGCTGGATCTACGCCGACGACATCATCCACGCCGAGGACACGGCCTACCAGCGCATCGTCGTCACCCGCTGGCGCGACGACATCCGCCTGTTCCTCAACCAGAACCTGCAGTTCTCCTCCCGCGACGAATACCGCTACCACGAGGCCCTGGTCCATCCCGGCCTGGCCGGCCTGCCCCAGGCGCGGCGGGTGCTGATCCTCGGCGGCGGCGACGGCATGGCGCTACGGGAGGTGCTGAAGTATCCCAACGTCGCCGCGGTGACCCTGGTGGACCTGGACCCGGCGATGACCCGCTTGTTCTCCAGCGCGCCCCTGCTGCGGGGGCTCAACGGCGACGCCTTTCATTCGCCGCGGCTGACCCTGATCAACGGCGACGCGGCGCGCTGGCTGGAGGAGACCAGCGAGAGTTTCGACTTCATCGTCGCCGACTTCCCCGACCCCTCCAACCATTCCATCGGCAAGCTCTATTCGACCGCCTTCTACCGCCTGGTGGACAAGCGCCTGGCCCCCGGTGGCCGGCTGGTGGTGCAGGCCACCTCGCCCTTCTACGCCCGCCGCTCCTTCTGGTGCATCGACGCCACGCTGCAGGCGGTGGGCTTCCAGACCGCCCCCTACCACGCCCTGGTGCCCTCCTTCGGCGAGTGGGGCTATGTGCTGGCCAGTCACCGGCCCTACACAATGCCGACGGAGTACAGCGTGCCCCTGCGCTTCCTGACGGTGGAATCGACGCCGCAACTGTTCAGCTTCCCGGCCGACATGGCGGCCACCGTCGAAGAACCCAACCGCCTCAACGACCAGCCCCTGGTGCGCCTGTTCGAAGTCGAGTGGCGCCACGCGCTGCGATGAAACGCCGCGCCTTCCTCGCCGCCTGCGCCGCCGCGCCCCTGGCTGGTTGCCTCGGAAATGCCGTGGCGCCGCTGCCGCCGGGGGATCTGGGCGGCAGCGATGCGGGCCTCGGCCATCGGCTGCGGGCCGGCGATTTTCCGGCCCCGTCGGAGACCCGTTCGATTCCGCTGCTGATCGTCGGCGCCGGCATCGGCGGCCTCAGCGCCGGTTGGAAATTGCAGCGCGCCGGTTTCGGCGATTTCAAAATTCTTGAACTGGAACAGAGCCCCGGCGGCAACGCCCGCTATGGCCAGAATGCCGTCAGCGCCTATCCCCTGGGCGCCCACTATCTGCCGCTGCCGACCCGGGAAGCCCGCGCCGTGCGGGAGCTGCTGGCCGACCTGGGCGTGCTGCAGGGCGACCCCCAGGCGCCGCGGCCCACTTACGACGAGCGCTACCTGTGCCATGTGCCCCAGGAGCGGCTCTACCAGAACGGCGTCTGGCACGAAGGCCTGCTGCCGCGGGCCGGCCTGGGCACCAAGGAGCGGGCGCAGGAGCAGCGCTTCCGGGCGCAGATGGCCGAGTTTCGCCAGGCCCGGGATAGCGCAGGGCGCCGCGCCTTCGCCCTGCCCCTGGCCCTGTCCTCCCCCGATCCGCGCTGGCGCCGGCTGGACCGGATCACCATGCGCGACTGGCTGCTGGCGGAGGGCTACGACGCGCCCCAACTGCACTGGTATGTGAACTACGCCTGCCGCGACGACTACGGCACCGACTACAGCGAGACCTCGGCCTGGGCCGGCATCCACTACTACGCCTGCCGCGACGGTGGCGCCGCCAACGCCGCCGAGGACAGCGTGCTGACCGCCCCCGAGGGCAACGGCTGGATCGTCCGCGCCCTGCAGCAACGGCTGGGGCAGCGCATCGAGAGCGGCCGTGTCGCCTGCCGCGTGCAGCAGCGACGCGACGGGGTGGCGGTGGATGTCTGGCAGCCGGTGGAAAACCGCGTGGTGCGCTGGCGGGCCCAGCAGTTGATCTGGGCCGCGCCCCTGTTCCTGCTGCCCCGCCTCACCGCCGACCTGCCGCCGCCCCTGGCCGCCGCCTGCGCCAGCGACCACGCCCCCTGGCTGGTGGCCAACCTGACCCTGCACGCCCCGCCGGGCCGCGGCGCCGGCGTGCCCCTGGCCTGGGACAACGTGCTCTACGACAGCCCGGGGCTGGGCTATGTGGTGGCCACCCACCAGAACATCCGCGTCGGCCCCGGGCCGACGGTGCTGACCTACTACCGCCCCTTCAGCGGCGAAGCCCCCGCCGCCGCGCGCCAGCGCCTGCTCGCCGCCCGCCGCGAGCATTGGGCCGGCGAGGTGCTGGCCGACCTGGGCCGCGCCCACCGCGACCTGGGCCATTTGGTGCAACGCCTGGACGTGTTCCGCCACGGCCACGCAATGATCCGGCCCGTGCCCGGCCGCCTCTGGGGCGGCGCCCGCGCCCTGCTGGAGCAGCCCTGGGGCCGGCTGCGCTTCGCCCATGCCGACGCCTCCGGCATGTCCCTCTTCGAAGAGGCCAACTACCGCGGCGTGCGTGCCGCCGAGCAGGCCATGACGGCCCTCGGTATGCCGCACAGCTCCTCTCTCGGTTAGAGTCGCCCCATGGAAGGCCTGCACATCCTCGCCGAACTGCACCAATGCCGCTGCGCACCGCCGCTGCTGACCGAGGCCGCGGCACTGCGCGCCCTGTGCCTGCAGGTCTGCACCGAGGCCGGGCTGACCGTGGTCGGCGAGGTCTTCCACGGCTTCGGCACGCCGCAGGCACCGGCCGGCGCCACCGGCGCCGTGGTCCTGGCCGAATCCCATCTGACGGTGCACACCTGGCCCGAGCTGGCCGCCGTCACCCTCGACCTCTACGTCTGCAATTTCAGCCGCGACAACCGGGCGGCGGCCGAGGCCGCCTACCGCCTGCTGCACGCCGCCTTCGCCCCCGGCCGGGCGGTGCGCCGCGAGGTGCAGCGCGGCGCCTTGGAAACCATCGTATGACCCTCACCGAACTGCGCTACATCGTCGCCCTCGCCCGGGAAAAACACTTCGGCCGTGCCGCCGACAAGTGTGCGGTATCCCAACCCACCCTGTCCCTGGCGGTGAAGAAGCTGGAGGAGGAACTCGGCGTGCCGCTGTTCGAGCGCGCGCCGAACGAAGTGCGGGTCACCGAGATCGGCGCCCGCGTTGTCGCCCAGGCCGGCATTGTCCTCGCCGAGGCGGCCCGCGTCGGCGAGCTGGCCGCCGCCGGCAAAGACCCGCTAGCCGGACCGCTGCGCCTGGGCTGCATCTACACCATCGGCCCCTACCTGCTGCCGCGCCTGGTGCCCCTGCTGCGGGAGCGGGCGCCGGCGATGCCGCTGATGATCGAAGAGAACTTCACCGAGCGGCTGCTGGAAAAACTGAAGAACAGCGAACTGGATGTGGCCGTGCTGGCCCTGCCGGTGGCCGAGCCGGGGCTGGTGGCGCAACCGGTGTATGACGAGCAATTCCGCGTGCTGATGCCGGTGGGCCACGCCTGGAGCAAGCAGAAGAGCCTGGCGCCCGACACCCTGTTGGAGGAGCAGCTGCTGATGCTCGGCCCGGGCAACTGCTTCCGCGATCAGGTGCTGGATTTGTGCACCCATGCCAGCAAGGAGGCCGGCACCTCGCCGCACATCCTCGAAGGCAGCTCGCTGGAGACCATCCGCCTGATGGTGGCCTCCGGCGTCGGCGTCACGGTGATGCCGGCCTCGGCGGTGGACGGCATCGCCGCCCGCGATCCGCTGCTGCGCGTGCGGCCCTTCGCCGACCCGCAGCCGACCCGCCGCGTCGGCCTGGTCTGGCGCGCCAGCTACCCGCGCTTCAAAGCCATCGACGTGCTGCGCCGCGCCCTGCTGGATTGCCGGCCCGCCGGCACCAAGCCGGCGAAATAGGCGATAGCTATTTAAAGTATTGCGAGAATCAACTGGATCAATCGACCGCGGACGGCCAAGATGCGAAGCGTCAACCGACTACGACGCCAGTACGAAAGGAGCAACACCATGGCCGCCACCAACCCCTCCGCCACCATCAAGAACCTGGAATCCGCCTTCGCCGGCGAATCCATGGCCCACATCAAATACCGCTACTTCGCCAAGCTGTGCCGCGCCGCCGGTGACGAAGCCACGGCCAAGGCCTTCGAGGAAACCGCCGACCAGGAAGTGATGCACGCCTTCGGCCACCTCGACCTGCTCTTCCCCGCGGACCAGATGAGTCCGCAACGCTGCTTGGAAATGGCCATCGCCGGCGAAACCTACGAGTTCACCGAGATGTACCCGACCTTCCGCCACGCCGCCGAGATCGAAGGCAACACCGCCGCGGTGAAGGAGATCGATGAGCAGATCGCCGAGTCCAAGGAACATGCGGAACGTTTCGCCAAGACCCTCGCCACCGCCGCCAAGCGCTTCGCCGCCCTGGCACGGATCGAGGAGCGCCACGCCAAGCACTACCAGGCGCAA
>DATDMT010000270.1:0-15082 GCA_036518635.1 Rhodocyclaceae bacterium | reverse complement strand
GGTTGGCGGCGTGGCAGGGGTAGTCCAGCACCTTGACGTCGAGAACCGTGGTCAGGCCGCCCAGGCCCTGGGCGCCGATGCCGAGGGCATTGACCTTCTCGTAGAGTTCCAGGCGCAGTTCTTCGGCGCGGGTCAGCTTGGCGCCGGTGGCGGCCTTGGCCTTCAGTTCGTGGATGTCGACCGGCGCCATGATCGATTCCTTGGCCAGCAGCATGGCTTTTTCCGGCGTGCCGCCGATGCCGATGCCGATGATGCCGGGCGGGCACCAGCCGGCACCCATTTCCGGGATCTTGTGCAGCACCCAGTCGACGAGGTCGTCGGAGGGGTTGAGCATGGCGAACTTGGACTTGGCTTCGGAGCCGCCACCCTTGGCCGCGCAGATGACTTCGACGTGATGGCCGGGAACGATTTCGAAATGGACGACGGCTGGGGTGTTGTCCTTGGTGTTCTTGCGGGCGCCGGCGGGGTCGGCCAGCACCGAGGCGCGCAGCGGATTGTCCACGTCGCCATAGGCGCGACGGACGCCTTCGTCGATCATCTGCTGGATGCTCATGGTGGCGTCGGGCCAGGTGACCTGCATGCCGACCTTGATGAAGACCATGCCGATGCCGGTGTCCTGGCAGATCGGGCGATGGCCTTCGGCACTCATCCGCGAGTTGGTCAGGATCTGGGCGATGGCGTCCTTGGCGGCGGGGGATTCTTCGCGCTCATAGGCTTCGCCCAGGGCCTTGATGTAGTCCAGGGGGTGGTAGTAGCTGATGTACTGAAAGGCGTCTGCGACGGACTGGATCAGGTCTTCCTGTTTGATGGCGGTCATGGCGTGCTTTCGACTGGGTAAAAGGGGCTCAGCGTTGGGGCCTGGAGCCGGTGGCTCCAAAACCATTTCATTTAAGGCTTTGCTAATGGGCGGCATTAGCTATGTTGCTGTGCGGGAAACGAAAATTTTAGCATCAGGTGAATCATGTATCTGAGGGCGTGTACTCCTTTCTCGACTGCGGCTAGACTCCCACACCTCCGTAAGGGGAAAGTAAGCGGAGATCCCTTAGATTCGAAAGGTTGAATCCGTTACTATCTGCCCAAGGCGAACCTAATAACGCCATAGGCAGCACCAATAGACTCGCAATCATCACGATACATAAGAGGAGTAATACAGATGTCCAACGCCGTCGAATCCGCATCCCAGGAGCACCGTGTGTATCTGCCCGCCCAGGATCTGGTCGCCAAGGCTGCCGTATCCGGTATGGCAGCTTACGAGGCGCTCTGCAAAGAGGCTGAGCAGGATTACCAAGGCTACTGGGGTCGCCTGGCCAAGGAGCATCTGGTGTGGAAGCAGCCTTTCACCCAGGTTCTTGATGAATCCAATGCCCCGTTTTTCAAGTGGTTTGCCGACGGCAAGCTGAACGTTTCCTACAACTGTCTCGAAAAGAACATCGAAGCCGGCCTCGGCGACAAGGTCGCCATCATTTTCGAAGCCGACGACGGTTCCGTCACCAAGGTCACCTACAAGGACCTGCTGTCCAAGGTGAACAAGTTCGCCAACGCGCTGCGCGCCCAGGGCATCAAGAAGGGTGACCGCGTCCTGATCTACATCGCGATGTCCATCGAAGGCATCGTCGCCATGCAGGCCTGTGCCCGTATCGGCGCCACCCACTCCGTGGTGTTCGGCGGCTTCTCCTCCAAGTCCCTGGAAGAGCGCATCCTCGACGCCGGCGCGGTGGCCGTGATCACCGCCGACGGTCAGTATCGCGGCGGCAAGGCTCTGCCGCTGAAGCCCGCCGTCGACGAAGGCATCACCATGGCCGGTGCCGCCAGCCAGGTCAAAACCGTGTTCGTGGTCAAGCGCACCGGCGGCGAATGCAACATGGTCGCCGGCCGCGACGTCTGGTATCACGACGTCGTCGCCAGCCAGCCCGAGACCTGCGAACCCGAATGGGTCGAGGCCGAGCACCCGCTGTTCCTGCTCTACACCTCCGGTTCCACCGGCAAGCCGAAGGGCGTCCAGCACAGCTCCGGCGGCTACCTGCTGCATGCCGTGCTGACCATGAAGTGGACCTTCGACCTGAAGCCCAGCGACGTGTTCTGGTGTACCGCCGACATCGGCTGGGTCACCGGTCACACCTACATCGCCTACGGCCCCCTGGCCTGCGGTGGCACCGAGATCGTCTTCGAATCCGTGCCCACCTACCCGGATGCCGGCCGCTTCTGGCGCATGGTCCAGGACCACAAGGTCACCGTGTTCTACACCGCACCGACCGCGATCCGTTCCCTGATCAAGGCTTCCGAAACCACGCCGTCCACCCATCCGCGCAACTACGACCTGAAGTCCCTGCGCATCCTGGGTTCCGTCGGCGAGCCGATCAATCCCGCCGCCTGGGAGTGGTACTACAACAACGTTGGCGGCGGCCGCTGCCCGATCGTCGATACCTTCTGGCAGACCGAAACCGGCGGCCACATGATCACCCCGCTGCCCGGCGCCACGCCGATGGTCCCCGGCTCCTGCACGCTGCCCTTCCCGGGCATCCAGGCCGCCATCGTCGATGAAACCGGCAATGACGTGCCCTGGGGCCAAGGTGGCATCCTGGTCGTCAAGAAGCCCTGGCCGTCGATGATCCGCAACATCTGGGGCGATCCGGATCGCTTCAAGAAGTCCTACTACCCCGCCGACTTCCAGGGCAAGTACTACCTGGCCGGCGACGGCGCGATCCGCGACAAGGACAACGGCTACTTCACCATCACCGGTCGTATCGACGACGTGCTGAACGTCTCCGGTCACCGTATGGGCACGATGGAAATCGAATCCGCCCTGGTGGCCAACCCGCTGGTGGCCGAAGCCGCCGTGGTGGGTCGTCCCGACGACCTGACCGGTGAAGCCATCGTGGCTTTCGTGGTGCTGAAGGGTCAGCGTCCCCATGGCGACGATGCCGTCAAGATGGCCAACGACCTGCGCAACTGGGTCGGCAAGGAAATCGGCCCGATCGCCAAGCCCAAGGACATCCGCTTCGGTGAAAACCTGCCGAAGACCCGTTCCGGCAAGATCATGCGGCGTCTGTTGCGTGCCCTGGCCAAGGGCGAGGAAATCACCCAGGACACCTCCACCCTGGAAAACCCGGCCATCCTCGATCAGCTCAAGCAGAACATCTGATCGTAGATTCGGTTCGGTTTGAAGAAGGGCGCCCCGCGGGGCGCCCTTTTTTTATCCCGATTTCGCCGGCATTGCCGTCGTGGGGCGCAGCGTAGAATCTGCCACCCCTGCAATGGACCGACTACCTGTGCGCATCGACAAATGGCTCTGGGCCGCCCGTTTTTTCAAGACCCGTTCCCTGGCGACGGCGGCGGTGGATGGCGGCAAGATCAAGCTGAACGGCCAGCCGGTCAAACCCTCGCGGGAAGTGAAGCCCGGCGACACCCTGGAAATCCATACCGCCGAGCTGTCGTGGACCGTACTCGTGCTCGGCCTCAACGAGCAGCGCCGGCCGGCACCGGAGGCCCGCCTGCTGTACGAAGAAACGGCCGAAAGCCAGGCCCGGCGCGCTGCGGAACTGGAAATGCGCAAGCTGGCGCCGACGCCCGGCGCCGATGTGCGCGGCCGGCCCAGCAAACGCGACGGGCGTAAAATCCGCCGCTTCCTCGGAGAGTGATATGGAACTGATCATCGCCCTGCTGGCGGGCCTGATGCTGGGCGCGATCGGCGCCTGGCTGATTCAAGCGGCACGCCTGCGCGACGCCGCGGAGCGGGTGCGCCTGGAACTGGAACCGGAGCGAGCCGCCCTGCAGGAGCGGCTGTCGGGTCGCGAGCGCGAGCTGGGCGAATTGCGCGACGAGGTCGATGCGCAACGGGACGAGATCGAGCGTCTGCGCAGCCGTGCCGAGAGCCTGAACGCGGCGCTGGAAACCGAGCGCGCGGTGGCCGCCGAAAAGCTCGCGGCCTTCGAAGAGGCGCGGCAATCCTACTCGGATGCCTTCAAGGCGCTCTCCGCCGATGCCCTGAAGCAGAACAGCCAGTCCTTCCTCGAACTGGCCAAGACCTCGATGGAAAAGCACCAGGAAGTCGCCCGCGGCGATCTGGAAAAGCGCCAGCAGGCCATCGCCGAACTGGTGGTGCCGGTCAAGCAGAGCCTGGAAAAATTCGAGCAGCGCGTGCAGGAAGTCGAGAAGGCCCGCGTTGGCGCCTACGGCACCCTCACCGAGCAGGTCAAATCCCTGCTGGAAAGCCAACAGGGCTTGCGCAGCGAGACCGCCAACCTGGTCAAGGCGCTGCGTGCGCCGCAGACCCGTGGCCGCTGGGGCGAGCTGCAATTGAAACGCGTCGTCGAAATGGCCGGCATGGTGGATCACTGCGACTTCTTCGAGCAGGAGAGTACGGACACCGAGGAAGGCCGCCTGCGCCCCGACCTGGTGGTGCGCCTGCCGGGTGGCCGCAATATTGTCGTGGACGCCAAGGCCCCGTTGGCGGCCTATCTCGACTCGCTGGAAATGGCCGACGACGCCCAGCGCAAGCACAAGCTGCTGGATCATGCGCGCCAGGTGCGCGACCACCTGGTCAAGCTGGGCCGCAAGTCCTACTGGGAGCAGTTCCAGCCCACTCCCGAGTTCGTCGTCCTGTTCCTGCCGGGGGAGACCTTCTATTCCGCTGCCCTGGAGGCCGATCCGTCCCTGATCGAGTCCGGTGTCGAACAGAAGGTCATCCTCGCCACGCCGACCACGCTGATCGCGCTGTTGCGTGCCGTCGCCTATGGTTGGAAGCAGGAAGCGCTGGCCGACAACGCCAAGCAGATTTCGGCCCTGGGCAAGGAGCTTTATGACCGTATTGCCGTCGTGGCGGGGCACTGGGGCGACGTCGGCAAGCACATCGGCAATGCCGTCGGCGCCTACAACAAGGCGGTGGCCTCCCTCGAGTCTCGCGTGCTGGTGACGGCACGCAAGTTCCAGGAGCTGCAGGTGGCTGCCGAGGACACGGAATTGCGCGAGATGAAGCAGGTCGAAGCCGTACCGCGGGCGCTGCAGGCAGTCGATCAGAAAATGCTGTTAGAGGAAGACGGGCAGGCATGAAATAATGCGCGCCCCCGCAGTGAGTCCGGCAAAAAAATAACAAGTAGGAGGGATTCGTGAATCTGCAAAACAAGGTGACGCTGTTCTTCGGCGTCCTGTCTCTGGGCCTGGTGGCCGCGCTGGTGGTGATCGGCCTCTGGTCGTTCCGCCAGTATTCCGTCGCCACCGCCAGCGAACACATCCGCACCGCGGCCGAGATCGTGCGCGTGCACCTTACCGAGTCGATGATCAACGGCGTCATCAGCAAGCGGCAGAATTTTCTTGAACGCTTGAAGGAGGTCGAGGGTCTGCAGTCGGCCCGCGTCATTCGCGGCTCCCTGGTTCAGCAGCAGTTCGGCAAGGGCTTCAACGAGGAGCAGCCGGCGGATTCCATCGAAATGCAGGTGCTCGCCGACGGCAAGCAGCATTTCGACATCATCGACGCCAATGGCCCGGTGATCATTCGCGGCACCATTCCTTTCGTCGCCCATCGCGGCGGCAACCCCAACTGCCTGCAATGCCACCAGGTCGCCGAAGGATCGGTGCTGGGCGCGGTGACCATCACCATGTCCATCGAGCACCTGAAGCGCAAGGCGATCTACACGGTGCTGCTGATGGTCGCTGCGGTGACCCTGTTCGCCTTCGCCACCTTCTTCCTGCTGCGGCGCTTCCTGCGCCCCATCGTCGATACCGCCGTGCATGTCGAAAAAGCCGTGCATCGCGCCATCGGCGGCGAGTTCAAGGCCAGCATCGAAGTGTTGACCCGCGACGAGATCGGCCGCATCGCCAACGACGTGAACCGCCTGCTGGCCTTCCTCGACCAGGGCCTGACGCGTATCTCGCGCAACGTTGCGCTGCTCACCGAGCACACCCCGGCGCCCAACGGCAACCAGCTACAGGACACCATCGACATGGTGGACGCCCTGACCCAGGCCTCCCAGTTCAAGCAGGCCATCGAGGAGGACGAGACCAAGGCCGAGGTGTATTGCCGTCTGGCGTCCGCGGTCGAAGGGCGTTTCGGCGTCAAGGAATATTCGATGTACGAACTGGTGCTCAATCGCAACCAGATCAAACCGATGGTGGTGGACGGCGAAGCCGACGCCGGCTGCAAGTGGTGCGACCCGCTGATCCAGGTGCGCAGCGAGTCCTGCCGTGTGCGCCGCACCGGTCATCTGGTGGATGGCTTGTCTACCCCGGACATCTGCTACGCCTTCAAGCCGCCGGCCGAGGCGCCGGGCCGCCATCATATCTGCTTCCCGATCATGTCCTCGGGCGGCGTCGGCAGCGTGCTGCAACTGGTGGTGGACGAGGACAACATCGAGCGGGTCAAGGCCCTGACGCCCTACATCAACGTCTACCTGCAGGAGGCGGCGCCGGTGCTGGAGGCCAAGCGCCTGACCGAGACCCTGCGCGAATCCAATCTGCGCGACCCGATGACCGGCCTGCACAACCGCCGCTTCCTCGAAGAGTCGGTGGACAGCCTGGTGGCCAACACCCAGCGTCGCGGTGGCCATCTCGGCGTGATGATGCTGGACCTGGATTACTTCAAGATGGTCAACGACACCTACGGCCACGATGCCGGCGATGCCGTGCTGAAGGCCCTGGCCAAGGTGCTGGCCGGCGCCGTGCGCAGTTCCGACATGGTGATCCGCTACGGCGGCGAGGAGTTCATGATCATCCTGCAGAACACCGACGGCGACGGTGCGATCCCGGTAGCGGAGAAGATCCGCACGGCGGTGGAGGAACTCAAGGTCCAGGTGGCCGGCGGAGTGCTGCAAAAGACCATCTCCATCGGCATCGCCGACTTCCCCAAGGACAGCGACACCTTCTGGCAGGCCATCAAGTTCGCCGACGTGGCCCTCTACCGCGCCAAGGAAGACGGCCGCAACCGGGTGGTGCGTTTCACCCCCGAATTGTGGGACGCGCAAAACGCTTACTGAGGCACAGGCTGTCCTTGAGCGGACGCTCAAGGACAGCCTGCAAGGCATAAACGCCCGCCCCTCCCATCCTCCCCTCGCGGGGAGGCTACTGATCGGCTCGCTACGCTCGATATCACGGGGCGCCTTGTTCAAACGCTTTCACGCTAAGCCAAGGCAGGCGCATGCCTGTGGTGTAATCCGGGCATGTTCTCGCTGATCCACGGCAACCGCCAGGAAGACCTAGCTCGCCAACTGGCGGCCCGGCTGCGGGCCGCGCCGCAGCCCCTGTTCACCGAGGAAGCAGTGGTGGTGCAGAGCGCCGCCATGGAGCGCTGGCTGCGCCTGTTCCTCGCCGAGGAACTGGGCATCGCCGCGCAACTGCGCTTTCCCTTTCCCGCCAGCTATATCTGGGACTTGTTCGGCGCGGTGCTGCCGGCGATTCCGCGCAATTCCCCGCTTGCCCCTGAACGATTGCATTGGCGGCTGTTGCGCTTGCTTGGCCAGCCGCGCCGCGGCAAGCAATTCGACCCGCTCAACCACTACCTCGAAGGCGGCGACCTGCGCCGTCGCGACGGCCTGGCGCGGCAATTGGCCGCCACCTTCGACCGCTACCTGACCTTCCGTCCCGACTGGCTGGCGGCCTGGAGCCAGCAGCGGCTGCTCGGCCTCGGCATGCACGAGGCCTGGCAGGCGGCCCTGTGGCGCGAGCTGGCGGCCGAACTGGCGCTGCCCGAGGCTCACCCCCGCGACGCCTTCTTCCAGGCCCTGGCGGCCGATCCTGGCCTGATAAAGCGTCTGCCGGCACGCATCAGCCTGTTCGGCATCGGCAACCTGCCGCCGGCCTATCTGGAAGTCTTCCAGGAACTCGGGCGTCATCTCGACGTGCGCCTGTATCTGCTCGATCCCTGCGCCGAATACTGGGGCGATCTCGTCGCCAGCCGCGACAAGGCGCGCCTGGCCCTGAGTCAGCCGGGCCAGGCGGTGTATCTCGACGTCGGCCATCCGTTGCTGGGTTCCTTCGGCCGCCTGACGCGGCAGTTCCTCGACCGTCTGGTGGCCGATGGCGCCGAGCTGGAGGAGGCCTTCGTTGAACCGGATACGAACACCCTGTTGGGCCGCCTGCAGCACGATCTGCTGACCCTGCAGGAAACTCCCGCCCCCCTGGCCGACGACGACCGCTCGCTGCAAGTGCATGTCTGCCACGGCCCGCGACGCGAGGTGGAGGTGCTGCACGATCAGCTCCTCGCCCGCTTCGCCGCGGACCCGACGCTACGGCCCAGCGACGTGCTGGTGCTGACGCCGGACATCGAGGCCTTCGCCCCCCTGGTGGATGCGGTGTTCGCCACCCGGCCTGTGGCACGGCGGATTCCCTACACCATCGCCGACCGTCCGGCCGGCCGCCAGGCGCCGTTGTTGCAGGCCTTTTTCGCCCTGCTCGAACTGGCAGCCGGGCGGCTCGAAGCCGAGGCGGTGCTGCAACTGCTGGAACAGCCCGCCGTCGCCCGCCGCCACGGCATGGACGAGGCCGATCTGGAGCGTGTCCGCGACTGGGTCCGGGCCGCCGCCATCCGCTGGGGCGTGGACGGCGAATGGCGCGCCGCCCAGGGCCTGCCCGCCGATGCCGGCTATAGCTGGCGCCACGGCCTGGAGCGCCTGCTGCTGGGCGTTGCCCTGGCGCCGGAGGACGGCCTCTTTGACGGCCGCCTCGCCGCCGCCGAAATTCCCGGCGGCGCGGCGCAGTTGCTCGGGCGCCTGATCAGCTTCGCCGATGACCTGTTCGCCGCCCACGGCCTGCTCAACCAGGCCCATTCGCTGGATCGCTGGGCCGAATTGCTGGAGCAGTGGCTGGCGCGCTTTTTTGACAGCCAGCAGGAGCCGGCCGACCTGCGCGCCGCCCAGGCCCTGCACCACGCCTGGCAAGGCATCGCCAGCGAGGCCGCCGCCGCCGGCTGTGTCGACGCGGTGCCCTTGGCGGTGGTGCGCCGGGCCCTGGAAGATGCGCTGCAGGAGATCGCCCCCAGCCACGGCTTCATCGGCGGCGGCGTCACCTTCGCCGCCCTGCGCGCCTGGCGTGCCGTGCCGGCCCGGGTGATCTGCCTCCTCGGCATGAACGACGGCGCCTTCCCGCGCAATCCGGTGATGCCCGGCTTCGACCTCTGCGTCAGCCATCCCCGGGCCGGCGACCGGGCGCCCCGGGACGAGGATCGCCAGGCCCTGCTCGATGTCCTGCTCTCCGTCCGGGAAGCCCTGCTGATCAGCTACGCCGGCCGCGGCATCCGCGACAACGCTCATCTGCCGCCGGCCAGCGTGGTGGCCGAGGTGCTCGACGCGGTCGCCCGCGGCGGCGGCGAAGCCGCGCTGGAGCGGATCACCACCGTGCATCCGCTGCAACCCTTCAGCCGCCGCTATTTCGACGGCGCGGCGACCGCCCTGTTCAGCTACGAGGAGGACTACGCCGCTGCCAGCCGCTCCGCCGCGCAGCGGACGGGGCAGGGCGGGACCACCGGTTTTCTCGATGGGCCGCTGCCGGCACCGGAGGATGACGATGGTTTGCTGGATCTCACCCCAGACGAGTTGATCCGCTTCCTGCTCAGCCCGGCGCGGGCCCTGCTGCGGGACCGCCTCGGCATTCGCCTGGAGGAAAGCGAGGGCCTGCTGGAAAGCGCCGAGCCCTTCGTCATTGCCGGGCGTGAACGTATGCAGTTGGAAACTGCGCTGGTGGCCGATGCCTGCACCGGCGCCGATGTCTCGTCCGCCTTCGCCCTCGCTGCAGCCCGCGGTGCCCTGCCTCTGGGGCCGGTCGGCGCTAGCCAGTTCGAGGAGCGCTGGCGCGCCCTGCAGGGTTTCGCCGGCCGGGTGCGCGAAGGCTTGCGTGTTGCCGACGGCAACGTGCCGGTCAGCTTCGAGGCCCATGGCCTGCGCATCTCCGGCCGCCTCGGCGGCCTCGGTGCCGAGGGCCTGCTGCTGTGGCGCACCGGCGATGCCCGGGGCCCGGACCTGCTGCGCCTGTGGGTGCATCACCTGCTGCTGAATGTGGCCGCGCCGGCGGGTGTGGCCCCGCTCAGCCGCCTGCTGACGCCCGCTGAAACCTATGCCATGGCGCCGCTGGAAAACGCCGCCGTGCTGCTGGCCGACCTGCTCGCGCTATATCAGCGCGGCCGCTGCGAACTGCTGCCCTTCCTGCCGCGCACCGGCTACGCCTATGCCAGTGGCGAACCGCGCTGGCGTGCCGAGTGGCAGCGCGACGAGGGCTGGTGCGAAGCGCTGGACCCCTGGTTTGATCTGGCCTGGAACGGCGGCGATCCCTGCGGGGCCGAGTTTGAGGCGCTGGCGCAGCGGGTTTACGCGCCCCTGCTGGCGGCGCTCAACGCCTGATTCAGCGAATCCGGAAGCGCTCGATCACCGACTTCAACTCGTTGGACAACGCTCGTAACTGCTGCGCCGAATCAGCAGTCTGAGTTGCGGCCGCAGTGTTCTCCTCGGCCATTACGGCGATATGTTCGACGCTCTGGGCAATCGTGTTGGTGGCGGCGGATTGCTCCGTCAAGGCCGACGAAATATCGTTGAGGCCGCCACGGGTTTCGATCACCGCTTCCTCGGCTTCGTGAAGCACCTCGGTGACGTGCTGCATCAGCTTTCTCGCCTTGCTCAAGCGGTCGGTGCCTTCCTCCATGGCGGCCTCGACTGTGCCGGTTTTTTCGCTGACGCTGCGGGTGACTTCATCGATCTCCGCCGCTGATTTCGCCGACTTCTCCGCCAGCTTGCGCACTTCATCGGCCACCACCGCAAAGCCGCGACCGTGTTCGCCGGCCCGCGCTGCTTCAATCGCCGCATTGAGTGCGAGCAGATTGGTTTGTTCGGAGATATCCCGCACCTGCTGGGTCAGATTCGAAATGGCTTGGGTGCTGCTCATGAATTCCTGCATGGTCACTTCCATGCGGCCGACCGCCTGCTGGACATGGGACAACTCGGTATCGAGATGGGTGACGCTGACGGCCCCCTCGTTTTCCTGCTGATAGCTGCGTTCCCCGAGTTCGCGCACCTGCTGGGTGTTTTCCGTGACATGGCAAATGCTCACCGTCATCTGCTCCACCGCAGCGGACATCGATGCGGCCGATTCGGCCTGTTCCTCGCTGCTCTTGCGCACCTGGCTGGATGCGGCGGCGAGTTGCTCCGAGGCGGATGCGACGCTTTGTGCATTGACGCCGATGGTCTCGAAGCTGGTACGCATATAGTCCATCAGTTGATCGAAGGAACGCCCGGCCCGGCCGACTTCGTCGTGGCTGTCATAGCCCGTCCGCAACGTCAGATCGCGCTGGGATTCAACCTGATGCATCAGCGCCTGCAACGCTTCCATCGGCTTGCAGATGTAGCGTTGGGTGACGACGAACAGCAGGATGCCGGTCAGCAACATGAAGGCCAGCATGCCGCCGCCTTCGGCCACGGCCTGGGAGCGGAAAGCTGCTTCGACGTCGTTGGTGTACACGCCGGTGCCGACCACCCAGCCCCAGGGGGCGAACAGCTCGACGTGCGCCACCTTGCCCTGAGGCTCGCTCTTGCCCGGCTTGGGCCAGACGTAGGAGAGATCGCCGCCGGAGGGCTGACCCGCCAGGCGCGCAAATTCGACAAAGATTTTTTGCCCGGAAGGGTCCTTGAAATCCGACATGTCCTTGCCATTCAATTCGGGCTTGATCGGATGCATGACAACATGGGCCTGGGCGTCCTGCAGCCAGAAGTAGTCGTTGTCGCCATGGCGCATCTGGGCAATGACATCAATGGCCCGCTGCTTCGCCTCGGCCTCGGGAATTTTCCCCTCCTGCGCCAGGCGCTGATTGACCTGGAGCACCGCCATGGCTTGGCGCACGAATTCACGGGCTTCCAGCGCCTTGGCTTCATACATCTCGCTGCGGGTATGCAGCAACAGTAGGATCAGTCCGGCCAGCATGCCGATGGCGCAGATGGTCAGGATGGCGCTGATCTTTCCGATGATGCGTAGGTTGCAGAAATTCATTTGGTTTTGCGCTCGGTAATTGTGGAAATCTTCAATGTTTTCTGGGGTGTACACGCAAGAGGTATGCCCCGTTTGACTAGGTGGAATGATTTGGGCATACATGCGTGAATCATTATTTAGACTTTCCTTATATCGCTGGGCATCCGTCGCCGCTGCACCCCGGGATTACCTGCGTATGCACGGTTTGCGGGCTTCATGGGGTTTTGCCTGGGCAATGAATCCGGGCAGGGCGGTGGTGTCCGGTTCTGGGTAGGTTCCCCAGTCGTATTCCCAGCGATGGAAAAGATTGCGCATTGCTTCCAGAAATTGAGGCCGTGGGAAGGCCTGCTTTGACACCGTCGACTGGGCGAAATGGCTATCATCCGGGCTTGCCGATTCCGGCTGCCGGAGGGCTTTTGGCGAATTCGCTGTCCCTGGCGTCATCCCGGAGTCCGGCCTTGCGCTCCTCCTGAAAATGCATCCAATTCCCCTCGACGCTCCCCGCGCGCCCCTGACCGGTACCCAGGCCATCGAGGCCAGCGCCGGCACCGGCAAGACCTGGAGCATCGCCGCCCTCTATCTGCGTCTGGTGGTGGAGGCCGGGCTGCCGGTGGAGCGCTTGCTGGTGGTGACCTACACGACCGCGGCCACCGCCGAGCTGCGGGATCGCATCCGCGCCCGGCTGATCGCCGCCCGCAGCGCCTTCGCCGGCGGCGAGGACCAGAATGACCCGGTGCTGGCCGAACTGCGCCGACGCATCGAGCCGGCCCGGGCCGAGGCGCTCTTGACCCTGGCCATCGAGAGCTTCGACCTGGCCGCGATCCATACCATTCACGGCTTTTGCCAGCGGGCCCTGGAAGAGCGCGCCTTCGAGAGCGGCGAGGATTTCGAGACCACCCTGGTGGGCGATGAGACGGCGTTGCTGCAGGCCATCGCCGAGGATTTCTGGCGCAAGCAGATGGCGCTTGCCGATGCCTTCTGGGCGCGCTGGCTGGTGGCGCGTTTGAACGGCCCCTTCGGCCTGGTGCAGGCCCTGCGCGGCCACTTCGGCAAGCCCTACCTGAAGCGCCTGTTGCCGGAGGCGCCGAACCCGGATGCGGAAGCGGCCTTCGTCGCCCAGCGCGACGCGCTGGCGCCGGTTTGGCAGCGCGACGGGCAGGGCCTAACCGCCATGCTGTGCGGCTGGAAGGGACTCAGTGCCGTCAGCCACAAGCCCGAGCAGATCGCCCGGGCGGCCCAGGCGGTGGACGCCTGGTTCGCCAGCGGCGGCGAGCTGCGCACCGCGCCGGAGGGCCTGAAAAAATTCTCCGAAGCGGCCCTGAAAAAAGCCACCACCAAGGCGGCTGCCGGCACGCCTGAGGACCCCTTGTTCGGCCGGATGCAGGACCTGCTGGCCGCCATCGACGATCTGAACACCGCCCTCGAGCGGCGCCTCGGCCACCTGCTGGCCACGGCCCTGGACGCCTGCGAGGAGGCTCTGGCGCGGCGCAAGGCGCAACTCGGCCGGCTCGGCTTCGACGATCTGCTGACCCGCCTCGCCGCGGCTCTGCGGGGCGATGGTGGGCCGCGCCTGGCCGAGCGGCTGCAGGAGCGTTACGGCGCGGCGCTGATCGACGAATTCCAGGACACCGATCCGGTGCAATACGAGATCTTCGAGCGGGTGTTCCATCGTGGCGGCCTGCCGCTGTTCTTCGTCGGCGATCCGAAGCAGGCCATCTACAGCTTTCGCGGCGCCGACCTGCATGCCTATCTGGAGGCGCGCCAGCAGGCCGCCGAGCATTGGGCCTTGAGCACCAACCGGCGTTCGGTGCCGGGCCTGGTGGCGGCGGTGAACAGCATCTTCGAGCGGCGCGATCAGGCCTTCCGTTTCGAGGGTTTGGATTTCGCGCCGGTGGCGGCTTCGCCCCAGCCGCCGGCGCCGCTGCGGATCGAGGAGGTGGAAGCGCGGCCCCTGAGCCTGTGGTTCCTCGAGCGCAGCGAGGTCGATGCCAAGGGCAAGCCCAAGGCGATCCCGCGCGGTGTGGCGAATCAGCGCATTGCCGCCGCCGTGGCCGCCGACATCGCGCGCCTGCTGCGCCTGGCCGACCAGGGCCGGGCGAACATCGGCACGCGGCCCTTGGCCGGCGGCGACATTGCTGTGCTGGTCAAGAGCCACGCCCAGGGCCGCTTGATGCGTAACGCCTTGGCGGAACTGGGGGTCGCCAGCGTGCGCTACGGCCAGGACAGTGTCTTCGACAGCCGCGAGGCCCTGGAGGTGGAGCGCCTGCTGCTGGCGGTGGCCGAGCCGGGCCGCAGCGGCCTGGTGAAGGCGGCCCTGGTGACCGATCTGCTGGGACTGCGCGGCGCCGACATCCATCGCCTGGACGGCGACGCCGCGGCCTGGGATGCGCTGTCCCAGCGCTTCCACGAATGGCACCAGCTCTGCCGCGAGCGCGGCTTCGTCGTCATGTGGCATGCACTGCTGGCCCAACAGCGGGTGGCCGAGCGCCTGCTGCTGCGGCCCGACGGCGAGCGGCGGATGACCAATCTGCAACACCTGTCGGAACTGCTGCAGCAACTGGCTCATGACGAAGGCCTAAGCGTGGACGGCCTGGCCAAGCACCTGGCGGACAGCCGGCGCGGCGAGGGCGACAGCGAGTTGATCGACGGCGAGGCCAAGCTGCTGCGCCTGGAGAGCGACGAGCAATTGGTGCGCATCGTCACCATCCACGGCTCCAAGGGCCTCGAATATCCAATCGTCTATTGCCCCTGGCTGTGGGACGGCGCCAGGCCCAAGCGCAGGACCGGCCCGCTGGCTTTCCACGACCAGGAAGACAGCGGCCACGGTGCGCTGGATTTCGGCAGCGCCCGGCAAGACGAATATCGCGCCTGGGCCGACGAGGAGCGCGAGCAGGAGCAGCTACGTCTGGCCTATGTGGCGCTGACCCGCGCCAAGCACCGCTGCGTGCTGGCCTGGGGCGGTATCGACGGCGCCGAACGCTCGCCCCTGGGCTGGCTGCTGCATGGTCCGCTGGAACTGAAGGAGCGGGATGACATTCAACTGCGCGCCGAGCTGGCGGCCCTGAGCGCTGCTTGCCCGGGCATCGAGGTGCTCGACCTGCCGGAGGAGGGCGCCGAGCCGTGGCAGCCTGCGGTTGGCGATGCA
>DATDMT010000269.1:0-4302 GCA_036518635.1 Rhodocyclaceae bacterium | reverse complement strand
TACAGCCGGTTGATCCGCAGCCGCGGCATGGCTTCGCCGTTGAGGCTGACGGTCCAGCGGCCGCGCAGCTTGCGCACCGAGACGTCGGGAATGATGTAGCGCGTGTCGGAGTTGGAGTACTGGGCGCCGGGTCGCGGGTTCAGCGACTTGATCAAGGCGTGGGCGGCGCGCAGGGCTTCGTCGTCGCAGTCCAGGGCCTTCTTGATGCGCGGGAAATCGCGGGCCGCCAGCTTGTCCAGGTGGTCGTGCACGATGGCCATCGCCAGCGGCCTGGCCGGGCAATCCTTCATCGCCCGCAACTGCAGCTCCAGGCATTCGGCCGGGCTGCGCGCGCCGATGCCCACCGGGTCGAAATTCTGCAGGTGGCGCAGGGCGATCTGCAGTTCCTCCAGCAGTTCCTCCGGATCGTCGCCGAGTTCTTCGGGCAGCACGTCGAGCAGTTCCGCCAGGGGCTGGCCGAGATAGCCGTCGTCGTCCAGGGCCTCGATCAGGAACTCGACCAGGGCCCGGTCCCGCTCCGGCATCTGGGTCATCGCCAACTGGGCCACCAGATGTTCGCGCAGGCCGGTGGCCGCCGCCTGAATCTCGCCGGCGTCGGCATCGTTCTCGTCGTTCGGATCGCGATTGCCGGTGCCGGCGGAGGCATATTCGCTGCCCCAGTTCAGGTCGGCCGGATCGGGCGCCGAATTGTCGCTCTCGGACTCGTTGTTGGTGCTGCTGGTCTGCACCGTCTGCAGGGTGTCGGCATTGGGCAGGTAGGCGGGGGGCTCTTCGCCGATGTCTTCCCGTTCCAGCAGCGGGTTGTCCTGCAGGAAGGTTTCGATTTCCTGGTTGAGTTCCAGCGTCGACAGTTGCAACAGCCGAATCGACTGCTGAAGCTGAGGCGTCAGTGCCAGATGCTGGGAGAGTTTGAGCTGGAGCGTTTGTTTCATGTTTTTTTGCGGCGGCTACATCCGGAAATGCTCACCCAGATATACCCGGCGCACGCTTTCATTATGGACGATTTCCTCGGGGCGACCAGAGGCAAGCACCTCGCCTTCGTTGATGATGGTCGCGTGATCGCAGATGCCCAGGGTTTCGCGCACGTTGTGATCGGTGATCAGCACGCCGATGCCGCGCTCCTTGAGGAAACCGATAATTTTCTGGATGTCCAGCACGGCGATCGGGTCCACGCCGGCGAAAGGTTCGTCGAGCAGGATGAAGCGCGGCTCGCTGGCCAGGGCGCGGGCGATTTCGACGCGGCGCCGCTCGCCGCCGGAAAGGGCGATAGCCGGGCTGTCCTGGATGTGGGTGATGTGCAATTCCTGCAGCAGGCCGTCGAGGCGGCCCTCGATCTGCTGCTCGTCGAGGTCCTGCAGCTCCAGCACGGCGCGGATGTTCTGCTCCACGGTGAGCTTGCGGAACACCGAGTTTTCCTGCGGCAGGTAGGAGAGGCCGAGGTGGGCGCGGCTGTGGATCGGCAGGTGGGTCAGGCGGGTGTCGCCGCCCTCTTCCTTGATCTGGATTTCGCCACCGTCGGCGGCCACCAGGCCGACGATCATGTAGAAACAGGTGGTCTTGCCGGCGCCGTTGGGGCCCAGCAGGCCGACCACTTCGCCGGCGCCGACGTCAAAGGAGACGTCCTTCACCACCGTCCGCGACTTGTACTTCTTGCGCAGGTTGGTGGCGGTCAACACCGCTGCGGGACGGGTCTCGGCGCTCATGCCTCGATGTCCTTCAGCAGGCGACGGATGATCTCGACAGAAAAGCCGCGGGACTGCAGGAAGCGCGCCTGGCGCGCCCATTCGCGGGCGTCGACGGCGGGTGCGGCGAACTTGCGGGCCCATACCGCCCGCGCCCGCTCCAGCTCGTCCGGCAAATCCTCACCGCGCAACTCGGCTTCCACCAGCTCGCTGGCGATGCCTTTGGCGCGCAGGGTCTGGCGCAGCTTGGCGGCGCCGAAGCGCTCGCCGTGGCCGCGTACGTAGGCCTCGGCAAAACGGGCGTCAGACTGGAGTTGGCTGCTTTGCAGATCGGCGAGCACTGATTCGATTTCCTCGGGGGTGCCGTGGGGAGAGAGCTTGCGGGCCAGTTCGGCGCGACTGTGTTCGCGCCGCGCCAGGAGGCGGATGGCCCGCGCTTTGAGATCGCTCACGCGGCGGCGGCAGTACCGGCGGGCAGTGCGGCGACACCCAGGGCGGCGCGCACCTTGTTCTCGATCTCCGCGGCGACTTCCGGGTGTTCCTTCAGGTAGTCGCGGGCGTTGTCCTTGCCCTGGCCGATCTTGTTGCCTTGGTAGGCATACCAGGCACCGGACTTCTCGACGATCTTGTGTTCGACGCCGAGCTCGACGATCTCGCCTTCGCGGGAAATGCCTTCGCCGTAGAGGATGTCGAAATGGGCTTCGCGGAAGGGCGGCGCCACCTTGTTCTTGACCACCTTGACGCGGGTCTCGTTGCCGATCACCTCGTCGCCCTTCTTGATCGAGCCGGTGCGGCGGATGTCCATCCGGACCGAGGCGTAGAACTTCAGCGCGTTGCCACCGGTGGTGGTTTCCGGGTTGCCGAACATCACGCCGATCTTCATCCGAATCTGGTTGATGAAAATCACCAGGGTGTTGGTGCGCTTGATGTTGCCGGTCAGCTTGCGCAGGGCCTGGGACATCAGGCGGGCCTGCAGGCCGGGCAGTTGGTCGCCCATCTCGCCTTCGATTTCGGCCTTCGGCACCAGGGCAGCGACGGAGTCGATGACGATCACGTCCACGCCGCCGGAACGGACCAGCATGTCGGCGATTTCCAGACCCTGTTCGCCGGTATCCGGCTGGGAGATCAGCAGGTCGGGAACATTCACCCCCAGCTTGCCGGCATAGACCGGGTCGAGGGCGTTTTCCGCGTCGATATAGGCCGCCACGCCGCCGGCCTTTTGCATCTCGGCCACTACCTGAAGACAGAGGGTGGTCTTGCCGGAGGATTCGGGACCATAGACTTCGACCACCCGGCCCTTGGGCAGGCCGCCGACGCCGAGGGCGATGTCGAGGCCGAGGGAGCCGGTGGAAATCACCTGGAGATCGTTCTCGATCTGGCCTTCGCCCATCTTCATGATGGACCCCTTGCCGAACTGCTTTTCGATCTGCGCCAGCGCGGCTTGCAGGGCTTTGGCCTTGTTGTCGTCCATGGGGGAAGTCCTTCCTAAAGTGATAGGGGCGAAACGCGATTTGCTCTTTGGCCGATTATGGCACAGGGCTTGCTGGTATCAGCGCTTCGCGATGAATTCGAGCAGCTTTTCCAGGGCGTGGATCAGTGCCTGGCGGCGCACCATTTCCCGGTCGCCGCCGAAGCGGCGTTTTTCGCTGCGGGTAGGGCCGTCGCCGATGCACCAGGCGAAGCAGACCAGGCCCACCGGCTTTTCCGCCGAGCCGCCGCTGGGGCCGGCGATGCCGGTGATGGACAGGGCTGCCGAGGCGCGGGAATGGCGGAGCGCCCCTTCGGCCATGGCGCGGGCGCATTCCAGGCTGACGGCGCCATTGGCCTCGATCAGGCGGGGGCTGACCCCCAGTTGCTCGCTTTTGGCCTCGTTCGAATAGGTGACGAAACCCCGCTCGAACCAGTCCGAACTGCCGGCAGTATGGGTCACCACCTGGGCCACCCAGCCGCCGGTGCAGGATTCGGCGGTGGCCAGGGTCAGCCCCGCGGCCTTCAGTGCGGCGCCGACGGCGGTGGAGAGGCGGGCTAACTCAGCATCCATCACAGCAGGAAGCGGCGCAGCACGGCCAGGGCCAGTACCGTGTAGGCGGCGGCGAAGAAGTCGTCCATCATCACCCCGAAGCCGTTCTTGATGTTGTTGTCGAACCAGTTGGCGGGCGGCGGTTTGACGATGTCGAAAAAGCGGAACAGCAGGAAAGCGACGCCCTGCCAGGCCAGCGCCCCCCAGGAGAAGTACCAGCCGTGGGGCGAGGGCAGCAGGGCCGGCGGCAGGAACAGCAGCACCCCCCAGAAGGGCACGATCTCGTCCCAGACGATGGCGCCATGGTCGGCCACGCCCAGGTGGCGGCCGGTGATGTCGCAAACGATCACGCCCAGCACGAACAGCACCAGTAGGGCCAGGGCGAACATCAGGTCGCCGGGGAAGATGATTCGCATCAGCGGATAGGCGGCCCAGGCGAAGGCCGTCCCAGCCGTGCCCGGAGCGAACACCGAAAGACCGCTGCCGCAGCCGCAGGCGATGAAATGGGCCGGGTCGGAGAAAAGGAACTTGACGGGGGGCGGAGGGAGTTTGGCCATGGGTTTATCCGAAATGATCGTAGCCGCGGCGGGCGGTGGGCAG
>DATDMT010000268.1:0-7128 GCA_036518635.1 Rhodocyclaceae bacterium | reverse complement strand
GATGATCTTGCCGGCGCCGGTGGCGGCCAGGGCATCCTTGTAGTTGATGCCCGACCACTGGACGCGGATGGTGACCGCGCCCGGGTCGAGCTGGTCCGGCTCCAGGGTAGTGAAGCCGGATTGAACCTTGCCGTCCTGCTGTTCGATCAAGAACGCCTTGAAGCTCATGCTGCCTCCGGAGGGTTTTGGATGAAGCCGCGCAATTTGAATTTTGAATTATGCACGGGTTGCGAGGGGAAGGGCTTACGCCGAGCTTACGTCAACCGCCTGCTCCGCAGCCGCTCAGCAGGTCGGGTCGGCGGTGTAGTCGGAGCGGGCGCCGGTCGTCGGCGCGCTGGGGAAGACAGGCGGGTAGCGGCGCATGGCAACCAGGGCCTCGGCTTCCACCGGGCGGCTGAGGAAATAGCCCTGGCCTTCGTGGCAGCCGATGGTGGCGAGGAAGTCCAGTTGCTCGCGGGTCTCCACGCCCTCGGCGATCACCTTCAGCTTCAGCGATTGGCCCATGCGGACGATGGCCTCGGCGATGGCCCGGTCCTCGTCGTCGCGGCAGATGTCGGTGACGAAGGAGCGGTCCACCTTCAACTTGCTGACGTGGAAACGCTTCAAATAGGCGAGGCTGGAGTAGCCGGTGCCGAAGTCGTCGATGGCCACTGACATGCCCAGGGTCTTGATGAAGGCGATCACCTCGTTGAAGGCCTCGGAGTCCTCCATCAGGGTGGATTCGGTCAGCTCCAGCTCGACCTGCGACGGGTCCACCCGGGTGTCGCGCAGCACCGAGAGCAGGGTGCGGGAAAAATCGTCGCGGTAGATCTGCACCCCGGAGACATTCACCGCCATGCGGATCGGCTGGCCCTGGTCGTTCCATTCCCGCGCCTGGCGGCAGGCCTCGTGCATCACCCATTCGCCCACCGGCAGGATCAGGCCGGTCTCCTCGGCGATCGGGATGAAACGGTCCGGCGGCACGTCGCCGTGCAGCTCGGAACGCCAGCGCAGCAGGGCTTCGACGCCGGTCATGCGGGCGCTGTCGAGGGCGTACTGGGGCTGGTACACCAAGCGCATCTCGTGTCGGCTGAGGGCCTTGCGTAGGCTCGAGGTCAGGGTCAGGCGCTCGGCGGAGTCCCGGTTCATCCGCGCATCGAAAAAACTGAAGGTGCCGCGCCCGGAATCCTTGGCGTGGTACAGGGCGATGTCGGCCTTCTTCATCAGGGTGTCGAAATCCTGGCCGTCACCCGGCGCGATCGCCACACCGATGGAACTGGTGGCGGTCAGCAGGTGGCCGCCGATGTCGAAGGGGTCATCGAGGGCCTGGAGAATCTTGCTCGCCAGGTTGCCGAAGTGGCGCGGCGTATCGCCGCCTTCGGCGAGGATGATGAATTCGTCGCCGCCGAGGCGGCTGATGGTGTCGCTCTCGCGCAGACAGCCCCTCAGGCGCTGGGTCACCGCCACCAGCAACTCATCGCCGACGGCGTGGCCAAGGGTGTCGTTGATGCGCTTGAAGTGGTCCAGGTCGAGGAAGTACATGCCCATCGACTGGCCTTCGCGGGCCACCCGCTTTTTCATCTGCTCGAAGCGGTCCTGCAGCAGCATCCGGTTCGGCAGGCCGGTCAGGGCGTCGTGGTGGGCCATGTACTGCACCCGTTCCTCGGCGGCCTTGCGTGCGCTGATGTCGCTGAAGGCGGCGACGAAATGGGCAATGCCGCCGGCGTCGTTGCGCACCACGCGGATGGTCAGCCACTTCGGATAGATGCGGCCGCTCTTGTGCCGGTCGAACAACTCGCCGTCCCAGCGGTCCTCGGCCAGCAACTTGCTCCACATCTCGCTGTAGAACTCCTCGTCGTGGTAGCCGGACTTGAGGATCGAAGGCGTTAGGCCGATCACTTCCTCCGGCTGGTAGCCGGTGATCGCGGTGAAGGCGGTGTTCACGCTCTGGATGCAGTTGTCGGCGTCGGTCACCAGCAGCGCCTCGTTGCTGTTGTTGAACACCGTCTGCGCCAGCTCCAGTTGCTGTTGCTGTTCGCGCAGGCGGGTGACGTCGGAATAGACCCAGATCGAGCCCTGGTCGGGCGCTGCCGGGTCAAGGGGGCGGCCGGTGAGGTGTATCCACATCAGCTTGCCGTCGCTGCGCTTCATCTGCCGGTATTCGTCGCAGTAGCCCTTGTCGCCCAGCTCGCGATAGACCCGTTCGCCGGCCTGGCGGAAATCCTCCGGCGTCGGGAAGAGGAATTCGGTCAGCCGGCCGATCATGTTGCCGGTGGAGGTATAGCCGAACATTTCTGCCATGCGCGGATTGGCGTCGAGGATGGTGCGCTCGCGGATCAGCACGATGCCGACGTGGGCGTTCTCGAAGATCGCCCGCTGCTGGCGCAGCAGGTCGCCGATGCGGCGTTCGCTTTCCTTGCGCCGGGTGATGTCGCTGGCGGTGATGACGAAGCCGCCGTCGGGCATGGCGAAGCGGTTCACTTCCAGCACCGCGCCGCTGGCCAGGGTGCGCTCGTAGGGCGGGGTGTTGTCCGGCGTCAGGTGGCCGCCGTGGAGGCGCAGCGGGTCCACCAGGGCGGCATCCTCGGCGAGGAATTCGCTGAGGCGGGCGCCGATCCGCGCCAGGCCGTCGGGCAGTTGGTTGAGACTGAAGAATCGCCGGTTCCAGGCCACCAGCTCGGCACCGGCGCTAAACACGGCAATGCCCTGGGCGATGGTGTCGAGGGTGGATTGCAGCAATTCGGATTTGCGCGCCAGGGCCTGCTGGCGCACCCGCGCCTCCTCGGCCTTGAGGTCGGTGACGTCGGTGTAGATGCCGACCGTCGTCCCTTCCGGCGTGCGCCGCTCGCGGATTTGCAGGGATTGGCCGCCGGGTAGGGTGATGACGCCGGCGTCATCGCCGCGGCGGATGGCGGTCAGCCGCTCGAAAAAATCCTCCGCCGGCACGCCGCCGAGCCAGCCGCGGCTTGCTGCTTCCCGCAGCAGCTCGGTGAATTGGCCTTTGGCGTTCTCGGCGATGCCCCAGATTCGGCAGAAGGCCTCGTTGCAGAGCAGGATTCGATCGTCTTCGTCGAACAGCGCGAAGCCTTCGGAAATGCTCTCCACCGCCGCTTCCAGGCGATGGCGGGCATCCGCTGCCTCGGTGGTGACTTCGCTCAGGGTGTTGAGGGTGGCGATCAGCTCCTCGGTACGCTGGCGTACCTGGTCTTCCAGCAGGAAGGTGGTCTGCAGCAGGCCGTAGTCCGTGTCCTGGGCGTTCAGGGCGTGCTCGACCTGGTACATCAGGGCGTCGATGATCTTGTCGCGGCGCTCGATCTCGCCCTTCAGACACTCCCGATCGTCGCCGTCGCCGCGGATGTCCAGCATGCGGGTCACGGATTGCCACCTCCCAGGGCGATGCCGGTGAAGGTCTGGTTGATGTGCATGCCGCGGAACTGCTCGCCGAAGGTGCTGAAGCCGACCACGTGATCCGCCCGCAGGCGATCGCCGACGGTGCCCAGCAGGCCGCGCTCGCGGCACTCGAGCTGGCGCAGGATGCAGTCGCAGCCGATGATCAGGGCCGGCGGGCCGATTGCCTCTTTGACCTGCCGCAGGGTCTCGTCGAGATTGGTCAGCATGTCCTTGCCGAGCACGGTCTTCAGCACGATGCCGCGGTCGATGGCGCAGAAGAAGGTCAGGGTGCCGTCTTCGTTCAACTGCTGGATCGAACGGACGAAGTCGGCATTGCCGATCCGCACCACCACCGGGTGGGCGGCAAAGGCCTGGGGGCCGAGGGTGGTCGGGTCGAGGCCGACGATGCGGGCATATTCGACGGCGGCCGGCAGGCCGTTGATCTCGGTGACGATGCGCCGTTCGGGAATCGCGCCGGTGACCACCATGCGCTCGTCCTCGGGGACGAAGTGCTGGGTCTTGAACACGCTGAAGGGATGGGGCGTGGTGGCCACCAGCAGCACTGCCGCATCGCTGACGAAGCGGCCCTGGAACAGCACCCGGGTTTCGCGAAAAGCCAGGTCGTCGCCCGCCGAGCCGCCGGCCAGGGACAGGCCGCCGAGGCCGTCGTGGAAGGCACGGGCAATGCTTTCCTCACGGCCGCAGAGGCCGTCGATCAACATGAAGCCGAAACAGCGCTCCGGGCTCACGCCGGGGCGGTGGGTGAACAGTCGGTCGCGCAGGGCGTGGGCGAAGGCGGTGGCGTCGCGCTGCGGCACGCTGCCGATGTTCTCAAGCAGGGCCAGCTCGAAATCCAGATCGGCGGCGGCGAGGCTGAAGCCGGTCAGTCCCTGGTCCTGGTAGCCCTCAGGGCCGATGTTGCCGGAGGTGGTGCAGCCGATCAGCGGGGTGTCGCCGAAGGCCTCGCGCAGACGGGGGCCGAGTACATCCAGATCGAAATTGCAGGCGGCGAAAACCACCACCAAACCCGCTTGCGGCTGGTACAGCGCGTTCGCCAGTTCCGCGGCGGCCAGGGCCGGATCGAGCAATCGGCTGCTGCCGATACGCACACTGGGGCCTGGTTTGACCGGGGGGGGTGTTCCCGCAACCACAATGCTCCTCCTCTGCTGGCGTTTTACAGCGCTTGAATTCCATTGTAGTGGAATAAAAGGAATTTGAATCTAACTTTAGTAATAGGTCTTAGGACATATCCGGATGGCGTGATTTATTTCACTGGAATGCTTATCTGTACTCCTTCTTTAGCCCTATCCGGGAGGTGGCTATACTGCCGGCTCCAAAAGGAAGAGATTCAGGAGGAGAACCCATGAAGCTGGAAACCATCGCCGTCCACGGCGGCTATTCGCCCGATCCCACCACCAAGGCGGTGGCGGTGCCGATCTACCAGACCACGTCCTACGCCTTCGACAACACCCAGCACGGCGCCGACCTGTTCGACCTCAAGGTCCAGGGCAACATCTACACGCGGATCATGAATCCCACCCAGGACGTGCTGGAAAAGCGCGTCGCCGAGCTGGAAGGCGGCATCGCCGGCCTCGCCCTGGCCTCGGGCCAGGCGGCGATTACCTATGCCATCCAGACCATTGCCGAAGCCGGCGACAACATCGTCTCGGCGGCCACCCTGTACGGCGGCACCTACAACCTGTTCGCCCACACCCTGCCGCAGTTCGGCATCCAGGTGCGTTTCGCCGACCACCGCAATCCGGCCTCCTTCGAGAACCTGATCGACCACAAGACCAAGGCGCTGTATGCCGAGACCATCGGCAATCCCCTCGGCAACATCACCGATATCGCCGCCCTGGCGGCCATCGCCCATCGTCACGGTATCCCGCTAATCGTGGACAACACCGTGCCCTCGCCCTATCTGTGCCGGCCGATCGAGCACGGCGCGGACATCGTGGTGCACTCGCTGACCAAGTACCTGGGCGGCCACGGCAACAGCATCGGCGGCATCATCGTCGATAGCGGCAAGTTCCCCTGGGCCGAGCACAAGGAACGCTTCAAGCGCCTGAACGAGCCCGACGTGTCGTACCACGGCGTGGTGTACACCGAGGCCCTCGGCGCCGCCGCCTTCATCGGCCGCGCCCGCGTCGTGCCGCTGCGCAATATGGGCGCGGCGATCAGCCCCTTCAACGCCTTCCTGATCCTGCAGGGGGTCGAGACCCTGGCCCTGCGGATGGACCGGATCACCGACAACACCATCAAGATCGCCACCTACCTGCAGGGCCACCAGAAGGTGAAGTGGGTGAACTACGCCGGTTTGCCGGACCATCGCGACCACGTGTTGGCGCAGAAGTACCTGGGCGGCAAGCCTTCCGGCATCCTCACCTTCGGCGTCGAGGGCGGCAGCGCCGGCGGCGCCCGCTTCCAGGACGCGCTGCAGTTGTTCACCCGCCTGGTGAACATCGGCGATGCCAAGTCCCTGGCCTGCCATCCGGCCTCCACCACCCACCGCCAGTTGTCGCCGGAGGAGATGGTCAAGGCCGGCGTCACCGAGGACACGGTGCGCCTGTCGATCGGCATCGAGCACATCGACGACCTGATCGCCGACCTGGAGCAGGCCCTGGCCGCGACCTGACGCCTGGGGCGGCGCAGCCGCCGTGGACAGGACCATGCCCGCTGCGTAAGCTCGGCGCATTGTCCTGTCCGTGCCATGCGCCATGTACCTGCCCGCCCACTTTGCCGAAACCCGCCGCGATGTCCTGCATCCATTGATGCAGGCACGGCCCCTGGCCACCCTGATCAGCCAGATCGACGGCCGGATCGAGGCCAATCACCTGCCGCTGCATTTGAGCCCCGACGAGGGGCCGCTCGGCGTTCTGCGCGGCCATGCGGCGCGGGCCAACCCCTTCTGGCAGGGCGGTGCCGGCGAGGTTCTGGCCATCTTCCATGGTCCCGAGACCTATATCACCCCTTCCTGGTATCCCAGCAAGCGCGAGCATGGCCGGGTGGTGCCCACCTGGAACTACGTCGTGGTCCATGCCCGCTGCACCCTGCGCGTCCATGACGACCCGGACTGGCTACGGGTTCATCTCGCGGCGCTGACCGCCGGCCAGGAGGCCCGCTTCGACCAGCCCTGGGCGCTTGCCGATGCTCCGGCCGACTACTTGGCGCGCATGCTTCAGGCGGTGGTGGGGATCGAGCTGGAAATCGGCGAACTTACCGGCAAATGGAAGACCAGCCAGAACCAGGGCGCGGAAAACCGCCGCGGCGTCGTGGCCGGGCTGGAAGCCCAGGGCGATGCCGACGCGTTGGCAATGGCGGCCCTGGTGGCCGCCTACGGACAGGAGGCGTAAGCGATGCAAATTCCCCGCATGTCGATGATCACCCTCGGCGTCGCCAACCTGGAGCGCGCCACCGAGTTCTACCGGCAGGTGCTGGCCCTGGCGCCGAACACCAGCAACCCCGGTGTCACCTTCGTCGAATTGCCCGGCGTCTGGCTCGGCCTGTACCCACTGGCCGATCTGGCGCGCGACATCGATCCGGCTCGCCCGGTGCTGCCGCCGGCCCCGGGCAGCATCACCCTGGCCCACAACACCCGCCATCGCGACGACGTCGCCGCCGTCATCGAGCGCGCCCGCGCCGCTGGCGCGACGGTGCTGAAGGAGGCCGCGGACACCTTCTGGGGCGGCTATTCCGGCTATTTCGCCGACCTCGACGGCCACGTCTGGGAAATCGCCTGGGGGCCGATGTTCGATTTCA
>DATDMT010000267.1:0-2660 GCA_036518635.1 Rhodocyclaceae bacterium | reverse complement strand
GGACGAACTGGGCGTGCTGACCCGCTCCTTCAACCAGATGACCCGTCAGTTGGGCGACGCCCGCCAGGAAACCGAGCGCCATCGCGGCGAACTGGAAACCGCCCGCGCCTACCTGGAAAGCGTGCTGGCCAACCTCTCCGCCGGGGTGCTGGCCTTCGATGCCGGCTTCCATCTGCGCGCCGCCAATCGGGGCGCGATGGGCATCCTGGAAGACACCCTGGGCGGTTTCGAAACCCTGCCGCTGGCGCAATGGCCGCGCCATGGCGCCTTGGCCGAGGCGGTGGTGGAAGGCTTCGGCAGCCGCGGCGCCGAGTGGCAGCGGGAACTGGAGCTGGAGGACGGCGTGGCGCCGAAGACCCTACTGGTGCGCGGCTCGACCCTGCCCGGCAACGGCGGCTACGTGGTGGTGTTCGACGACATCAGCCAGGTGATCTCGGCCCAGCGCTCCGCCGCCTGGGGCGAGGTGGCGCGGCGCCTGGCCCACGAGATCAAGAATCCGCTGACGCCGATCCAGCTCTCCGCCGAGCGCCTGCAGATCAAGCTGGCGGACAAGCTGGATGCCGACAGCCGCGAAGTGCTGCAACGCTCCACCCGCACCATCGTCAACCAGGTCGAGGCGATGAAGAACATGGTCAACGATTTCCGCGACTATGCCCGCCTGCCGCCGCCGGTGCTCGCCGCCGTCGATCTCAACGCGCTGATCGGCGAGGTGCTCGACCTCTACCAGAGCAACCGGGCGCGTATCAGCACCGTGCTGGCGCCTGAGCTGCCGCCGGTGCGGGCCGATGCCGGCCAGTTGCGCCAGGTGATCCACAATCTGTTGAACAACGCCGAAGATGCCCTGGCCGAGCGCGAAGCGCCGCAGGTGCGGATCGTCACCGGCAGCGACGGCCAGCGCGCCTTCTTCGCCGTGGCCGACAACGGTAGCGGCTTCCCGCCGTCCACCCTGGCGCGGGCCTTCGAGCCCTATGTGACGACCAAGACCAAGGGCACCGGCCTGGGCCTGGCCATCGTGAAAAAAATCGTAGACGAACATCACGGCGAGGTACGCCTCGCCAACCTGGAGGCCGGCGGCGCGGAAGTGTCGATCCGCCTGCCGCTCGCAGCAAACTGAGGTATCGGGAATGGCAAAGATTCTGGTGGTCGATGACGAAGTGGGCATCCGCGAACTGCTGACGGAAATCCTGCGCGACGAGGGACACGACGTGCGCCAGGCGGAAAACGCCGCCAGCGCCCGGCTGGCGCGGGACGCGGAGCGGCCCGACCTGGTGCTGCTGGACATCTGGATGCCGGATACCGACGGCGTCACCCTGCTCAAGGAATGGGCCGGCAACGGCCAGCTAACCATGCCGGTGGTGATGATGTCGGGCCACGCCACCATCGAAACTGCGGTGGAAGCGACGCGGATCGGCGCCCTGGACTTTCTCGAAAAACCTATTGGCATGCAGAAGCTGCTCTCCGCGGTGAAGCAGGCCCTGGACAAGGGCCGGCGGCCGGTGGCGGAGTTGTCCCTGGCGGCCTTCCCCCGCTCGGCGCCCTTCAAGGACCTGAAAAAGCGCCTGGAGCAGGTGGCCGCCGGCAGCCGCGCGATGCTGCTGCGCTCGGCGCCGGGCGGCATCGTCGAACTGGCGGCCCGCACCCTGCACGCACCGGGCAAGCCCTGGATCGACCTGGCCGTGGATTCCAACCCGATCACCGTCGAAGCCCTGGAAGCCGCCAAGGGCGGCGTGCTCTACGCCGAGGAACTGGCGCGGCTGAACCGCCTGCAACAGAAGAACCTGCTGTTCGCCGCCGAGCGCCTGGAACGCTACCAGTTGCACCTGGTGGCCGGCACCGACGCCGACGCCACGGCCCTGGCCAGCCACGGCTGGGACGAAGTGCTGATGGCGCGGGTCTTCCCCGGCCGCCTGGGTTCCCCGGCCCTGGCCGAGCTGCGCGACGAGATTCCGGAGCTGGCGACCCTGCTGCTGACCCGGGACATCGAGGCCGGCGTGGCGCCCCTACGCCGCCTCGGCACCGCGGCGATGAACGCCCTGCGCCAGCACGGCTGGCCCGGCGGCTATGCCGAGCTCAAGGCGGCGGTGAAGTCCCTGGCCCTCGGCGCCCTCGGCGAGGAGATCGAGGCCGAGGACGTGCACCGCCTGGTGGTGCCCTCCGGCGGCGGTGCCCCGGTGGCGGCCGGCATCTCCGCCGAAATGCTGGAACTGCCCCTGCGCGAGGCGCGGGAGCGTTTCGAGCGCATCTATTTCGAATACCACCTGGCCCTCGACGGCGGCAACATGACCCGCCTGGCGGAAAAGACCGGCCTGGAGCGCACCCATCTGTACCGCAAGCTGAAGGATCTGGGCCTGCGCTGACGCCGTGGAAGGGCCGGCCTAGGCGTAAAATCTCGCCTTTGCTTATCGGAGCGCCCCCATGGCCCGCCCCAAGAACGACAACTTCCTGCGCGCACTGCTGCGCGAACCCGTGGATCGCACGCCGCTGTGGCTGATGCGCCAGGCGGGCCGCTACCTGCCCGAGTACTGCGAAACGCGCAAGCGTGCCGGCAGCTTCCTGCAACTGTGCAAGAACCCGCAGTTGGCCTGCGAGGTGACGCTGCAGCCGCTGGCCCGCTACGACCTGGACGCCGCCATCCTGTTCTCCGACATCCTTACGGTGCC
>DATDMT010000266.1:0-16935 GCA_036518635.1 Rhodocyclaceae bacterium | reverse complement strand
GGCCTTCTGGGTGATGTTGGATTCGGGGTCGTAGGCGAGGCCGCGGTCCATCAGGGCGGCGCCGCCGCCGCTGGTGGCCTGGCTGCGGGTGAGCCGCATCAGGGGGTCGTAGTCGCGGTTGAGCCGGGTGCCGCCGGGCAGCAGGGTCTGGGTCGGCTGGTTCCAGCGTTGTTGCTGGGTGCTGAGGCTGCCTTCGGGAAGCGTCAGGCCGGCGTAGTTCTGGTTCTGGTCGTAGCTGTACTGGACGCTGTAGGCGTCGGGCCAGGTGAGGCGGGCGAGTTGGCCGCTGGGGGTGTAGGCGGTTTGGAAGGCGTAGCTCTTGCCGTTGATTGTGATGGTCTCGGCGGTCTTGCGGTTGAGGGCGTCGAGGGTGTAGCTGGCGCTGCTGGCGAGCTGGCCGTTCTGGCTGTCGTCGTAGCCGGTAAGGGCGTTGGCGTTGTTGTAGCGGTAGCTGATGCCGCGGCTGGGGCTGGTTTGGCCGGCGGGGAGGTGGCTCTCCCCTACCCGTCTGCGGGCGTCGTCATAGACGTAGCTGATGCGGTTGCCCTTGGGGTCCTGGGTCTGGGTGAGGTTGCCGGCGAGGTCGTAGCTCCAGGTCTGGCTACCGCCGAGGGGGCGGGTCTCTTTGGTTCTGCGGCCGGCCAGGTCATAGGCGTATTTCGTGGTGTTGCCTTTGGGGTCCTGGACGGCGAGGAGGTTGTCCCAAGGATCGTAGGCGTATTTGGTGAGGCCGCCGGCGGGGTCGGTGACCTGGATCAGGCGGCCGAGGGCGTCGTAGGCGAGCGTGGTGGGCTTGCCGTTGCGGTCGGTGATCTGGGTCAGGTTGCCGCGCTTGTCGTAGGCCTGGGTGGTGCTGTAGGCGGTGCTGGAGTCGAGCTGGTCCTGGGTCTGGCTGTTGCGGTTCCGGGCGTCCCAGGTGAGCTTGCGGCTGAAGGTGGGATAGGTGATCTGGCTGGGCAGGGAGGAATTGTCCGGATAGGTGTAGGCGGTGAGGTTGTTGTTGCCGTCCGTATCCGCCGCCAGGCGGCCGTCCGGGTCGTAGGTCAGGGTTTGGAGCGTGGCGCCGGTTTCGTCCTGGCGCCGGACGAGGCGGCCCTGGGCGTCGTAGGCGAGGGTCTGGGCCTGGCCCAGGGCATTGGTGATGCGGGTCAGGCGGTTCTTGCCGTCGTAGCCGTAGGTGGTGCTGTGGCCCTCGGCGTCCTGGCTGCTGATGCGGTTGCCGGCCTTGTCGTAGCTGTGGTTGAGGCTGTGGTTGAGGGGGTCGGTGAGACGGCTGAGGCGGCCCTTGGCATCCCAAACGTAGGTCCAGTCGTGGTTCAGGGGGTCGGTGATGGTCAGGGGCCGACCGGCGCCGTCGTAGCGGGTGGCCAGCACCGCACCGACTTCGTTGGCCTGCTGGACGAGATTGCCGCGGCTATCCCACTGGCTGCTGCGGGTGGCATCGGGGATGCTGACGCTGCTGCCGTCGGGCAGGGTGACGCTGCCGCCCCGTCTGGTTTCGCTCAGCACCTGGCCATAGGCGTCGCGGGTGTAGTCGGTGATGCGCTGCTCGGGCAGGCCGACGGCTTCGGTCTTTTTCAGGAGATTGCCGACGGCGTCGTAGTCGTAGTGGGTCTTGATGCCCAGTTCGTCGGTCTCGTCGGTGACCTGGCCGTGGATCGGCGAGTAGCTGGCGCGGGTCTCGGCGCCGTCCGGGTACTGGATGCGCACCGGGTTGTCGTAATCGTCGAGGGTGGTGACGGTGCTCTGCCCCCGGGCGTCGCTGCTGGTCTGGGTCTTGTTGGCGCTGTCCTGGATCAGGCCACTGATGGTCTTGCCGTTCAGGTCGCGGCGGATCAGGCGGCCGTCGGCGTCGAACCAGGTTTCTTCGACCGGAGTGCCGGCTGGAGTGGCTGGGCCGTCGGCCCTGAGGTAGAAGGTGCGCTTGAGCTTGTCGTAGTCGTACTGGTAGAGGGTCTCGCCGCCATCGGGCTCGGTGACCTTCTGGATGCGGCCGGTGGGGCCGTAGGTCAGGGTTCTTGTCCGGCCTTCGGGGTCGGTCTCGGTCTTGAGCTTGTTGTTCTCGTAGGTGTAGCCGGTCTTGTTGCCGAGGACGTCGCTGACCTGGGTCAGGAGGTTGCCGTTCCAGGTGAGGGCGAGGCTGCGGCCGGCACTGCCGTCGAGATTGGTTTCGCGGACTTCGACCAGTTGGTCGCCGCTGTAGCGATAGGTAAGGACGGTGCGGCCGTGGTGGTCGCGGATCTTGACGATGCGGTTGGCGTCGGCGCTGCCGGTCTGGCCATATTCGAGCCAGACGTGGAGGTCGTTCCGGTCGCCATAGGCGACGGCCTTGCCTTCGAGGTCGTAGTCGATCCAGTTGCCGTCCCGGTCGAGCCAGCGGTAGCCGGGGGCGCTTTGCAGGGCCAGCCCGCCGGCGGGGCTGCCGTTGGCGGTGCCTTCGCCGCTGCCGGGGGGCAGCAGGGTGATGCTTTGTTTGCGGATCAGGGCGCGCTTGCCGAAGGCCCAGGCGTCACCCTGTTGTTCGAAGGCGGCTTCGTTTCTGAGGATGCGCTTGATGCTACCGTCGAGGGCGTCCTTCTCGAAGCCCAGGGGATTCCAGCGGGCGTTGATCTGCCAGCGGTCAAAGACGTAATCGCGCTGGACCCGGATCCAACCGCCCAGCACTTTGACCCGGTATTCCTCCACCTCTTCGCGCCAGTCGCCATTGGGCGGGGTGAAGCCGGCCTGGGCCGGGGCGGCGAACAGCAGCAGGCCCAGGGTGAGCGTGGCGGCCGCAGCGGCGGCGGCGGCCCTGGTCAGGAGGGCCCGCAGGGGGGCGGTGAGGCGTTTCTGCATGATGGAGGACATTCCTATTTGGCCCCGCAGGTGGCGCAGGGCGGCTTGATTTTTTCGCCGAGACACTTGATGCAGGGGGGCATGCCCTTGAGTTCGGTGAAGCCGCCGCCGACGCTGCTGCCGCCGCCAAAGCCGCCGATGCCGCCGACGCCACTGCTGCCGCCGCTGCCGCCGCCGATGCTGATGCCCCCTCCTCCGCCGCTGGTGCCGGTGCAGGTGCTGTTGCTGGCGGAGCTCCAGTAGGTGGCGGCGCTGCCCTTGGCGGTGACGCCGCTGGCGCAGGTGTAGTCGAAGTCGATGGCGGTGCTGGTGCTGTAGCTGTAGCAGCCGCCGCCGCTGGCCGTGCCAGCGGGCTGGTCGAGGGACTGCAGGGCGACGACCCGGTAGGGGATGGTCAGGCGTTGCTTGGCTTCCAGGGTGTCGGGGACTTGGGCGAGGAATTCATAGCGGAAGTAGGCGTCCGAGGCGGGCAGCCGCTGCCGGACGTGGTTGGCCCGGGCGAGGCCGTAGTTGGACAGGGTCAGTTCGCCGTAATAGACCTCCCCCGCCGCCATCTTGGGCAGGTTGACGCTGGCCGGGGCGAGCACCACCACCGGGGCCGGGATGTCGGTCTGGAAGGTCGGCGTGAGGGTGATGTCGTAGCGGTCCTGGATGGTGACTTCGGTGACGCTCAAGGTGAAGGTGACCAGGTTGTAGTCGAGGAAGACCGGCTGGTTCTGGGTGATGCCGGGCTTGATCTGGAGCCGGCCGGCGACGTCCTGGTGGTTGCTGGCGCTGATCCGGTACATGTAGTTGCCGGCGGGCATGTCCTGGAACAGGGCTTCGCCGACGCTGTCGCTGCGGATCTGCCGGGTGACGGTGGCGACGTCTTCGTTCTGCAGGGTGATGGTGGCGCCGGCCAGGCCTTGGATCAGTTGGCCGTTCTTGTCCACGGTGGCGGTGTAGATGTCGGAGGCTTTGAAGAGGACGCTGCCGACGCCGGACTGGGTGATGGAGGCAAAGATGTTGAGGCTCTGGGCCGGGACGTTGCTGCCGGCAACCTTGAGACGGAATTGATAGACGCCTTCGGCGACGCTGGCCGCGGGGGCGAAGGCGATGTCTACGCTGCGGCTGTCGCCCACCGCCAGGGTGCCGTCGGCATTGCTGGCGAGGGAGACCCAGTCGGGGACCGGGCTACCGTCGGGGTTGCTGAGGCTGAAGGCGAGGTCGAGGGCGTCTTGCAGGCCGCTGTTCTTGACCTGGATCGATTCGATCTGGTTGCCGCCCTGGGCGAGGCCGGTCTCGATGAAGCTGGGGCTGCTGACCAGTTTGGGCTGGGGCTCCTGCAGGCTGTAGTTGAGGGTGACCTGGCCGATCGGGGTGTTGGGCTGCTCGTCGGCATAGACGTCGAAGAGGATGCGGCCGGTGGCCTGGGCGCTGTTGTCCGCGAGGAAGGCGACCGGGAGGTTGATGCTTTGCCGTTCGGCGATGTTCACCGGGGCCGGGAGCTGCAGGCTGATGCCGGCCGGGAGGGCGCCGGTGGGCTGGTTGGCGGGGTTCAGCACCAGGCGCAGGTGGGTGGCCGAGGTGCCGGGGCCGGCTTGGGCGCGGAAGGGGATGCTGTAGGGGTAGTTGCGCGCTTGGGTCAGGGCGTAGGGGCTGGGGCCGACCGCCACCCGGTCGATGGTGAAGGCTTTCTGGTCGGGACGGTCGGTGATATCCGGGTGGATGGCACTGACCTTGAACAGGCCCGAGTCGGTGACGGTGGGCTTGAAGGTGTAGCTGAAGTTGCCGCCGGCATCGGTGGTGAGGTTGTAGCTGCGCTCGAAGCCTTGTTGATTGAGGATGAGCTTGAGGCCGGCATTAGGCACCGGGGTGTTGCCGGCCCGCGCGAGGGCGTGGCCGTTGATGACGATGTCTTTGTCGCCGAAGGAGACGATGGGCGAGAGGTCGGTGACTTCGCCGTAGTAGGTGGTGTCGGCGAGGGAGACGACGGCTTCGGCGACACGCCCGGCGATGACGACTTCGTCCGGCTGGCTGGTGTGGTAGTGGAGCTTGTCCGCTTCGAGGCGGACCCGCAGCCGGTCGGGGCTGGCGCTGGGGACGTTGAGGTCGAAGGGGTCGGAGAGGTATTTGCTGCCGGGCGGGATGCGGGCGACGGTACGGCCGGAGGCCAGGGTGATGACGTTGGCGCCGAGGGTTTGTTTGTAGGCCTGGGTGGCGAGGACGTTGCCGTCGACGTCGAGGAGTTTGAAGCGCAGTTCGTCGGAGGGATCAACGCTGTTGTTGCGGGCGGTGAGGAGTTCGACTTCGACTTCACTGGTGTTCTCGACGCTGAGTTGGACTTTGCCGGTGCTGCCACGGGTGAAGGCTTGGGTGCTGAGGCCAACCACCAGGGCGCCGTCGGTGACGTCGGCGCTAACACTACGGGCGATCTTGATGAATTCGCCGTCGTTGGGGCTGCTCTCGACGCCGACCTGGGCCGGGGCCAGGGCCGGGAGGTCGCTGTAGCCGCCGACGACGACAGGGATCAGCCGGGTTTCGGTGTTGCCGAGGGAGAAGGCGGCGGAGCGGTGGTCCTTGTTGCCGACGTTGATGACGGCTTGGGCGTTGCCGACGGGAAGGCTGGAGCTGTTGACGACCTGGACTTGGAGTTGGTTGAAGATGCCGCGCTTCAGGGGCAGGCCGGAGACGATCTGGGCGCTGAGGTTGGGCAGGCTGAGGCTGCGGCCGATTTCAAGGCCGGCGCTGTCGACGGAGGCGACGGTGTAGCGCCTCTCGCCGCTGGCGTAGCCGGTGTCGGTGTAGTTGAGGCCGCCGATGGGGCTGGGGGTGAGTTTGAGGCGGCTGGCGTCGGGGCCGAGGTAGACGTTGTAGCCGGCGAGGTTGCCGTTGGGCGCCGTCCAGCCGACGATGGGGAAGCCGTCGCCGAGTTGCTGGATGGAGAGGCTGCGCACGGGCAGGAGGCTGGCGTTGAGGTAGGCGGAGTCGGCCGGGGCGGATTCGTTGCCGGCGGCATCCAGGGCGGTGACGGTGTAGGCGGAGGCGTTGGGGTTGGGGGCGCCGTCGATGACGGCGAGGGTCTTGATGCCGGTCTTGATCGGGGTGAGCCCGGCGATGCTGCTGATGCCGGTGCCGCCGGCACGGTAGAGGTTGTAGCTGGCCACTAGGCTGGCGAGGGGGGCTTGCCAGGCGGCGCGGATGCCTTGGCTGGTGAGGGCGAGGTTCAAGGCCTGGGGGGCGCCGGGGGCGCTGGCGCTGGCGACGATGTCGACGGGGGTGCTTTGGTCGGAGAGGGATTCCTGGCCATTGACGCTGCGGACGCTGGCGACGCTGTAGCGGTAGCGGCCGTCCTGGGGAGTCTGGTCGAGGTAGCTGATGCCGCCGGCCCGTTGGTAGGGGAGGAGTTGGCTGTCGTTGGGGCCTTGGCGGTAGAGCTGGTAGGCGGCGGCGTCGGTGACGGTTTGCCAGTTGAGTTGGACTTTGCCGCCGGGTTGGGCTTTGCCGCTGAGGGCGCCGGGGACGCCGAGGGGCGGGAGGTTGCCTTGGTAGACCTGGTAGCGGTTGACGGCGGCGCTGATCTTGGTGGAGATATTGTCCAGATCGTCGATGCCGCGGTAGCTGAAGCTGAGGGTCTCGGGGCTGCCGAGGCCGGCGTCAGTCGGGAGTTGAACAGTGCCGCGCCAGTTGAGGCTATCCACGGCGGTGAGGCCGCTGACTGCAATGGGGCTGCGCACGGGGCCGGAGAGGAGCCAGGAGAGTTGAGGGACTTCGCCCGGTTTCATGGCTTTGCTGAGGGTGAAGTTGGCGCTGACGGTGGCCGTGGCGTCCGCCTTGATGGGGGCGCCGGGGGTGACCACGATGTTGCTCAGGGCAGGGCCTTCGGTGTCCAGCTTGAGGGTGGCCCCGCTCACGACTTCGGTGCCGCGGTTGCCCACCAGGTCCCGGGCGGAGAACAGGGCGTTCGCAACGCCCGACGGCGTGCCGGCGTCCACCACAAAACTGCCGCTGTATTGCACGTCCGTTACCTTCAACAGATCTACCGGCAAGGGCGTGCCGCCAGCGGGAACAATGGAGAGGTAGGGGGCGCTTTGCAGGGCTTCGCTGAGGTTCACGGTGACCCCTACCCTGCCCTGGCCGATCCTGCCACTGACTGGGTCCACCTTGCCCTGCGGGGCGTACACGATCGACGTGGCCTTCGGGAGCGTCGCGTCGGCGACGCCTTGCGCGAGATTCGAAGGGGGGCTGACGGTACCGACCCGGTTCAGAGCAACCACCCGGTAGTAGTAGACGCCGTCGGGCGACGGAGCATCGTCCATGCTGGTGGCGGTAAGCGCGGACGCATTGACCTTGATCGCCTCGCCGGTGGTGGCGAAGGCGGTGGTGGCGCGGTAAACGTTGTAGCCGACGGTATTGCTGTCGCCGGTGGCGGCCCAGCTCAACTTGAGCTTGCCGGCGGCCTGGGAAGAAACCGTCAGGTTGGCCGGCGTGACCGGCACACTGGTATCGAGGGTGACGGTAATGGCGGCGGACAAGGGGCCATCGCCATATTGATCGGTAGCGCGGGCCTGAAGCTTGTTGGCACCATTCACCAGGGTCAGCGGGATGCCAAAGCGGCCGTCGCTGCCGGCCGTGGTGGTTGCTCCGGCCGCGGGCGCATCGTTCACGAAGAGTTGCACGGTGCTGCCAGCCTCCGCAGAACCCGACACCGTCTGCGCCGCATCGCGGGTCAGCAGGCCATTGGTCGGCGCGCTAAGGCTGGGGGCCGGCGGCAGGGCATGGACGACGCTGATGTTGATGTTCTGGCTGCTGGCGTTGCCGACCGAATCGACGGCGCGCCAGGTGATGACGTGGGGGCCGTTGGGCACGTTGTCCAGCGCCAGCGTGGCGCTATAGGTGCTGGACCCGGTGGCGGTGGCAATCGTGCTGCCATCGAGCGCCAGTTCGACATGGGCGACGCCGCTGCGGTCGGAGGCGTCGATGGAGACGCCCGCAGTGCGGACCACGACCGCGCCATCGGCGAGGACGGCGCCGTTCAGGCGCGGGTTGGACAGGCTGGGGCCGGCCACGTCGGGCGGTGGGATGTAGCGGCCGATGGTGACGGTGCGGCTGGTTTCGGCGCTGCGGCCGGCGCCATCGACGGCAACCAGGCGCAGGGTGTGGTCGCCCTCGGGCAGCAGGTCCACGTTCCAGGCATAGCTATAGGGCGTCGCGGTGCGAGTGGTGACCAATTGGCCGTCCACATAGAACTCGATGCGTGCAATGCCCGCCGCATCGGCGGCGGTGGCATCCACACTGATCGGCTGGTTGATGAAGCTCCCGGCGGCGGGATTAACGAAGGCCACGGTGGGCGCCTGGGTGTCCAGCCGAATGCCGCTGAGACTGGTGCCGACTACGTTGCCGCTGGCATCGCGGAATTGGGCGTAGAGCGTTTTCAAACCATCGCCGGACGACAGCGCGAAACTGACGTTGGCATTGCCGCCGGGCAGCGGCTGGAACGGCACGCCGGGGAAGCTGCTGTTCTCGGCAATGCGGTACTCGGTGGCGTTGAGGCAGGAAGCCACCAGGGCAATAGAGGTCTGGTCGTAATAGGTGGCCGGCGCGGCAAGCCGCAGACTGGGGTCAAGCAGATTCACGGCAGTGAGGAACTGACCGTAGTTGACCCCGGTGGATACAGCATCGCCCTGCCCTGCCGGATTGCCGGCCGCATCCAGCGGCCCGCTGGCGTGGCCCCACCAATTACTGGTGGCCTGGACAATGCTGGCAGGGGTTTTATTCAACACGGCTTCGACGGTGTTGCCGACGAATTGGCCGCCACTGACGGCAGGCAGGCTGTTGCCGTCGGATTCGAGGCCGACGCCATTGCGCAGCAGGCTGGCACCGGGGAAATAGGGCGCCGCCCCTTGCAGCACCCGCAGCCCGACCAGGCTGTCGCTGACTTGCAGATTGCGCAGGGTCGGTGAAGCGGCGCGCAGGGTCAGGCCGGCTTCGCCCTGAGCGCCGGCGAAGCGGATCGACGCTTCGTCGAGCACGACCCCGGTGGAGCCTACCGTCTTCTCCACCCGCAGGCCGCGCCAATCACCGCCGGCCGGGGTTTGCGCGGAGGCATCCACGGCGCCGCCGCTGCTATCGTCCTTGCGGCTGGTGAAAACCGTGGCCCGCCCTGCCGTAAGCTTGTCGCGCACCGCCAGCCCGGCATCGCTACCGAACTTGACCACCACCCCCTCGGCCACCGTCAAGTCGGCAGCGCGAAGCACGGGCGTGGTCAAGGCCAGCAGCGTGGCCATCAAGAATTGCTGGATGCGCTTGGAGTTCACCGGAGATCCTTGGCGAGAGACGGCGGCTGGCCCGTGATTAGCCCAGGGCCACGGCCAGCACGGCCGTCGGCACTTCGTATTGCTTGCCGCTGACGGTGATCAGGGTCGCCGTGGTCGCACCGCCGACGGCGGCAGCGAGTTCCACCTTATCCACCTGTTCGCCCATGGCATAGACGGACAGAGCCTCGCCTTGGGCCAGGGTCAGGGTGTAGGTGGTGGAGGCGATGAGGACGCTGGCCCCTTGAGGAATAGTGATCGAAGCGGTGGCAGTGCTGTTAGAGAAAGTTCCCGCCAAGCCCGAGCTAGTCACGACCGTCGGCACGCTAAAGGGTGCGGACAGGGTCAATTTGACTGCGGTGCCTACGGGAATGGACTGAGCGCTAATCTCGACGGTAACGGGATTCGGAAGATCTACGGCCAATTCAACATCACCAGCACCCGTGGGCTGCAGCGGCACATCGATTCCGCCGATTTTGGTCACGGTCAACGTAGGCAGGCCGGTGAGGCGCAACGTGCCACCAATGACCGTTTCTACACTTACACGACCGAGGCCGCCATTGCCACCATCCGGCGGATTACCCGCACCGACTGACGAACAAGCCTTGCCATTACCACCAGCGACATTAATCGCGCCAGCCCCACCATAACTCGGGGCAAGAATCCGCACCGCTCCTCCCGCACCACCGCCGCCGGCACCGCTATTGGTGGAAGTTTGATAGTCGCAGTTATACGGCTTCCCCGAAGAACCACCCACTGCCACGATGGATCCGGTCAACGTAACCGCCCCAGATGCTGCGATGAGCAGCGCTCCCCCGCCACCACCGCCGCCCGTTCCGAAGGCTCCGGAAGTAGAAATAGAGCCGGAACCGCCGCCGCCTCCCGATCCTCCCACCAGCGGCAAAACTGAAGCAGAACCATATGCCTTGCCGGCGGCACCTCCGCATTGGGACGGGTTACAGTAACCAGAAAAATTTGTGTTGCATGAAGAGGCTAGCCCATCGGCCCCAAAGCCACCACCGCCACCGCCTTTCATCGTGTAGGCCCCAATCCAACAAGCGGGCGCAGCGATGCCACCGGCCCCTCCGCCAGGTCCAAAGCCTGTTCCTCCGGTTGTAGCCCCTCCCGGCTGACCACCATGCGCGCCATCAAAGCCGCCGGGCCCGCCTTTGCCTGCGGCACCAGAGTCGCCAAAGGCCCCGATTGTGGTCGCTGGCGAGGTCCCACCGCTGACGTCAATGCTTCCTGCGATAGTGACCGTACCGGTCGCCAGAATAATCACCGGCGTATTGGCCACGTTCTTCGTGAAGGTCACCTTGACCCCGGCCGGAATATTCACCGTACCGAAATTGAAGACACCATTTGCCGGCATGGTGAGGACGGTATTGGCGGTAGGGTTGAAATCGCCATCGGCGCCAGTGCTGCCGCTATTGAACCCCGCACCCAGGGCCGCCGGCGCTAACAACAGTGATGTTGCAAAGAGTATTCCGCTACCCAAAGGCGAATGAGATTTCATGTTTATCTCCGAGAAACAAGAGCAAAGGCGCTTAACAAGGCACCGGTTTGAATTGGCGAAAGAGTTCATTTGGTGATCCTGATCGGGCGCGTGACGACCATGGGCGTTGTGCTACTGGTCGACGAAAATCCGAGAGAGTCGCCCTTCTGGATGCCTACAGAGGGCGCAGCGACCGTGGGAGGGGCAGCGTTGACAGCGCTGTAGTTGGCGTAGCCACGCATGATTCCGACCGCCGGCGTCACGATTACTTCATTGCCGCTACCAGGGGAAAGCATTGCCCCCTTCTGCACCCCAATCGACGGCGTGACGATGGGTCCCACCGGGCCGCTGGTGGGCATACCGGTCAATTCGGTAACGACCTGGACGCTGAGATTGGCCGTGTAAATAGCATTGGGCACCACCCGCAGGGTGTAGGTCTCCGTGGCGGGCAGGGAATTAAGGTGGCACACATCGCCGGCCGAGAAGGGGCAGGTGCCGATGGTGCTACCGTCGGCACGATCCACATAGATGGTGAGGGAGCCGCCGGCCGGTACGGTGGCCATGCTGCCGACAGTCAGCCCGAGCAGTTGTTTGGACGTGCCGGCGAAGGTGAGACGGGCCTTTTGGCCTTGCGCCAGGCTCAGGGGCATGGCCGCGCCGTCGACGGTCAGGGCACCGGTAATTTCGCTCGCCACATACACCGGCCAGTTGCCGCTAAGGCCAGAGGTTCCAGCAGCACGCAGGCGGGTGTTGCCGGCCGCTACGCCCACCGCACTGATGGTGGCAGTAGTTTGGCCGGCAGGAATGGTGACGGTGGCCGGCGACACCGTTGCAATCGTGGGATCGTCCGTGCTCAGGCCGAATTGCTGGTCCAACACGTCGGCGTAACCGAGTTTGAGGCTGAGGTTATTGCCGAGGCCGGTGGGGCTGATCATCACCAGCGCAGGCAGCAGGGACAGCGACTGGGGCGGCACGACGTTGATCGCCGCCTGGATGCTGCCGGCGCCGGAGCGGGAAGCCGCCAGCGTGGTGTTGCCGGCGATGATGCCGTTGAGATCGAAACTGCCGGTGGTGGCACCCTGGGGAATCACCACGCTGGAGGGAACAGTGGCGATGGTCGGCGCGGCGCTGGCGAGATTCACCGCATAGCCGCCGGCCGGCGCGGCGAAGGGAATGCCGACGCTGAAGCTCTTGCTGGTGCCGGTGACGACGCGGGCACTGGTGGGGGATAGGGTGAGCTGCGGCGTCTGCGCCGCGAAGGAAATGCTGTTGGAGTTGTAGTACTGACCGACGTTCACCGGATCGGGAATACGCGCCTTGAGGGACAGGGTGCCGGCGGCAGTTTGATTACCGAGGGTGAAGCGCAGCAGATTCGCATTGATCAAGGTGGTAGCCGTGCTAACACCGTTCACCAGAATCTCGGAACCGGTAACGAAGTTTCGCCCCGAGACATCCACCGACGTCGGACCTTGCCCGACATAGACTGATGCGGGGGCGACTACGGTAATTGCTGGCTGTGGCGGGATCACGGCAAATGCGGCTGGAACGGTAACTTCGCCGGCATCGACCAGCAGCTTCACATCGGCGGGGCCAAGGGCGGCCGTCGCGGACGCGCTTACGGAGAGGCTTGTCTGCGTCGCCGTGCCGCCGGAGAGGATGCTGGCCATCAGGCCGCTGTTGGCAAAGCTGGCCGAAGTCGGCCCGGCAAGACGAGTGCCGGTTAGGGTGAACGTTGCGGTGGCGCCCTGCTCCAGCGTCGCCGGGCTGACGCTGCTTACCTTGGGCGCTGCGCCAACCGAGACGATGCCTGCAGAAACGAGATAGGGAATGCCGCGCAGGCCCCAATTGACGCTGCCGGTTATCTCGCCGGAGGGCACCAGTACTGCATTCAGTTGATTGCCGGTAGCGATGTTGCCGACACCACTGGGCGACGCTGCCAGATCCAACGCGATGGCCGGGCCGGAGTGGTTGCGGATATCGAGATGGTTGAAGGTCGGTGCGGCGCCGTTGACCACAAGCCCGGCACCGTATTCGATCAGCGTATGTTCAAGCAGCGTCTTTGTTGCGTTGGTCGCCGCGAGGAAACGCAACTGCCCCCAATCGCCTGCGGCCGGGCTTAGGCCATCATGAACCTTAAGGGACGTGATGCGAACCGGGCTCTCGGCAGTGCCTGCAACGCGCAATGCACCAGAGGAGACGACCAGATTGCTGGCCGAAGACATAAAGACGGTGGTGCCGGCTTCGATGGTGAGAGTTGCACCTGAAATGATCGTGACGTCGCCATTGACCAGATAGGGCCCCTGCGCGGCCTGCCAAACGGTGTCGCCGGAAATCGGGCCGCCCACGGTTGTCTCGGCCATGGCCGGCACAGACCCCATGATGGCCGCCAGCAACCAGGTCAAACACAGCCCTCGGCATACGCCGCCTATGCGCCAGAACAATCCAGAGCTCCCTTTAGTTAAGCCGTAGCAACAAAAATCCCCGAGCGCCTTGCTGGCGTTCGCATTCAAGTCCGACACGGCTTATTTGCTGATCCCGCGTTCTGTACAGGCGTCCGACGTTCCGGGCTTATCTCGCCGCCCCAGCCACCTGGCGTTGCGTTTGTTGGAGCCGAGATGCACCGGCTCTTCTAGTTATTCATACGTCACATGCGGTATGTGTCCTACCGCACACAAGCACAGCGCCGAGGTTACGATATGTAAATATTCCAAGTCAATATCTCTTTAGGCTTATGACTTTAAGGTTACGTGCAACTCCATAGGCATATTCGCACCGACCTACGGTCCCCACTAGGCATCATTGGATGCCCCAAGGCTTTCAGCCAGCATCGGGAACGATTCGTTGGTTGCCAAGCGAACCAAATCTCTTACCGCGCGACTTCGCGACGCCGATAGGAAGTGTCAACGCTCGATAAAAAACCGCAGCAGCCGATGCTTCAGAGCACCACCAAGTGCGCTTCAGCATCGAGGGTCCCATCAACGCGGTTCGGTGCGTCAAATAAAAAATTTATCGGCACCGATCACACCGGAGGGCCAAATTCCTAGCCTAAGTGCCGCCCAAGACGGGGAGCCGATTCACGCCCATCATGGGCTGTCGAACTGCATATATCGATGGTTATAGAGGCCCAGGATTTCGCTTAAAACCCAATATTGCGCACCCTAAATAATGGGAGGAATATCCCCGCCGCCTGACGCTGGACAGAGCACAAAACACGCATTGAGAGCGCCGATTTGCTGCTGTTGCAGAGTCAACCAACTCCTGGGGAGGGGTAGCGATGGGGTTCACTGCTTTTATCGACGTGGCCATTGGCCTCATCGTGGTCTATCTGGGCGCGAGCCTGATGGTTACGGTATTCAACGAATGGCTGTCGCAGTACAGGGGATGGCGAAAGCAGGTACTGGCCAAATCCCTCGCTAAACTTTTCAATCAGCCGGGCCTTGCCGCAGCCCTGCCCCAGTTGCCCGGCCTCACCCTGTTGGATGGCCTGATCAAAACCCAAGGTAGCCGCTCCGACACCAATCTATTGGCGCGCGGCGTCGCTGCCGCGTTGACCGGCGGCAACGGCAAAGCAAGCTTGAACGGCATCCGCGAGGGGCTCAGCCACCTACCCGACTCCCAGGCCAAACAGGTACTCACGACGCTGGCAGCCACTTGTGCGGACGATCTTGAAAGATTTTTTCGCGAGGCGGGAGTCTGGATCGACCACGCTTTGCACGACTTGGGCCAGGCCTACCGAAACTGGATGCAAGTCGTCAGTTTCATGCTGGGGCTGATCACTGCCATTGCCTTCAACATCGACACCCTGCATCTGGTCAACCGCCTCTACAGCGACAAGGCAATGCGCGATCAAGCCGTCGCCACGGCCGAGGGCCTGGTCAGCAGTGCCAAGCCCGAGCAATTGCAGGGCTGCGCCAAGGAGTGGGCGACAAACCCCGGCGCGGTCAGCAAAGATTGCACGCAGGTCGCCCGACTCCTCGACAGCAGCACGGCGCGCCAACAACCAGCCGTAGCCGCGCTGCCCATCGGCTGGGGCGAAGGCAAGCGCCCGCCGAACGACATGGCGCTGAGCGTGATCGGCTGGCTGATCACCGCCGTTGCAATTTCCTTCGGCGCGCCGTTCTGGTTCGATCTGCTCAGCAAACTGCTCAGCCTGCGACGGAGCGTCGTACCCTCTGCGGCGGCAAAATCGCAGGACCAAGGGCAAGACGGATGACCCCGCTCCATGACTTGTTCATCAGCTATCGACACGACGACCAGGAGCCGGTAGATCGCTTGGTTGCCGCGCTCGAAGCGGAGGAGCTGGCGGTCTGGCTCGACCGCAATGAAGTCGACGATGCCGGCGACATCCAGGCACGCATCACTCAGGGCCTGGCCCAGTCCAAGGCGCTGCTCGCCTGGTTCTCTGCCCGCTACCCGGCGTCCCGCGCCTGCCAATGGGAGATCACCGCCGCCCTGATCGCCGCCCGCGCCGACACCGGCCCGACACACCGCGTCCTGGCCGTGAATCCGGAACCCGGCGACGAACACATCCGCCCGCTGGCGGCACGAAACATCCAGCACTTTGCCGCACCCGGCACCGACGCCGACTTCGCCAAACTCGCCCGACAAATCGCCGCCGTCATCCAGCCCATCCCCGGCCCCCTGGGGGCCCTGCGCAGCCTTGCCGCACCGCGCAGCTTCGGCTTCAAGCCATTGGGTTCCAACCGCTTCGTCGGACGGGTGACCGACCTCTGGCAAATCCACGACGCACTGGCCCGTGGCGACTACGCCATTGTCGCCGGCCAACCCAGCCCGCAAGCCGCCGGGCAGCTGGCCCAGGTCCAAGGCAGCGGCGGCATCGGCAAATCGCTATTGGCCGAGGAATATGCCCTGCGCTTCGGCACCTTCTGGCCCGGAGGCATCTTCTGGCTGCGGGCCTATGGCAACCCGGACAACCCCGCGGAAAGCGCCGAAACCCTGGCCCGCCGCCGCGCCCAGGAATACAGCACCCAACTCGCCGGCTTCGCCGCCGATCAAGGCATAGACCCCAAGGGCATGGACGACGCCCAGTTGCGCCGCGCCTTGGCCCATCGTCTGAGTGAGGCGGGCCAGCCCTATCTGTGGATCGTCGACGACCTTCACGACTGCCCTCGGCGCGAGCTGGAGGCCTGGCTGGCCCCCGGCCCCCTGGGCCAAACCCTGATTACCACCCGCTCCCGCCGCCAGGATGGTCTTGGCTACTCCCTGCCCCTGGGGCTGCTGCCGGAGCAGGACGCACGGGAATTGCTGACTCGCCAGCACCCACCCGGTGAAGACGAATTGAGCGCAGTAGCGCAGATCCTCCGCCATCTCGACGGCCACGCCCTGGCCCTCGATGTGGCGCGAGTGGCCTGCCTTCGCCAGGGCTATGCCCGCTTTCTGGAAAGTTTGGTAAGCCCCAGTAAAGACGCCCTGGCCCTGGCCGCCGAACTCGCCCCCGAATTGCCAAGCGGACACAATCCCAGCATCGCCGTGACCTTCCTCGCCGGCTTCGCCGACCTACCGGAAGCCGGCTGTGACTTCCTCCGCCTGGCCGCTCAACTGGCCACGGCGCCGATAGAACGGCGACTTGTCGCCACCTGCTTCGCTCTAGGGGACGAACTGTCTGTTGAAGATGCAGAGCACCGGGCAGACATGGGCATGCAGCAGGCATTGGACCGGTCCTTGGCCGAAGCGGTTGCCGAATCGACAGCCGTGACCGTTCATACTTTGATCGGCCGCACGCTGCGATTTCACGATCGGAATGCCGACCGGCAGACGGCGTTACGTCAGAGCGCCGTCGCGGCCATCAGTCACGCAATGCAGTCAGGCGTCGATATCCGCGCCCACGCACAACTTGAACATGTGGTGGTCCACGCCCGCACCCTGGCCGATGGCACCACGGATCAGCCAGGCCTGGACTTGGCTGGATGGATCGGCCGCTACGAATACGAGGCCGCCCATTACGTCATTGCCGGCACCTGGCTCCGCGCTGTATTGCAAGGCCGGACTCAACTGCTAGGCAATGAGCATCCGGACACCCTCACGGCCATGAACAACCTGGCCCACACCCTACAGGCTCAAGGCGATTTGGCCGCTGCCCATACATTCCAGGAATCTGTGCTGGCGGCCCGGCGCCGCCTGCTGGGCGAGGAGCATCCGGACACCCTCGCATCCATGCACAACCTGGCCAGCACCCTAAAGGCCCTGGGCGATCTGGCGGCGGCCCGTGCGCTCGAAGAATTCGTGCTGGCGGCCCGGCGCCGCCTGCTGGACAAGGAGCATCCGGACACGCTCACGACCATGAACAACCTG
>DATDMT010000265.1:0-8633 GCA_036518635.1 Rhodocyclaceae bacterium | reverse complement strand
GGAAATGGCCTGGTCCTCGGCCCTGACCCCGGACATCCTATCCGTGCTGCTAGTGATGCCGGAAAAGATGTCCATCGTCAATCTCTACCAATACATCCGCCATTTGACCGAGAACAAGCAGAAGACCGAGCGCTATGAGATCGCCTTCTGGAAGAAGCTGACCTATCCCCTCTCCGCCCTGGTGATGATGGCCTTGGCCTTGCCCTTCGCCTTCCTCAACAACCGGATGGGGGCGGTGAGTCTGCGGGTGTTCACCGGGGTGATGCTGGGCATCGCCTTCCATATGCTGAACGGCCTGTTTTCCAGCCTCGGTGTGATCAACGACTGGCGGCCCCTGTACTCGGCGATTACCCCCAGCGTGATCTTCCTGCTGGGGGCGGTGGGGATGCTGTGGTGGGTGGAGCGGCGCTAGCCCTTAGGCCCGCCGTTCAGGCTTCGCGGCTGAATTCGATGCGGGTGCCGGCCAGACGGTCGTGCATGAACTGGCGGTCGCGATCCAGATAGGCCCAGATCAGGCCGGCGCCGAAGAACAGGATGCTGGGCCAGCTCAGCAGATAGCGCAGCACCAGTTGCTGATCGGTCGGCGCGGCGCCGCTGACCGAGACCAGTTTTAACTTCCAGGTCTGCATCGCCAGGGTCTGTCCGGCGCGGCGCCAGCACCAGATGAAGTACAGCCCGAGCAGCAGGAATACGTGCAGCAGTAGGACTGGACCCGGCAACGCCATCTGGAAGAAGACGCCCAGCAACAGGTGCGGCACCATGAAGCCGAGGCCGAGGATGCCCAGCAGCAGTAGGCACTCGTAGAGCATGCTGGCGAAGCGCCGGCGCAATCCGGGGAGCGGCAAACTCACTTAATTGATTAAGCTGGATTTGCCGGCGTCAGGCGGCGGGATGATCGGTGGCTTGGGTACGGCGGTGGCCTTGGCGGATTTTTGCGCCGCCTTTTTCGGCAGCGTTCGGGCAGCCTGCTCCTTCAGCAGGCGCTTTTCCTCCGGCGGCAGTTCCTTGTACTCCTCCCACTTCTGGCGGGCGGCAGCCTGCTTTTCCGGCGGCGCCTTCTTCAGGCTGCGATAGCGTTCCCGGGCCAGCTTGCGCTCCTCGGGGGAGAGGTGCACCCAGGTGGACATCTGTTGCCGAATCCGCGCCTGCTCTTCCGGGGCCATGGCCGGATAACGCTGGGCGATGCCGATCCAGGTCTTGCGGCGATAGCTTTCCAATTGATCCCACTCCCCGGCCAGGGGCGCGAGGATTTGGCGTTGCTGGGGATTCAATTCAGCCCAACTGGGCTGCGCGAGCGAAGCGGCAGCCACCCCGGCATGGGCCGGAATGACCAGCGCCAAGCTTATTGCGAGGACGGCGAGGAGTGCTCGAGCCATGCATGAAACCCTTGGTCCGCATAGGCTTCGATGGGCAAATCGTCGGCCAGCAGGGCGCTGTCCACGTCGGCATTTTCGTCCGCAGCTTCCAGTGCATTCCAGTAATAGGTGCCGACCACGCCGAGGGTCAGGGCGCAGAGGACGACAAACATCTTGGCGCCCTCGAGGAACTCGAGCACCAATTCGTTTCCGCCAACGCGGGAAACGCGGCTGGAGGACTTCTTCGGCGCCAGCGCGGAAAGGGCGGTTTGTCGCGCTTTTTCAAGGCGACATTCAACCCGGTAGCCCATTTGGCTTGCCGACTGATCCAGGGCCTGACGCACTTTCAGGCCAAAAGCGATTTCTTCATTAATCATAGTTTTATCCCTCTCGCCCTGAGGGCCGCTGCTAAAGTCTGGGTCGCCCGGGAGCAGTGTGTCTTGACGCTGCCCTCCGAACATCCCATCGCGGCTGCTGTCTCCGCGGTGTCAAAGTCTTCCCAATAACGCATGAGGAAGGCTTCCCGTTGACGTGGCGGCAGCTTGGATATTTCTTTTTCAATAATCTCCAGTATTTGCCCCCTTTCCAACTGTTCCTGGGGGGTATCGACCTTCGAGTTGGCTTCCGTCATTAAAGTTTCCAACGGATCCGCATCTTCGTCGTCTGCCGGAGCAAAGGCCGACAGGACGGTGGTCCACATGGAGCGGACCTTCTGCCGACGGTAGTAGTCGCGGATGGTGTTCTGCAGGATGCGCTGGAACAGCATCGGGAACTCTTCCGCCGGGCGGCTGCCGTACTTTTCCGCCAGCTTGAGCATGCTGTCCTGGACGATGTCCAAAGCGGCATCGTCATCGCGAACGGCAAACACCGCCTGCTTGAAGGCGCGGCGATCAACGCTGGAGAGGAATTCGGATAGTTCTTCTTGGGTAGCCAGAGAGACCTCCCGAATAGCCTTTTGGGCAGCGGGGGAAACCGATTATTGTCGCCGAAATTCCTTGACCAGGGAAAGCTGAATCGCTATGGTTACAGGTTTTCCGGCAAATTTTGCAAACTGGAAGGAAACGGCGGAAATATGCTTTTGACGGGTGCTGAGATTGTAATCAGGTGCCTCCAGGAAGAAAAGGTCGAACACGTGTTTGGCTATCCTGGTGGTTCGGTGTTGCACATATACGACGAACTGTTCAAACAGAATCAGGTAAAGCACATCCTGGTACGTCATGAACAGGCCGCCGTACATGCGGCCGACGCTTACTCCCGTTCGTCCAACAAGATCGGTGTAGCGCTGGTCACCTCCGGCCCCGGCGTGACCAATGCCGTCACCGGCATCGCCACCGCCCATATGGATTCGATTCCGATGGTGATCCTGACCGGTCAGGTGCCGACCCATTACATCGGCCAGGATGCCTTTCAGGAGTGCGACACGGTCGGTATCACCCGGCCCTGCGTGAAGCACAACTTCCTGGTCAAGGACGTCAAGGATCTGGCATCCACCATCAAGAAGGCCTTCTACATCGCCAGCACCGGCCGTCCCGGCCCCGTGCTGGTGGACATTCCGAAGGACGTGACGGCGCAGAAGTGCGAGTACGAATATCCTGAGACGGTGACGATTCGCTCCTACAACCCGGTGGTCAAGGGCCATTCCGGCCAGATCAAGAAGGCGGTCAAGCTGTTGCTGGAAGCCAAGCGGCCGATGATCTACGCCGGCGGCGGCGTGATCCTGTCCGATGCTTCCGACAAGCTGACCAAGCTGACCCGTGCCCTCGGCTTCCCGATCACCCAGACCCTGATGGGCCTCGGTGGCTATGCGGCGACGGACAAGCAGAACCTGGGCATGCTCGGCATGCACGGCACCTACGAAGCCAACATGGCGATGCAGCACTGCGACGTGTTGCTGGCCATCGGCGCCCGCTTCGACGACCGCGTGATCGGCAATCCCAGCCACTTCGGCGAAGTGGCGCGCAAGATCATCCATATCGACATCGATCCGTCCTCGATCTCCAAGCGGGTGAAGGTTGACGTGCCCATCGTCGGCAACGTGCCCGACGTGCTGGGCGAACTGCTGGCCCAGCTCGAAGCCACCGCCGGCAAGCCCGACGCCAAGGCGATGAGCGCCTGGTGGAAGGACATCGAAGCTTGGCGCAGCCGCGACTGCCTGAAGTACAAGCAGGTCAAGGACGTGATCGCACCCCAGTTCGTGGTGCAGAAGCTCTACGAAGTGACCAAGGGTGACGCCTTCGTTACCTCCGACGTCGGCCAGCACCAGATGTTCGCTGCCCAGTTCTATCCCTTCGACAAGCCCCGCCGCTGGATCAACTCCGGCGGCCTGGGCACCATGGGGGTCGGCCTGCCCTACGCGATGGGCGTGCGCTTCGCCAACCCGAAGGCTACCGTGGCCTGCATCACCGGCGAAGCCTCGATCCAGATGTGCATCCAGGAGCTGTCCACCTGTAAGCAGTTCCGTCTGCCGATCAAGATCATCAACCTGAACAACCGCTACCTCGGTATGGTGCGGCAGTGGCAGGAGATGTTCCACGGCAATCGCTATGCCGAGTCCTATCTCGATTCCCTGCCCGACTTCGTCAAACTGGCCGAGGCCTACGGCCACGTCGGCATGCGCATCGAGAAGCCGGAGGATGTGGAGCCCGCCCTGCGCGAAGCTTTCACGACCCACAAGAACGAACTGGTCTTCATGGACTTCATCACCGACCAGAAGGCCAACGTCTTCCCCATGGTCGCGGCGGGCAAGGGCCTGTCCGAGATGATCCTGGCCGAAGACCTGTGAGGCGGTAGAACATCATGCGACACTTGATTTCCATCCTGATCGAAAACGAAGCCGGCGCCCTGTCCCGCGTCGCCGGCCTGTTCTCCGCCCGCGGATACAACATCGAGACGCTGACCGTCGCGCCGACCGAGGACCTGTCCCTGTCGCGCATGACCATCGTTTCGGTAGGCTCCGACGACATCATCGAGCAGATCACCAAGCAGCTGAACAAGCTGGTGGACGTGGTCAAGGTGGTGGACCTGTCGGAAGCACCCCACCTGGAGCGCGAACTGATGTTGGTCAAGGTCCGCGCCGCCGGCAAGGACCGTGAAGAGATGAAGCGCATGGCGGAAATTTTCCGCGGCCGCATCATCGACGTCACTGAGACGACCTACGTCATCGAACTCACCGGTAACACCGCCAAGCTCGACGCCTTCATCGAAGCCATCGACAAGGCCCTGATCCTCGAAACCGTGCGCACCGGTGTGTGCGGCATCGGTCGCGGCGATCGCATCCTCAAACTCTGAACCAAAAAATCATCAAGGAGTACCCATGAAAGTCTATTACGACAAGGACGCCGACCTCTCCCTGATCAAGGGCAAGCAGGTCACCATCGTTGGTTACGGCTCCCAGGGCCACGCTCACGCCCAGAATCTGCGCGATTCCGGCGTCAATGTCACCGTTGCCCTGCGCAAGGGCGGTGCTTCCTGGTCCAAGGCCGAAGGTGCTGGCCTGAAGGTCGCCGAGATCGCCGACGCGGTGAAGACCGCCGACGTGGTGATGATCCTGTTGCCGGATGAAAACATCCCCGACGTCTACAACAAGGAAGTCGCCCCCAACATGAAGGCCGGCGCCGCCCTGGCCTTCGCCCACGGCTTCAACGTGCATTACAACCAGGTCGTGCCCCGCGCCGACGTGGACGTGATCATGGTCGCCCCCAAGGGCCCCGGCCACACCGTGCGCTCCGAGTACCTGAAGGGCGGCGGCGTGCCCTCCCTGATCGCCATTTACCAGGACGTCACCGGCAAGGCCAAGGATGTGGCCCTGTCCTACGCGGCGGCCAATGGCGGCACCAAGGGCGGCGTGATCGAGACCAATTTCCGTGAAGAGACCGAGACCGACCTCTTCGGCGAACAGGCCGTGCTCTGCGGCGGCGCCGTCGAGCTGGTCAAGATGGGTTTCGAGACCCTCACCGAAGCCGGCTACGCCCCTGAAATGGCTTACTTCGAGTGCCTCCACGAACTGAAGCTGATCGTGGACCTGATGTACGAAGGCGGTATCGCCAACATGAACTACTCCATCTCCAACAATGCGGAGTATGGCGAGTACGTGACCGGCCCCGAAGTCATCAATGAGGAATCCCGCTACGCCATGCGCAACGCACTGAAGCGCATCCAGAGCGGCGAGTACGCCAAGCAGTTCATCCTCGAAGGCCGCACCAACTATCCTTCGATGACCGCCCGCCGTCGCCTGACCGCCGCCCATCCGATCGAGCAGGTCGGCGCCAAGCTGCGCGACATGATGCCCTGGATCAAGAAGAACAAGCTGGTGGACCAGAGCAAGAACTGATTCCCCTTCGGGAGTCCAAATCGGGAAGGGCACAGCAAGGCTGTGCCCTTTTCCCTTGAGGAGAGCGCCTTCGTGGCCAATGAAATGAACAACTACCCGCATCCCATCCTCGCCAAGGAGGGCTGGCCCTTCATTACCGGCAGCCTGTTGCTGGCGCTGCTGGCCACCTGGGCCTGCGGCTTCTGGTCGCTGCCGATCTGGGTGATCTTCGTCTTCTGCGTCCAGTTCTTCCGCGATCCGCCGCGGATGGTGCCGGGCAACGGGCGCAGCGTGCTGTCCCCTGCCGACGGCCGCATCGTCGCCATCGAGCCGGTGCGCGACCCCTGGCTGAATCGCGACGCGCTGAAGATCAGCGTCTTCATGAACGTCTTCAACGTGCACTCCAACCGCAGCCCCATCGACGGCAGCGTGGTGCAGCGCTGGTACAACCCGGGCAAGTTCGTCAATGCCGACCTGGACAAGGCTTCCACCGAGAACGAACGCAATGCCCTGCATCTGCGCACCGCCAAGGGTGAGGACATCACCTGCGTTCAGGTGGCCGGCCTGATCGCCCGCCGCATCCTCTGCTACGTCGAGGCCGGCGCCCAATTGGCGCGGGGCCAGCGCTACGGCTTCATCCGCTTCGGCTCCCGGGTGGACCTGTACCTGCCGCTGGATGTGCGGGTCAAGGTAGTGATCGGCGAGAAGGTCAGCGCCACCATCACCGTGCTGGCGGAACTTCCCTGAAGGCCGGCCGGCTAGAATAGGCGGTCACTCTACCGACCCACGCCCATGCCCGAAATCCGCCCCCGCAAGATGCTGGTGAACCCCGAGCTGCGCCGTCGGGGCATCTACATCCTGCCCAATCTGTTCACCACGGCCGCCCTGTTTGCCGGTTTCTTCGCCATCGTCCAGGCGATGAATCAGCATTTCGAACAGGCCGCAGTGGCGATCTTCGCCGCCATGATCCTGGATGGCCTGGATGGCCGGGTGGCGCGATTGACCCACACCCAGAGCGCCTTCGGCGCCGAATACGATTCCCTCTCCGACATGGTTTCCTTCGGCGCGGCGCCGGCCCTGGTGAGCTATGAGTGGGCGCTGAAGGGCCTCGGCAAGTTGGGCTGGATCGCTGCCTTCATCTATTGCGCCGGAGCGGCCCTGCGTCTGGCCCGCTTCAACACCAACCTGAGCGTGGTGGACAAGCGCTACTTCCAGGGCATGCCCAGTCCTGCCGCCGCCGCTCTGGTGGCCGGCCTGGTCTGGGTGCTGATCTCCAACGGCGTCAGCGGCGAGGATGCGCGTTGGTTTGCCTGCGGCCTGACCCTGTTCGCCGGCATCACCATGGTCACCAACATCCCCTTCTACTCGGGCAAGGACATCAACCTGCGGCGCAGCGTGCCCTTCATCACCATCGTCGGCTTCGCCCTGGCCTTTGCCCTGTTTTCCAGTTACCCGGCCGAACTGTTGTTCGCCCTGTTCCTCTGCTATGCCCTGTCGGGCTATGTCACCTCGGCCTACCGGCTGCTGGCGCGCCGTGGCGCGCGCCGCCCGTAAGGGTCGTCTGCGTTCCGGAGAATTTCCATGAGCCAAGACCAACTGCTGATTTTCGACACCACCCTGCGCGACGGCGAGCAAAGCCCCGGCGCCTCCATGACCAAGGACGAGAAGCTGCGCATTGCCCGGCAACTGGAAAAGATGCGGGTGAATGTGATCGAGGCCGGCTTCCCCGCCGCCTCCAACGGCGACTTCGAGGCCGTCAAGGCGGTGGCTGAAGCCATCAAGGAATCCACCGTGGCCGGCCTTTGCCGCGCTTCGGAAAACGACATCGCTCGCGCCCTGGAAGCGATCAAGCCGGCTCGCTCCGGCCGCATCCACACCTTCATCGCTACCAGCGCCATCCACATGGAGAAGAAGCTGCGGATGCAGCCCGACGAAGTGGTCGCCGCCGCCTGCAAGGCCGTGCGCTTCGCCCGCAACGGTATCGCCGACGTCGAGTTCTCTTGCGAGGATGCCGGCCGCTCCGAACTGGACTTTCTCTGCCGCATCATTGAGGCGGTGATCAAGGAAGGCGCCGGCACCATCAACATCCCCGATACCGTCGGCTACAACGTGCCGGAGCAGTTCGCCGAGCGCATCCGCCAGTTGCGCGAGCGCATCCCGAATTCCGACAAGGTGGTCTGGTCCGTGCACTGCCACAACGACCTCGGCCTGGCCGTTGCCAATTCCCTGGCGGCGGTGATGGCCGGCGCGCGCCAAGTGGAATGCACCATCAACGGCCTCGGCGAGCGGGCCGGCAATGCGGCCCTGGAAGAAGTGGTGATGGCGGTGCGCACCCGCCAGGACATCTTCCCCTGCGATACCCGGATCGATACCACCCAGATCGTCACCGCATCGAAAATGGTCTCCGGCATCACCGGCTTCCCGGTGCAGCCGAACAAGGCCATCGTTGGCGCCAATGCCTTCGCCCACGAGTCCGGCATCCACCAGGACGGCGTACTGAAGCACCGCGAGACCTACGAGATCATGCGCGCCGAGGACGTCGGCTGGAACGCCAACAAGCTGGTGCTGGGCAAGCATTCCGGCCGCACCGCATTCAAGGCCCGCCTGCACGAGCTGGGCATTGAGGTCGAATCCGAGCAGGTGTTGAACTCCGCCTTCGCCCGCTTCAAGGAACTGGCCGACAAGAAGCACGAGATCTTCGACGAAGACTTGAATGCGCTGATGTCCGAGGACGTGGTGACCCCGGAGCAGGAACGTTTCCGTCTGCTCTCCTCACGCTTCCACTCCGAAACCGGCGAGGCGCCGGTGGCTGCGGTGACCCTGATCGCCGACGGCGTCGAACACCATGCCGAGTCCACTGGCAGCGGTCCGGTCGATGCGGCCTTCAAGGCCATCGAATCGGTGGTTCAGAGCGGTGCCGACCTGCTGCTGTATTCGGTGAATGCGATCACCACCGGCACCGATGCCCA
>DATDMT010000264.1:0-3056 GCA_036518635.1 Rhodocyclaceae bacterium | reverse complement strand
GGCGGCGCGGGCCCTGGCCCCCAGCCTGTCCGTCCATGCCCAGGACCTGGCCCTGGAAAAGACCGCCTTGCAACGCCTGGCCTGCTGGGCCGGCGGCTATACCTCACGGGTGGTGCTGATGGCCGAGGGCGATGGTCTGCTGTTGGACATCGGCCCCAGCCTCAAGCTCTTCGGCGGCCAGGCGGCCATCGCCGCCCAGGCCGCGGCCGAGCTGGCCGACCAGGCTTACGCCGGGCAATGGGCCGCCGCGCCGACGCCCCTGGCGGCCCGCTGGCTGGCCCAGTGGCGCCCCGGCTGCGGCTGCCCCGGGCAGGACGCGATGGTCGCGGCCCTGGATGATCTGCCCGTCGCCGTGCTGCCTGAGAAAGCGGCCGCTGCCCTGGAGAGTTTCGGCATGGCCAACTTGGCCGCCGTCCGCCGCCTGCCTTCCGCCGAACTGGGCCAGCGCATCGGCGCCGAAACCCTGGCCCTGCTGGCCAGGGCCTATGGCGAACTGCCGGACCCGCGGGCCGAGTTCGTCTTCCCCGAGCGCTTCGAGCAGCGCCTGGAACTGCCCTTCCCGGTGGAGTCGGCCCCGGCCCTGCTGTTCGCCGCCCGCCGCCTGGCCGCCGCCCTGGCCGGCTGGCTCAGCGTGCGGCAGGCGGCGATCACGGCTTGCACCCTGCACCTGCGCCACCGTCGCGGCAGCACGCCCCTGGCCCTGGGCTTCATCGAGGCCCACCGCGACGCCAGCCGCATCGAGCGGGTGCTGCGCGAACGGCTGGAGCGTTTGCCGCTGGCCGCTCCGGTCGAGGCTTTGCAGTTGGAGGCCGCCGAAATCCGCGGCCTGCCCGCCGCCAGCGGCAGCCTCTTCGACCAGGGCGGCAGCCCCCGGGAAAGCATCGCCGCCCTGCTGGAAAAGCTCCGCGCCCGCCTCGGCGAGGGGGCGGTGCGGGGCCTGGCGATCCACGCCGACCACCGGCCGGAAAATGCCAGCGCCTTCGCTGCGCCTGGCACCGCTCCCGGTGCTGCCCTGGCTATGGCCATGCCCCCCGGCCCGCCGCGCCCCACCTGGCTGCTGCCCCAGCCCGCGCCCCTGGTCGAGGTGCGCGGCCGCCCCAGCCACCATGGCCCGCTGACCCTGCTGGCCGGCCCCGAGCGCATCGAGTCCGGCTGGTGGGATGGTGGCGAAGGCACAGGCGACGCGCGTCGCGACTACTTCGTCGCCCTGAGCCGGGACCAGCGCTGGTTGTGGATCTTCCGCGAATGCCGGCTGGCCGGAGGGTGGTTCCTGCATGGCTGGTTTGCCTGACTACGCCGAGCTGCACTGCCTGTCCAACTTCACGTTTCTGCGCGGCGCCTCCCATGCCGAAGAGTTGGTGGCGCGGGCCGTGGCTCTGGGCTACCGCGCCCTGGCGATTACCGACGAATGCTCCCTGGCCGGCATCGTCCGCGCCCATCTGGCGGCGAAGGCTGCCGGGCTGAAGCTGATCGTCGGCAGCGAGTTGGTGCTGGCCGATGGTTTGAAACTGGTGCTGCTGGCCTGCAACCGGGCCGGCTACGGCAACCTGTCGGCCCTGATCACCCTCGGCCGGCGCCGGGCGGGGAAGGGTGCCTATCAGTTGCAGCGGCAGGACTTGGCCGGTTGGAACGGCGGCGGTGTACCCGATTGCTTGTGTCTCTGGCCCGCGCCGGCGGATGCGGCGGCGGCCGATGCCCGCTGGCTCGCCGAACATTTCCCCGGCCGCGCCTGGATCGCCATCGAACGCCATCTGGCGCCCGACGACGGCGAGCGCCTGGCGCGGCTGCGCGATCTCGCCGCCCCGGCGGGCCTGCCCCTGCTGGCCAGCGGCGACGTGCACATGCATGTCCGCGCCCGCCGTCCCCTGCAGGACGTGCTGACCGCCCTGCGTCTCAACACCTCGGTGGAGGCCGCCGGCCACGCCCTGTTCGCCAACGGCGAGCGCCACCTGCGTTCGCGTCTGGCCCTGGCCCGCCTCTATCCGCCGGAGCTGCTGGCCGAGACCCTGCGCGTCGCCGAGCGTTGCGAGTTCTCCCTCGACGAGTTGCGCTACGAGTATCCGGAGGAGGTGGTGCCCTCGGGCAGCACCCCCGCCGCCTATCTGCGCGCCGAGGTGGCGCGGGGCCTGCTGGAACGCTATCCGCAGGGCGTGCCCGGCAAGGTGGGCGATCAGGTGGAATACGAGTTGGCCCTGATCGCCGAGCTTGAGTACGAAGCCTATTTTCTGACGGTGTACGACATCGTCCAGTTCGCCCGTCGCCGCCACATCCTCTGCCAGGGGCGCGGCTCGGCGGCCAATTCGGCGGTGTGCTATGCATTGGGCATCACCGAGGTGGACCCGGCACGGTCCTCGCTACTGTTCGAGCGCTTCATCTCCCGGGAGCGCAAGGAGCCGCCGGACATCGACGTGGATTTCGAGCATCAGCGGCGCGAGGAGGTGATCCAGTACCTCTACGCAAAATACGGCCGCGAGCGGGCGGCTCTGGCCGCCACCGTGATCAGCTACCGCAGCCGCTCGGCGTTGCGCGACGCGGGCCGGGCCATGGGCATCGACGTGGACCGGATCGACGCCCTGACTTCCTCCCTGGCCTGGTGGGACAAGCGCGAGCAATGGCCGGAGCGCTTCGCCGCCGTCGGCCTCGACCCGGACAGCCCGCGGGTGCAGAAGTGGATGGCGGTGGCGCGGGAGCTGACCGGCTTTCCGCGCCACCTGTCGCAGCATGTCGGCGGCTTCGTCATCGCCCGCGGCCGGCTGGATCGGCTGGTGCCCATCGAGAACGCGGCGATGGAAAACCGCAGCGTGATCCAGTGGGACAAGGACGACATCGACGCCCTCGGCCTGATGAAGGTGGACGTGCTGTCCCTCGGTATGCTCTCCGCCATTCGCCGCGCCCTCGACTGCATTTCCACAAAGCGCGGCACGCCCTTCACCGCCTCGCTCGGATAGCTGACCGCCTCCATCCCCGCGCGACGCCGGAGGTAGGGATGCACCATGCCGCCCTGGATGGGCCCGGGCCGCACGATCGCGACCTCGATCACGAGATCGAAGAAGCAC
>DATDMT010000263.1:0-3675 GCA_036518635.1 Rhodocyclaceae bacterium | reverse complement strand
TGGTGGCGAGTTGCTCGCGTATCTCGTCCAGCGATGCCTGGATGTCGATGGTCTCGATGTCGCCGCGCGGCGTCATGATGTCGTCTACCGTGATGTCCTCCAGCTCGAACAGATTGAGCAGGATGTCGCGGGGCTGGGAGGGCACCCCATGGGACGACTCAAGAACGATGGCGCGCAACTCGTCCGGACTGAGGGATTTTTCATGGTGGCTGCCGCTGCTGCTGAGGCGCGCGACTTTGAGCATGCCCAGCACCAACAGATTGACTGCCGAGATGATCGGGTCGGTCAGACGCAGGATCGGTGCCAGCAGCAGGGCGGCCCAGGGAGTGACCCGATCGGAATAGGAGGCGCCGATCACCTTCGGCGTAATTTCCGCGAACACCAGAATGGCGAAGGAAACCACCAGAGTGCCGATCCCTAGCACCCATTTTTCCTCACCGAACAACTGCACCGTCACCAATCCTGCCAGCATGGCGATGGCGGCATTGATCAGGGTGTTGAACAACAGGATGACGCCCAACAGTTTGTCGGTCTTGGCCAGCAGTGCCACCGCGACGCGGGCACCGGAATGGCCGTTTTGGGCGGAGGCGCGCAGCCGGTAGCGGTTGCAAGCCATCATGGCCGTTTCGGCCATGGCAAAAAAACCGGATACCACCAGCAGGACGGCCAGCAGCGAGAGCTGGGCCGATAAGGGAATCTCGTCCAAACGAAGGGATTGGGTTAGGCGACGGGGGCAGTATTCCGGCGGGGGGCTAGGCTGTCAAGCCGCGCGGCCGAGCAGGATCTCGAGTACGAAGCGGCTGCCGACATAGGCCAGCAACAGGGCGACGAAGCCCGCCAGGGTCCAGCGCAGCGCCAGCTTGCCGCGCCAGCCGCGCAAGTGGCGGCCGATCAACAGGGCGGCGAAGATCAACCAGGAGAGGAAGGCAAACACCGTCTTGTGGTTGAACGGGAGGGCCTTGCCGAACAGTTCTTCGGAAAAGAAGACCCCGGAAATCAGCGTCAGGGTCAGCAGGGCGAAGGCCACGTGGATCAAACGGAACAGCAGGGCTTCCATGGTCAGCAGTGGCGGTAGGCCGGCCAGTAGCGGCGACAGCCGGCCGCTGTGCAGGCGCCGCTCGGCGGCGGCCATCAGCAGGGCGTGGAGGGCCGCCAGGGTGAACAGGCTGTAGGCCAGCATCGCCATCAGGAAATGGAAGCGAAAGGCCGCCGAGGTGGCGTTGGCCAGGATATGCGGCTCTACTACCAACCCGGGGAGCAGCACGCAGATGGCTGCAGCCGGCAGGCCGATGATCTGCAGGCCCTCCATGCGGGCGTAGAAGCTTTCGATCCAGTACAGCATGATCGCCAGCCACATCATCACCGAGAGGGCGATGGCAAAGCCGAAATGCATTGCCGCACCGTCGAAAATTTGCAGGCGCAGAGTCACTGCGTGCAGCAGCAACGCCGCCAGCAAGGCGCCGCGCTCGATCAGGCCGAGGCTTTGGCTGGGCTGGTTCAACGCCGGGCCGTGCCAGCGGGTGCGCCAGAAGTGCACTGCCAAGCCGCCATACAGGGCGGCAACAAGGGCATCAAGTAGAATTGCAGACATCCCTAAAGTCTAACAGCCCGGTTCCCGATTCCCATGCTCGACAATCTGACCCAACGTCTGGCGCTGGTGGTAAAAAACCTCCGCGGCCAGGCCCGCCTGACCGAAGACAACATCGGTGACATGCTGCGCGAAGTGCGCATGGCCCTGCTGGAGGCCGACGTGGCCCTGCCGGTGGTCAAGGACTTCATCGCCCGGGTCAAGGAAAAAGCTCTCGGCCAGGAAGTGATCGGTTCCCTGACCCCGGGCCAGGCCCTGGTCGGTGTGGTCCATCGGGAACTGACCGAGCTGATGGGCGGCCAGTCGGTGGGCCTCAACCTGGCCTCCCAACCGCCGGCCATCATCCTGATGTCGGGCCTGCAGGGCGCCGGCAAGACCACCACCACTGCCAAGCTGGGCAAGTGGTTGAAGGAGCGGCAGAAGAAAAAGGTGCTGGCGGTCAGTTGCGACGTCTATCGCCCCGCCGCCATCGAGCAGTTGAAGACTGTTTCCGAGCAGGCCGGTATCGACTTCTTCCCCTCCGAGGCCGGGCAGAAGCCGGCGGATATCGCCGCCGCTGCCCTGGATTGGGCCAAGCGCCATTACTACGACGTGCTGTTCGTCGACACTGCCGGCCGCCTGGCCATCGACGAAGCCATGATGGCTGAGATCAAGGCCCTCCATGCCCAACTGAACCCGATCGAGTGCCTGTTCGTCGTGGACGCGATGCTGGGCCAGGACGCGGTGAATACCGCTAAGGCTTTCAGCGACGCGCTGCCCCTGACCGGTGTGATTCTGACCAAGCTGGACGGCGATTCCCGTGGCGGTGCCGCCCTGTCGGTGCGCCATGTCACCGGCAAGCCCTTGAAGTTTGCCGGTGTCGGCGAAAAGCTCAACGGCTTGGAGGAGTTCCACCCCGAGCGCATGGCTTCGCGCATTCTCGGCATGGGCGACATTCTCGGCTTGGTCGAGGAAGCCCAACGCAACGTGGACCAGGACAAGGCCAAGGAATTCGTCCAGAAGATGAAGTCCGGCAAGGGCTTCGATCTCAACGATTTCAAGGCACAGATCACCCAGATGCGCAGCATGGGCGGCCTCTCCAGCCTGATGGACAAGCTGCCGGCCCAGTTCGGCGCGCTGGCCCAGCAGGCTGGTGGCGCGGTGGAGGACAAGGCGGTACGCCGCATCGAAGGCATCATCAACTCGATGACCCCGGGTGAGCGCAGCAAGCCGGAACTCATCAAGGCCAGCCGCAAGCGCCGTATTGCTGCGGGGGCCGGGGTTCAGGTGCAGGAAGTGAATCGCCTGCTGAACCAGTTCGAGCAGACCCAGAAAATGATGAAGCAGTTCTCCAAGGGCGGCATGGGCAAGATGATGCGTGCGATGAAAGGCATGATGCCTGGAGGAATGCGATAGGGCGCATTCCTCCAGGCATCACAAACTGGACTACCTATCCCCCACCCCCTTTCCCGGGGAAAGGGGCGACTAATCAGCGGCTTCCTGGCGGAAGCCGTTTGTTTTACGAGCGGGGCTCGATCACCGTCGGGCCCCAGGACCAGTTCTTCTCCCAGGCGCCACGGACCAGGTTTGGGTATTCGGCTTGGCCCAGGCTGCCGTTGTAGCGACCGAGGGCGCGGTAGAGGTCGCCGTTCTCGATGTCCAGGTAGTGGCGCAGGATGGTGCAGCCGTAGCGCAGATTGGTCCGCATCTCGAACAGGCTGTCGTCTGGCCGGCCGATCAGCTTGACCCAGAAGGGCATCACCTGCATGTAGCCGCGGGCGCCGGCGCTGGACACGGCGTATTTGCGAAAGCCGCTTTCCACCTGAACCAAGCCCAGCACCAGCTGCGGGTCGAGGCCGGCGCGGGTGGCTTCGTAGTGCACCGAGCGCAGAAAGTCGATGCGGTATTCCCGATCGGGCAGGCGCTTTTCGAGACGGCGGGACATTTCCGCCAGCCAGTTCACTGCGTCCAGCGGATCCTTGAAGGAGCTGTGGGGCGGCTTCTGATCAGCAATGATGCGCGATAGGGCGGCCTGGACGCTGGCCGCCAGGGGCTCGTATTTCTGTGCGCCGGCCTGGGCAGCAAGGGCCCAAGCCAGCAGCGGTACC
>DATDMT010000262.1:0-4887 GCA_036518635.1 Rhodocyclaceae bacterium | reverse complement strand
GCCGAAGCTGCTCAAGCCGCGCTCGGCGGATTCCAGCGCGGCGCCGGCGGCCTGGGTCGCCGCGACGGCGGCGCAGGCGTTGCGCGCGTTGTGGCGGCCCGGCAGTTCCAGGGCACTGACCACGGTACCCAGCGGCGTGGCGATATCCAGCCGGCCGCCGAGGCCGCGTTCGTAGAAACGGCCGTGCACCTCGCAGGCGCCATCGATGCCAAAACCGAGCAGGGGTCGGCCGGCGGCGGCGCGGCGCCAGACGTCGGCATACTCATCGTCGGCGTTGATCACCGCGATGCCGTCCGGCGGCAATGCCGCCAGCAGCGCGGCATGCTCCTCGGCGACGGCGGCGACGGTCTTCATGAATTCCTGGTGCTCGCGCTGGGCGTTGTTGATCAGGCCCACGGTGGGGGCGGCGATGGCCGCCAGTTCGGCGGTCTCGCCCGGATGGTTCATGCCGATCTCGATCACCGCGGCCCGGTGGTGGGAACGCAGGCGCAACAGGGTCAGGGGCAGGCCGATGTCGTTGTTGAGGTTGCCGGCGGTGGCCAGCACGGCGTCCTCGCCATAGTGAGCGCGCAGGATCGAGGCGCACATTTCCTTCACCGTGGTCTTGCCGTTGCTGCCGGTGACGCCGATCACGGGCAGGTCGAAGCGGCGGCGCCAGGCGGCGGCGAGACGACCGAGGCCGAGCCGGGTGTCCTCCACCACCAGCAGCGGCAGACCAGAGCCATGCTGAGCCGCCCACTTGGCGCTGACCATGGCGGCAGCGGCGCCGGCGGCCAGCACGTCCTTAACGAAATCGTGGCCGTCGAAACGCTCGCCGTCGAGGGCGATGAACAGGCCGCGCGGCGCGACGCTGCGGGAGTCGCTGAAGACCTGTTCGAAACGCACGTCGGCGAATTCGTCGGCCACTTGTCCGCCGCTGGCGGCGGCTTCGCGCAGGTTCATCATGGTCTGCCCTCCAGGGCCCGACGGGCCTCTTCCAGGTCGGAGAAGGGCAGGCGTTGGCCGCCGATCTCCTGATAGGGTTCGTGGCCCTTGCCGGCCAGCAGGATCACATCGCGGGCGTCGGCTTGGGTCACCGCTAGGCGTATCGCCGCCGCCCGCTCCGGCACGCAGACGGGCTTGTGGCCCATGCCGGAGAGGATGGCGTCGAGGATGGCAATCGGGTCTTCGCTGCGCGGGTTGTCGCTGGTGAGCAGCACGCTGTCGGCCAGGCGCTCGGCCACCGCGCCCATCAGCGGACGCTTGCCGGGGTCGCGGTCGCCACCGCAACCGAATACGCAAACCAGCTTGCCGCCACGGGCGCTGGCGGTATCGCGCAGCGCGGCCAGGGCTTTTTCCAGGGCGTCCGGGGTGTGGGCGTAGTCGACCACCAGCAGCGGCTGACCGACGCCGCCGAGGCGCTGCATGCGCCCGGGGGGCGGCTGCAATCGAGCCAGCACCGGGATCGCCTGCTCCGGCGCAACGCCGCAGGCGAGCAAGGTACCGAACACGGCCAACAAGTTGGCGGCATTGAAGCGACCAACCAGCGGCGCCAGGAGCGAACGACCATCGACGCTGAAGGCCATGCCCTGGTCGGTGATGCGCAGATCGCTGGCCGCCAGCACCCGATCGGCGCCGTCGCGGCCTTCCAGGGTGTAGCCCCAGACCGGCACCCGGCCGCGCAGACGTGCAGCCTGGCTGCGGCCGAATTCGTCGTCCAGGTTCAGCACCGCCCAGGGCAGGCCGTGGCTGTCGAACAAACGCCCCTTGGCGGCGGCATAGGCCTCCATGTCGCCGTGGTATTCGAGATGGTCGCGAGTCAGGTTGGTGAACACCGCACCGCCGAAGCGAGCGCCGTTCACCCGCCCCTGATCGAGGCCGATGGAGGAGACCTCCATGGCGCAGAGCTTGGCACCGTCGGCCAGATAGTCGGCCAGATCGCGCTGCAGGGTGACCGCGTCGGGGGTGGTGTTGGGACTCTCGTTGAGCGCGCCGGGGAAACCGTTGCCGAGGGTGCCGACCACCGCGCAAGGCTGGTCGAGGGCACTGAAGGCTTGCGCCAGCCACTGGCTGACGGAGGTCTTGCCGTTGGTGCCGGTGACGCCGATCAGGCGCAGATGTTCCGTAGGCCGGCCATAGACGATGTGAGCGATCTCGCCAGCCAGGGCGGCGAGGCCGGGCACTGCCAGCGAGGGCACCACCGGCGTGTGGAAATCGGCGTCGGCGGCTTCGTAGAGGATGGCGGCGGCCCCCTGACTGATGGCCTGGGGAATGAAGCGGCGGCCGTCGGCCTGGGCGCCGGGCCAGGCGAGGAACACGTCACCGGGGCGCAACTGGCGCGAATCCAGACACAGGCTATGGGGCGTGACGCCCAGCAGGGCCAGGCGGTTGAGGACGTCGAGGGCTGCGCTCACATTTCCTCCTTCACGTCGCTGGCAGCGGCAGTGGTCACCGGCCGCAGCGGCGCATCCTGGGCGATGCCGAGGGTGCGCAGAGCGCCAGCCATGGCCTGGGCGAAGGCCGGGGCGGCGACGTCGCCGCCGTAGTAGATGCCGTTGGAGGGCTCGTCCACCATCACCGCGATCACCAGGCGCGGGTCCGAAGCCGGCGCCAGACCGACGAAGGAGGCGACGTACTTGTTGGCGTAGGCGCCGCCTTCCAGCTTGTGCGCTGTGCCGGTCTTGCCGGCGACCCGGTAGCCGGGTACCTGGGCCTTGGGTGCAGTGCCGCCAGGCAGCACCACCAGTTCCAGCATGGCGCGCACTTCCTTGGCGGTCTGCGCCGAGAATACCGGCTTGGCGGCGGCGGGCGGCCCATCCAGTTTCTGCAGTGCCAGCGACGGCAGGTCGCCGTTGCGGGCGAAGACCAGGTAGGCTCGGGCCAGTTGCATCAGGGTCACGGAAATGCCGTGGCCATAGGACATGGTGGCCTGCTCGATCGGCTGCCACTTCTTCCAGGGGCGCAGGCGGCCGCCGACTTCGCCGGGGAAACCGAGCTTCATCGGCGCGCCGAAGCCCAGGTCGTCGAACATCTGCCACATGGTTTCCGCCGGCAGCGACAGGGCCATCTTGGCGGCGCCGACGTTGGAGGATTTCTGGATCACCTGGGCCACCGTCAGCACGCCGTGGGGATGGGCGTCGTGGATGGTGGCGCTGCCGATGTTGAGGCGGCCGGGGGCGGTCTGCACCGGCGTGTCGTAGCGGAACTTGCCCTTTTCCAGGGCCAGGGCCGCGGTGAAAGGCTTCATCGTCGAGCCGGGCTCGAAGGTGTCGGTCAACGCACGATTCCGCAGTTGCGCGCCGATCAGACGTTCGCGGTTGTTCGGGTTGTAGCTGGGCAGGTTCACCAGGGCGAGAACTTCGCCGCTGCGGGCATCCAGCACGACGATGCCGCCGGCCTTGGCGCGGTGGGTATCCACCGCCTGCTTCAGCGCCGTGTAGGCGATGTACTGAATCTTGTCGTCGAGGGCCAGGGTGATGTCCTTGCCCTCCTGGGGCGTCTGGATCGACTCGACGTCCTCGACGATGTTGCCGCGGCGATCCTTGATCACCCGGCGGCTGCCGGACTTGCCGGAGAGAGATTCATTGAAGGCCAGCTCGACGCCTTCCTGGCCGGCATCCTCGACACCGGTGAAGCCGAGGACGTGGCAGGCCAGGTCGCCGGAGGGGTAGTAGCGGCGGTACTCCTGTTGCTGGTGGATGCCGGCGAGCTTCAGCGCCGCCACCTTGTCGGCCACCTCGGGCGGAATCTGGCGCTTGAGGAAGACGAAATCCTTGTCGCTGGCGAGCTTGCGGTTCAGCTCGCGCACGTCCATTTCCAGCAGTTGCGCCAGTTGCCGCGCCTCGGCGGGCTGCAGCTTGGCGTCTTCGGGAATCGCCCAGATCGACTTGACCGGAGTGGACACCGCCAGCATGTCGCCGTGGCGGTCGGTGATCCGGCCGCGGGTGGCGGGAATGTCCAGCACCCGCTCATAGCGCGCCTCGCCCTTGCCCTTGAGGAAGTCGTTGCGGAACACCTGCAGGTAGAGGGAGCGGCCGATCAGCGCGAAGAAGGCGAACAACAGCAACACCAGCACCAGGCGCGAACGCCAGGCGGGCACGGCCTGGGAGAGGACCGGGCTGTTGGAGAACTTCATGGCTTGGCCGCCTCCAGGGTGAGAACCTGATTGGGTGCCGGGGCTTTCATGTGCAGGCGTTCGCGGGCGATTTTTTCGATGCGGGCATGATTCGCCCAGGTGCTCTGTTCCAGTTGCAACTGGCCCCACTCCACTTCGAGTTGGCGCATCCGCGCCTGTTCCCGCTCCAGCTCAATGAACAGCTTGCGCGCCCGATGGCTGGAGGTAACGATCGACAGGCCGCAGGCCAGGGCGATCAGCAACAGGATGAGGGTGGCCCGGACCATGGCTCAGAGCTTCTCCGCCACGCGCAGCACGGCGCTGCGGGCCCGGGGGTTGGCGGTTATTTCCGCCGCCGAGGCGCGCTGGGCCTTGCCGACGATATGCAGCAGCGGCGGCGGCAGATCGGCGGCGCGGACCGGCACGCCCTTGGGCGGTTCGGGCGGGCGGGCACCGTTTTGCAGGAAGCGCTTGACGATGCGATCCTCGAGGGAATGGAAGCTGATCACCGCCAGGCGGCCGCCGGGCCGCAGCCGGGCGAAGGCCTGGGGCAGGGCTAGCGACAGCTCCTCAAGTTCGCGATTGATGAATATCCGCATCCCCTGGAAGCTGCGCGTCGCCGGGTGCTGGCCCGGTTCCCGCGTGCGCACGGTTTTTTCCACGAGCGCGGCAAGCTGTCCTGTGCTTGTAATACCACCTGTGCTCCGAGCAGCCACAAGCGCCTTTGCAATCGCATGAGCAAACCGTTCTTCGCCATAGTCTCTTAGAACCTCCTCTATTTCCCGTTGCTCGGC
>DATDMT010000261.1:0-15114 GCA_036518635.1 Rhodocyclaceae bacterium | reverse complement strand
TGGTGGAAACGCTGATCACCATGTCGAATTCGCCCGCGGCGAAATAGGGTTCGCGCAAGTCGCCGTAAACGTAGGAGATGCCCCGTTGCCAGAAGCAGCGCCGTTCCGGCGCCAGGGTCATGATGGTCAGGCTGGCATCGCGTAGCGGCGCGCGCTCAAGCAAAAAGCCGTGATTCAACGCCGATCCCGCGTCCAGCACGCGTCCAGGCTTGGCCGGCAACTGGCCAAAGACCCAGGGATACTCGACCACGCGTTCGTCGATCCGCCCGCCGTAATTCGGTGGCAGGCCGCCGCCGCTTGCGGGCAGACGTTGGTCAATGCCATGGCAAATGGTGCGCTTCTTGGCGGTGTAATAGCCCGGCCGCCACGGGCGTCGCCCGGCCAATAAGTAAAAGGGATACGCCAGAAAATCCAGCCATTCCTTGAGGAGAAAAATCATTTGAACGTCATCCAGTCAGGGGCGGAACCAGTTACGTAACGAGTCCAGGCACCGGGTTAGGCGCCCCCCATTCATTCTTGATATGGCCCGTTTCACTGCGGCGAAATCGGCATCCCGCACAGCCTCCGATGGCGCCGGCAGTTCCAGTTCGGCAGCGCTGGGCCGGGATGCCGGGGCGGCGGAAAAACGCCGCAGAAGTCCTCGGCCATGGGTGCCGCTACCGTCAAACCCCGTATTTTGCACCAGAGACCGTGGCGGGAAGAGCACGAGCCCCTGATGGCGGAAAACCGACCAATACCAGCGAATCGCCCAGGAGTCCTGCAAGCCGGCCATTTGTCGCTTGAGCATGGTAGCGTAATCGTAGGCCCCATCCAGATTGAATCGACGACGCAATGCCTTGTCGGTTTTCAGGGCATCCCAACCCAGCGCCATGGGATCGAACTGGTCCCAGGCCCGCTTCCAAGTGGCCCATCCCCAAGATACCGTGAGCGGCAGAAACAGGGCGCTGCGACGCTGAGCAAACTCGGCGACGGAAAACTGGTAGGCGGAAATCTGGTAAATCGAAGGAGCGTCGGCGTAACGCTCCAGCGCGTCATTCATGTAGCTCAGAAACTCCGGGGCGAGCTGTAAATCGTCTTCCACCACGATGACGCGGCCGAAACGCGCCAGCACTTCGCCGACGCCGTGAATCACCGAACGCGACAAGCCCTGGTTGGCCTCCTGGAAATGGTATTCGGCGCGTTCGCCCAAGAGTTCCTTGGCCACGGCGCGGGTCGCTGCGACATCGGCCCGGTCGGCATCGCTGCGCGGCCCGTCGCCAAAGACGATGAGCGGCGACGCCGCAAAGCCCGCGCACTGCATCAGGCTCTCCAGCGTGCGCCGCAGGTGCGCCGGGCGGCGATAGATGAAGACGGCGATCGGAGCGTAGTCCGCCATCACCTAGCTCCATCGATACATACGGAAAGCCACATCTGGGCCGAGATCAACTTGTACAAGTGATGCTCGGCGCCAAGCACGCCCTGCCGATTTTGTTCGATCAGATGGCGGACTTTCTTGGGATCACACCACTCGTACAACAGGCTGGACTGATCCAGCAATTTGGCGGCGAGCGCTTCGCCTTGTTCGGACGCCAGCCAGGCGCCGACTGGTGTCGGATAGCCCTTTTTGTCGCGGCGATTGCCGATGCGCTGCTGGCCATGGGTCCGCAGGTAATCGCGCAGCACCCATTTGGTCTCGCCCTGATGAAGCTTATGGCGGGTAGGCAGGCGGAAAAACCATTCGACCAGGCGGTAGTCCATGAATGGGTGGCGCGCCTCAATCGAATGGGCCATGCTTATGGCATCGCCATAGTGCAGCAGGCCCGGCAGGATTGCCTGGGAATGATCGTGCATCAGGCGTTGCCGAACCGCATCGGGGTGCTGGCGATCGACCGATGTCTCCGGCACCGGCAAGGTCAAGCCGGGCCGTAGCAAGGCCTGGAAGCCGACGCGCTGGCGCCGCCAATCCACCAGTTGTGGCCACATCTCGCGCAGCATCCAGGCGGCGGCCCAACGTAGCGTGAACGTCTGGCGGAGCGCTTGCAAGCGTTGCCCGACGCCGCGGATGCTCCGGCGTTCCGCATAAGCGCCGCGCGCGTAGGCGAGCAGTTCCAGCACCGCGTATTGCGGATAGCCGGCCAGCGCCTCGTCGGCCCCCTGGCCTTCAAGCAGCACCGGAATGGCTTCCTGCCGGGCTCGCTGCATTAGGCACCACAGCGGGTACACCGCGGGGGAATAGCCGGGGCCATCCATATGCCAGACCACCTGGCGCAACACTTCCAGCCAGTTGTCGCGAGGTGCGGGTACCGCGAGCAGGGGGGCGGACAGCGGTTCGCTGGCGCGCCGTGCCCACTCCAGCTCGCCGCCTTGGCCGCCGTCGTAGACCGAGGTAAAGCAGGTCAAGGGGCGGGCACTTTGGGCCTGGGCTGCGGCCAGAATCGCCGTGGAATCCAGGCCGCCGCTGAGGGTGATGCCGACCGGCACATCGGCGCGCAGGCGGATTTTGACCGCGTCCTCGAACAACTCGACAAATTGCTCCGCCGCCATGGCGGCGCTCAGCTCGTCGGCGATCTCGCTCGGGTAGTCCCAATAGCGCTTGAGCTGCAGATCTTCCCCCGCGCCGGCAACGGTACAAAAATGTGCCGGCGGCAGGACGTGAATTCCTTCATAGAAGGACTGCCCATTGGCATACAGCGCGTTGTTGACCAGGAAGTCCAGCAGCGCCGGACGAGAGGCCTTGCGATGCTGCGGAAAGAGTTCCAGCAATGCCTTGGGCTCGGAGGCAAAGGCAAAGCCCTGCGGGCCATGGCGATAGTAAAGGGGCTTGACGCCAAAGCGATCGCGGGCGAGCAGCAGAGTCCGGCTTGCGGGATTCCACAAGGCAAAGGCCCACATGCCGTTGAGCCGGCCGAGCGCATCGCTGCCCCACTCCTGCAGGGCGTATAGCAGTACTTCGGTATCGGATGCGCCGACGAAACGGCGTCCACGGGCTTCCAATTCCCGGCGTAGCTCGACGTGGTTGTAGATTTCCCCGTTGAACACGATGACGGCGCCACTCTGGCTGTCCACCATCGGCTGATGTCCGGCGGCGGACAGGTCGAGGATGGACAGGCGGCGATGGCCGAGCAACAGGCCATCCCCCCGATACACGCCGCGGTCGTCCGGTCCGCGGTGGGCGAGCAAATCCAGCGCCGCGCCGAAGCGCTGCTCGTCAGCCGCCTGATGCTCTCCGAGCCAGCCGAGAATGCCGCACATCAGTACAAGTCCCCGCCTTTGCCGCGCAGTCGGCGAACGCATCCGCGCAGCACGTAGGCCACTTCGCCCTGGGCCAGCATCAACAGCAGGCGCCGTGCCTTATATAAGGCCTTTAGATAGCGAGGCTGTTGTACCCCTTGCAGGATCAAGGCGTCTTCGCTGCGAAATCGATCGGCGTAAAGGCTGGTCTTGGTTTCGCCGTGGATCCGCAAAGCGCCGAGCATCGCGTTCACGTGACGGGCTTTGGTCGCCTTGGTCAGGCGTAGAAACCATTCGTAGTCGAAGGCGTAGTGCAGCTCCTCGTTCAGATAGCCGATCCGGTCGTGCAAGTCGCGGCGCCAAAATGCGGCTTGATTGGTCAACACCATGCGTTCGGCCAAAAGGCTGCCGTAGGTCGGGGTTACATAGCGAACATCGCGCAGCTCATGGTCGTTGGCATCGATCAGCGTCATATTGCCGATCACTAGACCGACCTTCGGGGCGGCCTTGATCGCCCGCCCAACCGCCATCAGCGCCCCTGGGAGGAACACATCGTCCGAGTTCTGCCAGCCGACCCAGTCGCCGGTGGCGCGCCGCAAGCCCTTGTTGATCGCCGCGGATTGACCGTCATCCGCTTCGCTGACCCAATACGCCAGACGAGATGCATATTTGCGAATGATGTCCACACTCTGATCGGAGGAGCCGCCATCGATCACGATGTATTCCAAATTCGGATAGCCCTGTTCGAGCACCGAGAGGATGGTTCGCTCCAGGAATTCCGCCTGGTTGTAGCTCGGCGTGACTACCGTAATTTTTGGCCAATCATTCATCTGCTATTTTTCCGACTAATTATTGGCAATAGTTGAATCGCTGTTTGCAAGCGGCGCGAACTGCCGATGAGGGGCGCTGCGCGCTTTACAGCAAGGGCGAGACAATTGCCTGATAGTCCAGGCCGAAGCGGCGAAAGGCTTCTGCCGCCCGCTGTGCCGAATTCGCTGCAGGGGTTGCCGAGGCCCACGCCACCTGCAAGGCTTCCGCCAGCGCGGAGGCATCGTCGGGTGGAAAAAACGCGCTGCCCGACGGGGCTTGCTCCCGATGCACCGGGATGTCCGACAGTAGCAGCGGCTTGCCCATGGCTTTGGCTTCCTCGACGGTGGTGCTCCAGCCCTCGAACAGCGAAGGATTGATCACCAGCCGGGCGTGCGCCATCAGCGCGATCACGTCGCCATAGGGGACTACGCCAAGCATGCGGAATCGGGCCTCCAGCCCGGCCGCACGCACCTTTTCCATCAGGCTGGCGAAATAGCCGGGATGGCGAAAATCCTCGGTGGCGCCGGTGAGCAAGCATAGCGGCGCGGCATCGCCCAGGGCCGCCAGCGCATCGATGACAATGGCGTGGTTCTTGTGGATCCACAACTGGTTAGGCAGATACAGGTAGTCGCCCTTGAAGTCGTAGCGCTCTTCCAGCGCTTCGCGCTTGGCGATTCGGGCGGCCTCCGGCTGCGGCACGGCGAAGTGCAGCACCGCAACTTTCGCTGCGTGGGCCGGATGAAAGCGCAGCGCATCCTGCCGCGCGGTTTCGGAACTGACGACAACCCGGCTGCAATTGCAAAGTAGCTCTTCGCCGGCCTTCTCGCGCAGATTGAATTCTGCGGCATCGAAAAAATGCGGCAAATGGCGGTGCTGAAAATCCGGAATCCAGCCCAGAGTCTTGACCGGCCCATCACCCGCAAAGCCGCTGCCGTGGGAATACAGCGAAACGCCGTGGCGTACAAAAAGCCGACTCAGCATTGCGTCGGTACCGCATAGGCGTTGCACGAGCTTGCGCAGAATCCAGGCCGGCGATTTGCGATCCAGCAGGCTGCTGCGCACGATCCGAAATGGCGGCAAGGGGCCGATGGCATCGGCCGCGGTGTGGTGGCCCATGAACAGCAGGACTTCAAATCCCGGCTGGGGAATCGCGTGGATCGCCCACAGCAGATTGCGCAGATAGTTGGCGCCCCCCAGCCAGCCGCCGTTCGATGGGGCGATGACAAAGCCGATCCGCTTCACCGGCGACCCTCGTGGCGCCAAGCGGTGGCGCCGTGCACCGCTGCATTGGCCGGGGCAGTGAGCCGATGACGAAACGGCAGCGGGCGATAGGGACAATCTGTCGATTGGGTCAGCACTATAGGTATCCAATGGCGAGGGGTGCGGAAACCCCTGCGTTCCGCAAACCCCGCCATTTTAGATTTGGAACGGTGTCAAAGCGGGGTAAATTTGCATTTCCTCTGAAGCGCGCCGTCGGCAAATCCAGCCCGCCAGGGCCGCTGTGTGGCCCCGGATTGATGCTGCGGCCCGGTATAATCCGGCCCATTCCCGCGAATGACATTCATGGGCCCCGCATCACCGAACATATGAGCGCCAGGGGGGAGCGTCGCGCAGCACCTCCCCTGGTTGCCTACAACGCCTCGAGCGACACCGGTTGATCGAAGAAATCAAATGTCCGACAAGCCCATTTACGTCACCAAGCCTTTCCTGCCCCCATTGGAGGAATTCGTCCCCTATCTGCAGCAGATTTGGGACAACGGCATCCTGACCAACAACGGACCGTTCCACCGGCAACTGGAACAGGCCTTGTGCGACTACCTGGGCGTCGAGCACCTGTCCCTCTTCGCCAATGGCACGCTGGCCCTGGTCACCGCCCTGCAGGCGCTGCGGATCACCGGCGAGGTGATCACCACGCCCTACTCCTTCGTCGCGACGGCCCATTCCCTGCTGTGGAACAACATCCGGCCGGTGTTCGTGGACATCGACCCGGAGACCTGCAACCTGGATCCGGAGCGGATCGAGGAGGCGATCACGCCGCAGACGTCGGCCATTCTGCCGGTGCATTGCTACGGCAATCCCTGCGCGGTGGAGCGTATCCAGCGGATCGCCGATACCTATGGGCTGAAGGTGATCTACGACGCCGCCCATGCTTTCGCGGTCACACACCAAGGCCAGAGTCTGCTGCGCCACGGCGACCTGTCGGTGCTGAGCTTCCACGCGACCAAGGTGTTCAACACCTTCGAGGGCGGCGCCATCGTCTGCCCCGACGCAAAGATCAAGCAGCGTATCGACTACCTGAAGAACTTTGGCTTTGCCAATGAGGTAACGGTGACGGCGCCGGGCATCAACGGCAAGATGAGCGAGATCAATGCCGCCTTCGGTCTACTGCAACTGAGGCACATCGACATCGCCCTGCAGCGTCGCGGCGCGATCGAGGAGCGGTATCGCGCCGCCCTGGCCGGCGTGAATGGCATCAGGCTGCTGCCGGTTCCGCCGGAGACGCAGGGGAACGCTTCCTACTTTCCGATTCTGGTGTGCGAGGGCTACCCCCTCGGACGCGATGCGCTGTATCAGAAACTGAAGGACGCCGGCATCCATGGCCGGCGCTACTTCTATCCCCTGATTAGCGACATGCCCATGTATCGCGGCTTGCCCAGCGCAAATTCCGGCCATCTGGAACATTCCCACTGGATTGCGGAGCGCGTGATCTGCCTGCCGATGTATCCCGATCTGAGCGATGCCGACATCGAACGCATCGTGCGCATCATTCGGCAGGCTTGAAAAATTGCGATGAACAACGAGCGCCCCGACTATTTCTTTCTCAATCCCTCGCTGACACTCGGCAGCCTGATTGCCGACCTGCCTGGCAGCCTTGCCGCCATCGAGGTGGCAGGGGTCGCCCGTTTTGGCGCCACACGGGGCGGCGGCATCTGTTTTTGCGACCGCGCGCCGGCGGCCGACCTTGAGGAAATCGCCGCTGGTTCGATCGTCCTGTGCCCGGAAAGCCTGGCAGATCAGATTCAGCAGCGCTTCCCCAGCGCCATTTGCGTGAGATTGAATGATCCCAGGGGAAGCTTCATCGATTTGGGGCACAAGCTCCTCGATCAGGAACTGGTGAGCGTCAGCGACGCCATCCCCCGGCCCTTCGGCATTCATCCCACCGCCGATATCGGCGGTGGGACGACCGTGCATCCGGAAACGCGCATCGACAGGGAGGTGGTGGTCGGCGCGAATTGCGTCATCCACCGCGGCACCTGGCTGCAGGCGGGCGCCGTGATCCGCGACAATTCCGTCATCGGGGTGGCAGGCATCAATGCCTATCGCGGCGTCGACGGCCGACTGCGAAACTTCCCTCACTTCGCCAGCGCGATTATCGGCGAGAACGTCGAGATCGGCGCCAATGCCGTGGTGGTGCGCGGCATCGTGAACAGCACGCGCATCGGCGCCGATTCCGTCATCGGTAATTTGTGCAACGTCGGCCACGGGGTGGAGATCGGCCCCAAGGTCTGGATGTCGGTGGGCTGCCTGATCGGCGGCCATTCCCGGATAGGCGCCGGTGCCACCCTCGGGATGGGGGTGGCCGTGAAGGACAACCTAGATATCGGTGAGGGCGCCCAGGTGGGCATGGCCAGCGCCGTCGTCAAAGCCGTCGCGGCGGGCACCTCGGTATTTGGCAACCCGGCGCGGGCGATGGGGCCTATCGTCGCGGGCCCAGAGAGGTAGATGAATAGTGATGACAGAGCAAATGTTGACACTTAAATTCAAGGGTGAACGGAAATATTTGCAAGGGCCTGATATTTATAACGAGGCCCTGATTTGGCTCACCAATCAACGCAGCGAAGTCCGCGACATCGACTTCGCCTTCCATCGCATGGCGACGCGGCAAGTCAAGGCGGTTCTGGCTGACAGCGATACCACTGCTGAGGCCGTTGCCGCCTGCGCCTTCACTTCGGAGCGGGGGCGCGAGCGATTGCTGCTGCTGGAGACGGATCAAGCGGTGAGCGATGCCTACCCCTATCCGGAGGACGAACTGGTCCGCCCGATGGCGGTGGAGCTGGCTACGCGTACCGGCCTGCTGCGCGGCACCACCGTCTACAGCGACATCGAAATCTGGGTGGCGATGACCAAGGCGCTGCACCATCAGGTGTTTCCGGATTTGCCAGGGAAATGGCTGTTCGTCCGCGCCCGCTTCCCCCACTTTCGTTCCGCCACGGCCGCGGCGGAACGAAAGCTTGCCATCACCGCCTGCTTCAACAATAAGCTGACGCGCAGCGAAGCCTTCCTCGACGGCAGCAAAGCCGGCGAGATCTATTTCTCTATCGTGTGAGGCCATGATGCTCGGAATCGAAGCCATTGCCAGTTACATCCCGGCGCAGCGCGTCTCCAATCGCGAGCGCATGGCCCAGTTCGAAGTAGACGAGGCCTTTCTCAGGGGAAAAATCGGCGTACTGAATCGGGCGCAGAAGGCGGCTGGGGAGGAGACCAGCGACATGGCGCTGGCAGCCCTGCAGCGCTTGCTCGCCGAAACTGGTTTGGCGCCGGAGGAGATTCAGGCGCTGATCGTGGTGACGCAGAACCCGGACAGCAACCTGCCCCACGTATCTGCGCTGGTCCATGGCCGGGCGAAGCTGCCGCCGGCATGCGCCGCCTTCGATATTTCGCTGGGTTGTTCCGGCTACGTCTACGGCTTGTCTGTCCTGCAGTCGTTCATGGCCGCCAACGGCCTGGCGCGGGGAGTCCTGATTACCTGCGATCCCTACAGCAAGGTGATCGACCCGGAAGACAAGAACACGGTGCTGCTGTTCGGCGATGCCGCCACGGCGACCCTGCTGGGCCCGAGCCCCAGGCTGGTCTGCGGGCCGTTCGAGTTCGGCACCCAGGGCGAGATGGCCGACGCGCTGGCCTGCCGGGAAGGGGTCTTGCACATGAACGGCCGCGAGGTGTTCACGTTTGCGGTCACCGCCGTGCCGAAGAACATCGACAAGCTGCTGGTCAAGGCGGGCCTGGAAAAAGATGCCGTGGATAGCTACCTGTTCCACCAGGGCAGTCGCTACATCGTGGAGATGCTGACCAAGCGCATCGGCCTCGAGCGCGACAAGGTGCGCATGGATATCGAGGAGACCGGCAATACCGTGTCCTCGTCGATTCCGCTGCTGCTGGTGCGGGAACTGGAAAATCGTTCGGCGAAGCTGCTGGTCTTGTGCGGCTTCGGCGTCGGCCTGTCATGGGCCAGTTGTGTATGCAGACGTGTGGGAGATTGATGTGGTAACCAGCGAGAAAATCGTCGAAATCATCGCCTCGAGCGGCGTAGTCGCCGACATGGGCAAGTTCCAGGTGGACAAGAATTTCAAGGAAAACGGCATCGACTCGCTCGATGTCTATTCGATCTTCCTCGCCGTCGAGGAGCAACTGGGCGTCAAGTTCAGCGAAGAGGAAGCGGCCCGGATCAATACCGTGGCTGCCTTCGTCGAGGCCCTCAAGGCGCGATGACCGGGGCCTGGCGGGAGCCGTCGCGCCACGACGGACACTCACCATGATCACGGCATATCTGCAGGGGTCGGGGAACAGTTGGCTTCGGCGAGCCGCATGTCGCTGAAGAGGAACCTGCTGTTCAACTACGCCGCGTTCATCTACTCGATCGCGGCCAGCATTGTCATGCTGCCGCTCTACCTCGAGTTCCTGGATGCGGAGGCCTATGGCCTGGTCGGCTTTGCCGCTCTGGTGAACACCTGGCTCGGCCTGCTCACCATCGGCATTGCTCCCGTCGTCATTCGCCAGGTGGCGCACTATCGCGGCCTTGGCGATCTCTGGTGCCGGGAATTCCAAGTGCTGTTCCGCAGCCTGGAACTGGCGACGGTGGCCCTTGCCGCCCTCGCCGCCCTGCTGGCCTGGGTCGCCGCTCCCTGGCTGGCCGCCCACTGGCTCACGGTGAAACTGCTGCCGCTCGACCAAGTCGGCCACTGCGTTGCCCTGATGGGGCTCACGACCAGCATCCGCTGGTGCTCGTCGCTCTACTCCAGCAGCCTGAGTGCCATGGAGCGCCAGGTCTGGCTAGGCGGTGCCAACATGGTTTTTTCCACCCTGCGCTACGTCGCCATCTACGGCTTCCTGCGTTGGGTCAGCACGGCGCCGGTTCATTACTTCGAGTTCCAGCTTGCCGTCTCCCTCGCCGAATTGGGCCTCCTGGGCTGGAAGCACTATGCCGTCCAGCGAGCGGAGAGCGACAGCAGCGGCGTCGGCCTGGCGTTTTCCTGGCCGGCCCTGCGCGGCATCGGGGGCTTCGCCGGCGGGATCACCTACACCTCCCTGCTCTGGGTTCTGATGACCCAGACCGACAAGCTGATCCTGTCCCACGCTCTGCCGCTCGCCGAGTATGGCTATCTGGCTCTGATCACGGTGATTGCCAACGGCCTGCTGCAATTGACCGGGCCTATCAATCAGGCTGTTCTGCCGCGGATGACCATGTTCCACTCGCAGGGCAACGGGCCGGCGCTGATCGGCTTGTACAGGAAGACCACCCAGTATACTTCCTTGTTGGTCTTCGCCGTCGCCGGCGGGGTGGCCCTCTACCCGCAGGCGCTTATTTACGCGCTCTCCGGCAACGCGGATGCCGGTCGCTGGGGCGCCAGCATCCTGTTCTGGTTCGCCCTTGGCAACGCGATCCTAGTGGTCGCGGGCATGCAGTATTTCCTGCAGTACGCCCACGGCCAGCTACGCGTGCACGTGATCAACACCACCATCAATGCCGCGATCCAGGTGCCGGTGCTGGCTTGGCTCGCCCTCCATTACGGCGCGCTGGCCGTAGCTGTGGGTTGGTTCGTCTTGCGCTGCGGCGCCTTTGCCGTTTGGCCTGCGATCGTGCATAGCAAGCTCGCTCCGGGCATGCACTGGGGCTGGCTGTGCAAGGATGTCCTGCAGCCGCTAGCCGGCATCGCCGCCGGATTGCTGATCGCCAATGGGTGCCTCGCTGGCCAAATGGGCGCGCAGCCTTCCCGCTGGGGAATCATCGGTGCCGTGATGGCAGCGGGCTCCCTGGCCCTCCTCTGCGGGGCGCTCGCCGCGCCAGATAGCTGGCAGGCACTGAAACATCTGATCCTTAGGGCGAAAGCCCGCTACGTGAACCGCTCATGACGCTCCTGCACCAACTCCCCTGGCGCAGCGAGGTGGAGATCATGGGTGCTTGGCCACCCGGCGACCCACCTCTGGTCAGCGTCTGCTGCGCCACCTACAACCACGCCGCTTACATCGAGGAGGCGCTCTGCAGCTTCCTCCAGCAGCAGACCTGCTTTCCCTTCGAGATCATAGTTCGCGACGATGCCTCGACCGACGGCACCGCCGCCAAGGTGGCGGACTTCGCACAGCGTTACCCGAACATCATCCGCCCCCTGCTCAACGCGGAAAACCGGTTTTCCAAGGGCGAGCGGGCGTTGCAGGTGTGGCCCGGCCTGGTGCGCGGAAAGTACCTGGCGCTGTGCGAGGGCGACGACTTCTGGCTCAGCGCGGAGAAGCTGCAAAAGCAGGCCGATGCGCTGGAGCGCCAGCCTGCGGCAGGGATTTGCTTCCACGGCTCGGCCACCCTCGAGGACGGGGTGCTGAAGGACTCCGTCTTCCGCTACGAGCCGCGACTCTATCGCCTCGACGAGCACGTGCTGGCAGACTTCCATTTCATGCAGACCAATACGCTGATGTTCAGGCGCGAATTTCTCGACCCGGCGTTCATCGAATTTCTTTCCCACGTCACCGTAGGCGACTTCTTCCTGCGCTTCTATGCTGGTCGCGGCGGCGCCATCTGCCTACCGGAGCAGATGGGCTGCTATCGTGTCTTCAGCGCAGGCTCATGGAGCAGCCGCTTGCGCGAGGAAGACAATCGCCGCGCCTTCTTCGCCCGATACCTGGACGAGCTGCGTCGCTTCGATGCCTTCCTTGGCCACGAGCACGCCGATCTGTTGGCGCGCTATCGGCTGAAGGTGCTGATCGCACTGGCCCGGTCCCCAGTGAGCTTGCGGCATCGGTTGAAAATCATCCTCCGTCACCGGGAATGCCTCACCCCGGCGCGGATGTTCTCCTTGGCCGCTGGTTGGATTCGCAGCGGCGAATGCTTGAGGAAGCTGAAATGTCGATTCGGACGATTGCTCGGGCGATCCTGAACCTGTTGCCGCTAAGGCTGCGCTGCCTGCTGCCGTCCCTGCTCCGCCGCGGGCGGATCGAGCTTGGGGTCGGTAGCTACATCCATCCTTCGGTGCACATTCTTGGCCGAAGCAACGTGCGTATCGGCCGCAATTCCTGCATCAGCGAGGGCACCTGGTTGAATGTGAACCATCGCCAGGACGGCCATACCGCCATCGCCATCGGCGATCACTGCTTCATCGGCAAGCAGAATTTCTTCAGTTCCGGCGCCGCCATCGAAATCGGCGATTACACGCTGACCACTTTCGGCTGCAAATTCGTCGGCAGCTCCCACGTCATTGACGATCCTGGTGTGCCCTACCTGCTCACTGGCACGACGGCGACGGATCGCATCTGCATCGGCGTGAACTGCTTCATCGGCGCGGGTGCCACGGTGCTCGGCAACGTAAGTGTCGGTCATGGTTCGGTGATCGGCACGGATGCCCTGGTGCTGCAGGACATCCCGCCGTTTAGCATCGCGGTCGGTAATCCGGCGCGGGTTGTCCAGCGCTACAGCTTTCCGCGCCAGGCCTGGGTTGCGGCTGCCGAACTGAAGGCAGAAGAGGTGGCGGCGATGCCCGATGAGGCCGCCTACCGGGCGCGACTGGTGGCTCGGGCGCCGGTGGTGGCCATGCCCTGGTCGGCGGCCGGCAAGGGCATGGGTGATCTATAACTTGCTCTACAAAATTAAGAAAATGTTTGCGTGGAAATGTTAAGGCAATCAATGTTTCCAGAAGATGAATATCCGGTTTGCGCTACACTTATTTACAGTTGGCGCTATGGTCAACGACCAACCACCAAGGGTAAATTTAAACGCACGCCGATAGCCCGAGGACGAAAAAATTATTTTTTCGGATCACCCAAATACATTACATAAAAATGCAGCAACTGCAATTTTGTCTCTTTCCGGAGAGTTGTGAATAATGAATCTAGAGTCTCATATTGGGAAAATTCTTCGCGAAAGCAGAGAAAATAAGAATTCGCGGGCCCCGATGGATTATTTTAGTTGGGGCCGAGACCCCAGGCATAAAGTCGATAATACGGAAACCCTAGCGCGCCCCCCGAAATCAAAATCCAGACTCAGGGGGGTCGCAAGGAGGATTTTAATTGCAACATTGCTGAGATGCCGGCTAGATTTTGCTCTTATTCTACTTGTTAGAAGAAAATATTCTGCGTTTGAAGAATCGTATAGATTAATGTCTGACGATAGTTCAAGAAAACTATTTGCGGAATTGGTGCTAATGGCATTGATTTCCGAAAATAATATGCGACTAAGTTCTTATACGCATGAGTTTATCAAGAATTACGAAGCGGCATCAGCTGAAATTCTTAGCTCGAACGATACGCTCAATGTTTATCAGTGGGTACTGAGGCGGGTCACTCTGAATCACCCATCAGTAGCGATGTATACGACACCTGTAGTTCTAGCCTTGCACAAGGAGGGTAGGCTTTATCGCTATAAGAAAGGCGATGTTTGTATTGAGGTTTCCAAGGGCGATACATTAATCGATGCAGGTATTGGATGGGGCGATACCACAATATATTTGGCCCAACTTGCCGACGCCCCCAGTGGGGGGCATTCATATGCCTTTGACATTCTTGAGCAGGGAATTGCTGCGCTTGGCGAGCAACTTCAACTTAATCCGGCTGTAAAAAATATCACCCCCATTTTAGGGGCGCTCTCAGATAAGGATGGAGAAAAGGTTAATATTTCACCTCCATCTCCTGGTGCAAGCATCGTGTATGAGGATACCGGAAGTCATGCGCTAACCATTACAATTGATCAGTTCGTAAAAAGCAATGACATAAAAAAAATTGATTTTATTAAGATGGATATTGAAGGCGCCGAGGTTCCCGCGCTAAAAGGTGCGGTCAATGTTATCAAGCTATTCAAGCCAAAACTTGCCATTAGCGCCTACCATAAATGGGACGATCTATTAGAAATCCCCATGCTTATAAATAACATGCGCTCCGACTATAACTATTACCTTGATTGCACTACGGGTTTTGGCGGAGAAGCAGTTCTTTATTGTAAATAACACCTTCAAAATGGTCGACCCTTGCGAAATTCTTCAAAATGTTTTGCATGGCAACACTACGGCGAGATGGCCAGTGGCGACAGAAATATACGGCGCAATGGAAGTGCCTTGAGGCCCCTCATGTGGAATTGCAGATTTTTGCAAGTCGACTCTGTAAAGCTAGTTCCAGCCTGGGCCGTTCACCAGAAGTTCGGCGCAGATGCGCCGAATGCCCTGCTCCAACGGAATTGACGCCTGCCAGCCAAGGCCGGCGAGGCGCGACACGTCGAGTAGCTTGCGCGGCGTGCCGTCGGGGCGCGAGGTGTCGAATTCGAGGCGACCCTCGAAGCCGACCGCGCGCTGGACGGTTTCGGCCAGTTCGCGGATTGACAGGTCCTCGCCGCAGCCGACGTTCACCAGCGGCGGATTCTGCTTGTTGAGCAGCGCGGCGTAGTGCTCCTCGGGCAAGCTCATCAGGTGCAGGCAGGCGGCGGCCATGTCGTCGCTGTGGAGGAATTCGCGCCGCGGCGTGCCGCTGCCCCAGACCGTGACCGCGGCGTCGCCGCGCTGGCGGGCTTCGTACATCTTGCGGATTAGCGCCGGCAGGACGTGGGAGTTTTCCAGGTCGTAGTTGTCGCCAGGGCCGTAGAGGTTGGTCGGCATCGCCGCCAGGTAGCGGGTGCCGTACTGGCGGTTGTAGCTCCAGCACATTTCGATGCCGGCGATCTTGGCCAGGGCGTAGGGCCGGTTGGTGGCTTCCAGCGGGCCGGTCAGCAAATATTCTTCCTTGATCGGCTGCGGACAGTCGCGCGGGTAGATGCAACTGGAGCCGAGGAACAGCAGGCGCTGGACGCCGGCGCGCCAAGCTTCGTGGATCACGTTGGTCTGGATCGCCAGATTATGCTGTATG
>DATDMT010000260.1:0-14660 GCA_036518635.1 Rhodocyclaceae bacterium | reverse complement strand
ATGGGCATCGGCTTTGCAATCCCGGTATCCCTGGCGCGCACGGTGCTGGATCAGATCATCAAGAACGGCACCGTCACCCGCGGCTGGATCGGCGTCGAAATCCAGGAAATCACGCCCGAGCTGGCGGAATCCTTCCGCCTTGCCACTACGTCGGGCGCATTGATCGCCGGGGTGATGCGCGGCAGCCCGGCCGACAAGGCCGGCATCAAGCCCGGTGACGTGCTGCAGACCATCAACGGCAAGGCAGTCGCCGACGCGCAAAGCATGCTGCAGTTGATCGCCGCCCTGGAGCCTAGCCAGCATGCCCGCTTCCACTTGCGGCGCAACAGTCAGGATTTGGATTTGGATGTGGCCGTGGGCCGCCGGCCCAAGCCGAAGCAGGAGTAGAGTCAGGATTCGACCGGCGCGGTCGATTCCTTCACGGCCACAAAGCGGGCGCAGAACAGGCCCAGCTCGTAGAGCAGGCACATCGGCACCGCCAGCATCACCTGCGAAGTGACGTCCGGCGGCGTCACCACGGCGGCGACGATAAAGGCGCCAACCACCGCGTAAGGCCGCATTTCGCGCAGCTTTTCCAGCCGCACCACGCCGAAGCGCACCAATAGCACGACCACCACCGGCACCTCGAAGGTAGTACCGAAAGCCAGGAACATGGTGAGAACGAAGGACAGGTACTGCTCGATGTCCGGCGCCACCGTAATGCTGGCCGGCGAGACCTCGGCGATGAACTTGAAGACGGTGGCGAAAACGAAGAAATAGCAGAAGGCCATACCCAGCAGGAACAGCCCCGTCGTCGCCACCACCACAGGCAGGATCAGGCGCTTCTCATGCTGATACAGGCCCGGCGCGACGAAGGCCCAGGCCTGATAGAGCACCACCGGCAAGGCCAGGATGAAGGCAGCCAGCAAGGTGACCTTGAGCGGCACCAGGAAGGGCGTCACGACGCCGGTGGCGATCATCTTGGTCCCGACCGGGAGCACCGCCATCATCGGCTGGGCCAGCAGGTCGTAAATCTTGCCCGACCAGGGCAGCAGGCAGAGAAACAGGATCAGCACCGCACTCATCGCCTTCATCAGGCGCTGACGCAGTTCGATCAGATGGGTAATGAAACTTTCGGTATTGAGCTCGGACATCAGGCGGCGGGATCGGATTTCACCGGAGCGGGCGCTTCGGCCTTAGCGGGCAAAGCAGGCGCGCTCGGGGTGGAAGCATCGGTCACGGATTGCGCAGCATCCTTGGCCACGGCATTCAGGCTGGCGTCCACCTGGGCGATTTCCTGATTGACCTCGGTGCCCATGGCCATCACCCGGTCATGGGTCTCCTGCTGGATGCGCCTCAGCTCTTCCAGTTGCAGTTCCCGATTCACTTCGGACTTGACGTCATTGACGTAGCGCTGCGCCCGGCCCAGCAAGGCGCCGAAAGTGCGAGCCACCGCGGGCAGGCGCTCCGGGCCGATGAACACCAGCGCCACAACGCCGATGACGACCAGTTCCGAAAAGCCGACGTCAAACACGGAGGGGCTCCACGGGGCAACCCCGCATCAGCTATGGGTCTTTTCTTTGACTTCGCGGGCCTCGCCCTCGACCACGCTACCAATCTGCTGACTGGTGTCGGTCGGCTTGTCAGCCGCACCGTCCTTCATGCCGTCCTTGAAGCCCTTGACTGCACTGCCGAGATCCTTGCCGACATTGGCGAGTTTCTTGGTGCCGAAAATCAGCACCACGATTACCAACACAATCAGCCAGTGGGTGATACTGAAACTGCCCATGGGGTCCTCCTGCCTATAGTTTTATCTGCTGACCATCGGTCCGACCGGGAGCGGCCCGCCGAGGATATGTAAATGAAGATGATACACCTCCTGCCCACCCACCTTGCCGGTGTTGATGATGGTGCGGAAGCCATCGCCCAGCCCCTGCTCCCGGGCCAGACTACCGGCACGGGCCAGCATCCGACCGAGCACGGCCTCGTGTTCCGGGCCGGCATCGTAGAGCGTAGCGATGTGGTTCTTGGGGATCATCAGAAAGTGCACCGGCCGCTGCGGATGGATGTCGTGGAAGGCGAGGAAATCGTCATCCTCGTAGATTTTCTTGCAGGGAATCTCGCCCCGGGCGATCTTGCAGAAAATGCAGTCGCTCATGGTCAGGCACCCCGGCTCTTCTTCTCGTCGATGCCCGAAATCCCCTCACGGCGACGGAATTCCACCATCACGTCATCGACGCCGATGCCCATATGGGCCAACAGGATCATGCTGTGGAACCACAGATCGCAGGTTTCGCGCACCACGTGCAGACGATCTCCGTCCTTGGCGGCCATGATGGTCTCGGCGGCTTCCTCGGCAATCTTTTTGCAGATGGTGTCGGTGCCCTTGGCGTACAAACTCGCCACATAGGAAGAGTCCGGCGCAGCGCCCTCGCGTTCCAGCAAGGTGGCCTGCAGGCGATGCAGCACTTCCATATCGATCATTTGTATATCTCCTTGGGATCCTTCAACACCGGATCCACCGCCTTCCAGGCGCTGCCTTCTAGACGATGGAAGAAACAGCTGCGCCGGCCGGTATGGCAGGCAATGCCGCTCACTTGTTCGATCTTCAGCAGAATCACGTCGTCGTCGCAGTCCTTGCGGATTTCCAGCACCTTCTGGATATGGCCGGATTCCTCGCCCTTGTGCCACAACTTGCGGCGGGAGCGCGACCAGTAAACCGCCTCGCCGGTCTGCAGGGTTTTTTGCAAGGCATCCCGGTTCATCCAGGCGAACATCAACACCTCGCCACTGGCCGCATCCTGGGCGATCACCGGCACCAGGCCGTGCTCGTCCCATTTGATTTCATTCAACCATTTAGCCATTAGAGGCGGACCTCGATGCCGCGTTCGCGCATGTATTCCTTGGCCTGACGCACGGTGTATTCGCCGTAGTGGAAGATGCTGGCGGCCAGCACCGCATCGGCCCGGCCCTCGCTGACGCCGTCGGCCAAGTGCTGCAGGTTGCCGACGCCGCCGCTGGCGATCACCGGAATCCGCACCGCGTCGGACACGCCGCGGGTCAGGGCTAGGTCGAAGCCGCTCTTGGTGCCGTCCCGGTCCATGCTGGTCAGCAGGATTTCGCCGGCGCCCAGGGATTCGACCTTGCGCGCCCATTCGATGGCGTCGAGACCGGTGTTCTTGCGCCCGCCGTGGGTGAACACCTCCCACTTGCCGGGGGCGGTCTGCTTGGCGTCGATGGCGACGACGATGCACTGGCTGCCGACCTTGCCCGAGGCGTCGGCCACCAGTTGGGGGTTGGTCACCGCCGCGGTATTCATGCTGACCTTGTCGGCGCCGGCGTTCAGCAGGCGCCGCACGTCGTCCACGCAACGCACACCGCCGCCGACGGTGAGCGGGATGAAGACCTGCTCGGCGCAGGCTTCGATGATGTCGAGGATCAGGTCCCGATCGTCGGAACTGGCGGTGATGTCGAGAAAGGTGATCTCGTCGGCGCCCTGCTCGTCGTAGCGCCGGGCCACCTCGACCGGGTCGCCGGCATCCCGCAGTTCGACGAAATTGACCCCTTTGACCACCCGACCGGCATTGACGTCCAGGCAGGGAATGATGCGTTTGGCGAGCATGGCGAGTGGACTGTGTGCGGGCGGAGCCCGGAAGGGTTATTTCTTGGCGGCGAGTTTGTCGGCCTCGGCCTGGGCCTTGGCGAAATCCAGCTTGCCTTCGTAGATGGCACGACCGGTGATAGCGCCGGTGATGCCCTCGTCCGCGACAGCGCACAGCGCCTTGACGTCGGCCAGGCTGCCGATGCCGCCGCTGGCGATCACCGGGATGCGCAGGGCCTGGGCCAGCTTCACCGTGGCTTCGATATTCACGCCGGAGAGCATGCCGTCGCGGCCGATGTCGGTATAGATGATGCCCTCGACGCCATAGTCCTCGAACTTCTTGGCCAGGTCGATCACGTCGTGGCCGGTCAGCTTGGACCAGCCGTCCACCGCCACCTTGCCGTCCTTGGCATCCAGGCCGACGATGATGTGACCAGGGAAGGCGCCGCAGGCGTCGTGCAGGAAACCGGGGTTCTTGACTGCCGCGGTGCCGATGATGACGTAGCTGATGCCGTCGTCCAGGCAACGCTCGATGGTGTCCAGATCGCGGATGCCGCCGCCGAGCTGTACCGGGATTTCATCGCCGACTTCGCTCAGGATGGCCTTGATCGCCGGGGCATTCTTGGGCTTGCCGGCGAAGGCGCCGTTCAGGTCCACCAGATGCAGGCGACGGGCGCCCTGTTCGATCCAGTGCCGCGCCATGACGGCCGGCTCCTCGGAAAACACGGTGGCATCGTCCATGTCGCCTTGTTTCAGGCGCACGCAGTGACCGTCCTTGAGGTCGATGGCGGGAATCAGCAGCATAGGGTCGGGAGTCTGGTAAGCCGGTTGGGGCCGGGAGTTGCCAAAAGGGATTAGGGGTTCCAGCGCATGAAATTGCCGAGCAACTGCAGTCCAGCCTGGGCGCTTTTCTCCGGGTGGAACTGGACGGCAAAGATGTTATCGCGGGCCACCGCACTGGTAAAGGGCAGGCCGTATTGGGTCGTCGCCGCAGTCAGCGCCGGATCTTCCGGCGCGACGTAATAGCTGTGCACGAAATAAAAGCGGCTGCCATCGGCAATGCCCTGCCACATCGGATGCGGGCGGCTCTGCAGCACCTCGTTCCAGCCCATGTGCGGCACCTTCAGGCGGCTGCCGTCGGCGGCCAGCATCGCCGCCTCTGGAAAGCGCGGCACCCGGCCCGGGAGGATTTCCAGGCCCATGACGTCGCCCTCCTCCGCATGACCGAAGAGCATTTGCAGGCCGACACAGATACCGAGAAAGGGCTTTTCTGCTGCGGCGCGAATCACCGCATCGCGCAGGCCGCGGGCCGCCAGTTCGCGCATGCAGTCGGGCATCGCGCCCTGGCCCGGCACCACCACCCGGTCGGCGGCGGCAACCACTGCAGGGTCGGCTGTAACCTGAACGGTGGCAGTTCCGGCCACATGCTCCAGGGCTTTGGCCACGGAGCGCAAATTGCCCATTCCGTAATCGACGACGGCGACGGTACTCATGATGACGGCAGGAAAGGAGGCTTAAAGAGTGCCCTTGGTGGACGGTACGGCACCGGCCGCGCGGGAATCGACCTCGGCGGCCATGCGCAGGGCACGGCCGAAGGCCTTGTAAATGGTTTCCGCCTGGTGATGGGCGTTGTCGCCGCGCAGGTTGTCGATATGCACGGTGATGGCGGCGTGATTCACCAGCCCCTGGAAGAATTCGCGGACCAGGTCCACATCGAACTCGCCGATCATCGAGCGGACGAATTCGACATTGAAGCTCAGGCCGGGACGGCCGGACAGATCGACCACCACCCTTGAGAGGGCTTCATCGAGGGGAACGTAGGCGTGGCCATAGCGACGCAGACCCTTCTTGTCGCCCACAGCTTTGGCCAGGGCCTGGCCGAAGGTGATGCCGATGTCTTCCACCGTGTGGTGGGCATCGATATGCAGATCGCCGCTGGCCTTGATATCCAGATCGATCATGCCGTGGCGGGCGATCTGATCCAGCATGTGGTCGAGGAAGCCTACGCCGGTGGCGAGGGAGGACTTGCCCGTGCCGTCGAGGTCGAGGCGCACGGAAACCTTGGTTTCCAGGGTGTCGCGGGAGATTTCGGCTTGCCGCATGGCAGTGATGGACCGGGGTCGGAATGCGAAAAACGGCTGCATGATACCATTTCGCATCGACGTGCAAAGCCGCGTCCCGCCTGACTTTTCACCCATCCTGCCTGCCCCCGAGAGACCATGAGCCGTTACTGGAGCCCCGTCGTCAACACCCTCACGCCCTATGTGCCGGGCGAGCAGCCCAAGCTGGCCGACCTGGTCAAGCTGAACACCAACGAGAGCCCCTACGGCCCCTCGCCCAAGGCAATCGCCGCGATGCAGGCGGAGCTTGGCGACAGCCTGCGGCTCTACCCCGATCCCTGTTCCGACCGGCTGCGCCAGGCGGTAGCAGCGCAGTTCGATGTAGCGCTGGAAAACGTCTTCGTCGGCAACGGCTCGGACGAGGTGCTGGCCCACGCCTTTCCCGCCCTGCTGAAGCACGAGCGGCCGATCCTGTTCCCCGACATCAGCTACAGCTTCTATCCGGTGTATTGCGGCCTCTACGGCGTGGCCTACGAGCAGGTGCCGCTGGATGAGGAATTCCGGATTCGCGTCGCGGATTACCAGCGCCCCAACGGCGGCATCATCTTTCCCAATCCCAATGCGCCGACGGGCAGGCTGTTGGGATTGGAGGCGGTGGAGGCCATCGTCGCCGCCAATCCGGATTCGGTGGTGGTGGTGGACGAGGCCTATATCGACTTCGGCGGCACGCCGATTCCCACCGCGGCGCCACTGACCAAGCGCCACCCCAACCTGCTGGTGGTCCAGACCCTATCGAAGTCCCGTGCCCTGGCGGGGCTGCGGGTCGGCTTCGCGATCGGCCACAGGGATTTAATTGCTGCCCTGACCCGGGTCAAGGACAGCTTCAACTCCTATCCGCTGGACCGCATGGCCATCGTTGGCGCCGCGGCAGCCATCGAGGACCAGGCCTACTTCGACGAATCGCGGCTGAAGGTGATGGCGACGCGGGAGACCCTGGTCGCCGATCTGGCCGGGCTGGGTTTCGAGGTGCTGCCCTCGGCGGCGAACTTCATCTTCGCCCGCCATCCGGGCCACGATGCGGCCGGTCTGGCCCAGGCGCTGCGGGCCCGCAGCATCATCGTCCGCCACTTCAAGGCGGCGCGCATCGACCAGTTCCTGCGCATCACCATCGGCACCGACGGCCAGTGCGCCGCGCTGGTGGCGGCACTGCGGGAAATCCTCGGCTGATCAGCCCTTGTAGCGCAACTCAGCCGCCCGAGCGTGGGCAGTCAAGCCTTCGCCGTGGGCCAGTACCGAAGCCGTCGGGCCCAGGTTGCCGGCGCCGGTGGCGGAGACTTCGATCAGGCTGGAACGCTTCTGGAAGTCATAGACCCCCAGGGGGCTGGAAAAGCGGGCGCTGCGGGAGGTCGGCAGCACATGATCGGGGCCGGCGCAGTAGTCGCCAAGGGATTCCGAGGTGTAGGGGCCGATGAAGATCGCACCGGCGTGGCGGATCTTGTCCACCAGGCGGCGGGCGTCGGAGGCGGACAACTCAAGGTGTTCCGGCGCAATGCGGTTGGCGACCTCGCAGGCCTCGTCCAGATCGCGCACCTGGATCAAAGCGCCGCGCCCGGACAGGGAAGCGGAGATCACTTCCTTGCGCGGCATGGTCGGCAGCAGCCGATCGATGCTGGCGGCGACGCGCTCGATGTAGTCAGCGTCCGGGCAGAGCAGGATCGACTGGGCCAGTTCGTCGTGCTCGGCCTGGGCGAACAGGTCCATCGCCACCCAGTCCGGATCGGTGCTGCCGTCGGCAATCACCAGCACTTCCGAGGGGCCAGCCACCATGTCGATGCCGACCACGCCGAAGACCCGGCGCTTGGCGCTGGCGACATAGGCGTTGCCGGGGCCGACGATCTTATCCACCTGGGGCACGGTTGCCGTGCCGTAGGCCAGGGCAGCCACCGCCTGGGCGCCGCCGATGGCAAACACCCGATCCACGCCGGCCAGATGGGCCGCGGCCAGCACCAGGATATTGCGCTCGCCGCCCGGGGTGGGCGTGACCATGATCAGTTCCTTGACTCCCGCCACCTTGGCCGGCACCGCGTTCATCAGCACCGAAGACGGATAGGCGGCCTTGCCGCCGGGAACATAGAGGCCGACGCGATCCAGGGGCGTCACCTTCTGGCCAAGGCGGGTGCCATCGGCCTCGGTGTACTCCCAGGAGTCGCTGACCTGGCGCTGGTGGTAGAGGCGAATACGCTCCGCAGCGGCCTGTAGCGCAGTGCGCTGTTCTTCAGGCAGAGCAAAAAAGGCTGCGGCCAAAACCTCTTGGGGCAGTTCCAGTTGCTCCATGGAGCGGACATCCAGACGATCGAAGCGGCGGGTGTAGTCCAACACCGCAGCATCGCCCTCGCGCCGCACCCGCGCCAGCACCTCGGCGACGGTGCGCTCGATGGCTTCGTCGGTGCTGTCGTCGAAAGCCAGCAGGCGATCCAGTTGCTCGAAGAAATCGGGGGCCGTCGTATTCAGGCGACGGATGCTGGCTGCCAAGCTCATTGCACCGCTCCCGAAAAGGCTTCGATCACCGGCTGCAGCAGTTCGCGCTTGACCTTCAGGGCGGCCTGATTGACCACCAGGCGCGAGGAAATCTGCATGATCTCTTCTACTTCCACCAGCTTGTTGGCCTTCAGGGTGCTGCCGCTGGAGACCAGGTCCACGATGGCATCGGCCAGGCCCACCAGGGGCGCCAGTTCCATCGAGCCGTAGAGCTTGATCAGGTCCACATGCACGCCCTTAGCGGCGAAATGCTCGCGGGCGGTGTTCAGATACTTGGTCGCCACCCGCAGCCGGTTGCCGTAGCGCACCGCGGCGGCGTAGTCGAAGCCGTCGGGCACGGCGACGCACATCCGGCACTTGGCGATGTTCAGGTCCAGGGGCTGGTAGAGGCCGGCGCCGCCATGCTCCAGCAGCACGTCCTTGCCGGCGATGCCGAGGTCGGCGGCGCCGTATTGGACGTAGGTCGGCACGTCGGAGGCGCGCACGATCACCAGCCGCACGTCGGGCCGGTTGCTACCGATGATCAGCTTGCGCGAGGACTCCGGGTTCTCGCTCGGGACGATGCCGGCAGCGGCCAGCAAGGGCAGGGTTTCTTCGAAGATGCGGCCCTTGGAGAGCGCAATGGTGATGCCGTCCACGGGGGACTCCAATCGAAAAGGATTTTGAATTCTAGACCAGGGCCGTCTTTAGCTCACCCGACGGACCCGGGCGCCGAGAGCACTGAGTTTCTGTTCCAGGTGCTCATAACCCCGATCCAGGTGATAGATGCGGTCGATCAGGGTCTCGCCCTTGGCCGCCAGGCCGGCCACCACCAGGCTGGCGGAGGCGCGCAGGTCGGTGGCCATCACCGTGGCGCCGTCGAGGGCGGCGACGCCCTGCACCACCGCGGTATTGCCGTCGATCTTGATATCGGCGCCGAGGCGGATCAGTTCCACCGCGTGCATGAAGCGGTTCTCGAAGATGGTCTCGCGAATCACCGCGGTGCCCTGGGCGACGCAGTTGATGGCCATGAACTGGGCCTGCATATCGGTGGGGAAGGCCGGATAGGGCGAGGTGCGCAGGGATACCGCGGTGAGCCGCTGGGGCGCCTTGAGGCGGATGCTGTCGCGGCCGCATTCGATCTCGCAGCCGGCATCCATCAGCTTGTCGATGACGATGTCCAGATAGGCCGCCGAGGTGCCGGTCAGACGCACATCGCCACCGGCGGCAGCCGCCGCGCAGAGGTAGGTGCCGGTCTCGATCCGGTCCGGCATGATGCGGTGGGTGGTGCCGTGGAGTTGGCTGACGCCGCGGATGCGGATCACGTCGGTGCCGGCGCCGGAGATGTGGGCGCCCATGGCCACCAGGCAGTTGGCCAGGTCCACTACTTCCGGCTCGCGGGCGGCGTTCTCGATCACCGTCTCGCCCTCGGCCAGGGTGGCGGCCATCATCAAATTCTCAGTGCCAGTGACGGTGACCATATCGGTGAAGAGGCGCGCGCCCTTCAGCTTGGGCACCTTGGCCAACACATAGCCATGCTCGACGTGGATTTCGGCACCCATGGCCTGGAGGCCCTTGATGTGCTGGTCCACCGGCCGCGCGCCGATGGCGCAGCCGCCGGGCAGAGACACCTTGGCCTCGCCGGCGCGGGCCACCAGAGGGCCCAGCACCAGGATCGCGGCGCGCATGGTCTTGACCATTTCGTAGGGCGCCACTGGGTTATCGAGGCCGGCGGCATCCAGGGTCACGCTGTTGCCGTCGCGGCTGACCTTGACCCCCATCTGGGCCAGCAGCTTCAACATGGTGCCGACGTCGTTGAGATCCGGCACATTGGTGAAGGTCACCGCCTCTCGGGTCAGCAGGGCGGCGCAGAGCAGGGGCAGCGCGGCGTTCTTGGCGCCGGAGATGGCGGCCTCGCCGGAAAGGCGGACGCCGCCTTCGATCAGCAGCTTATCCACGTTGCCATTCCTCGGGCGTCAGGGTCTTCATCGACAGGGCGTGGAGTTCGCCGCTGTCGAAATGGGGCTTGAGGATGGCATTCACCAGTTGCTGGCGGCCAACTCGGCTCAAGCCCTCGAAGGCGCGGCTGACGATGATGGCCTCGAAGTGGTGGCCATCGCCGTCCACGTCGATCAGGTCACAGCCCAGGCCGGCGGAAATCCAGGCTTCGATCTTTTCGGGTTCCAGCATGTTCAAGCTCTCAGTTTGTAGCCCCGGCGCAGCAGGGCGAGGACGAAGGCCGCCAGGACGATGAAGCAGGCGACCGCGACGGCCAAGCTCAGCCAGGGGGAGACATCGGAAACACCGAAGAAACCGTGGCGGAAGCCGTCGATCAGGTAGAAGACCGGATTGTACCGGGAGACACCCTGCCAGACGGCCGGCAGGGAATGGATCGAGTAGAAAACCCCGGAAAGGAAGGTCAGGGGCATGATCAGAAAGTTCTGGAAGGCCGCCAACTGGTCGAATTTATCGGCCCAAAGGCCGGCCAGGATGCCCAGGGTGCCCAGCAGCGCGCCGCCCAGGGTGGCGAAGACCAGGATCCACAGCGGATGCTGGAACTCCAGGGGGGCGAACCACAGCGTCACCAGCAGGACGCCGAGCCCCACGACCAGGCCGCGCAGCACGGCGGCCAGCACATAGGCGGCGAAGAAGGACAGGTAGGAGATCGGCGCCAGCAGGATGAAGACGATGCTGCCCACCACCTTGGACTGGATCACCGAGGAGGACGAATTGGCGAAGGCGTTCTGCAGCAGGGACATCATCACCAGCCCCGGCACCAGGAAGGCGCCGTAGCTGAGGCGGTCATAGACCCGCACATGGTCTTCCAACACGTGGGAGAAGATCATCAGGTAGAGCATCGCGGTGATGATCGGTGCCACCACGGTCTGGAAGCCGACCTTCCAGAAACGCAGGACTTCTTTGTAGAACAGGGTCAGGAAGCTGGTCATGGGCTCTGCTCCTGGTGCATCAGACGCATGAAGACCTCTTCCAGCTCAGGCTGCCCGACTTGCAATTCCTCCAGCCGGCAACCGGCCTGGCGCAGCCGCGCCAACAGGGTTTCCAACTGCTCGCAGGCGGCAACGGGCAACACCCAGAGACGACCCTCGCGGCTGGCCTGTGCGGCCAGATCGGCCGGCAGCTCACCGGCGGCCAGATGAAAGCGCAGGGTGTGGGCGGCGAAGCGCTGCAACAGGTTGGCGGTGGTATCCAGGGCCACCACCTTGCCCGCCTTGAGCATGGCGATGCGGCCACAGAGGGCTTCCGCCTCTTCCAGGTAATGGGTGGTCAGCACGACGGTGTGCCCCTCGCCGTTCAGCCGCTGGATAAAGCGCCAGAGGGTCTGGCGCAGCTCCACGTCCACCCCGGCGGTGGGTTCGTCGAGGACGATCACCGGCGGCCGATGGACCAGGGCCTGGGCCACCAGCACCCGCCGCTTCATGCCGCCGGAAAGGGAACGCATGCCGGCATCGGCCTTGGCGGTCAAATCCAGGTTGGCGAGGATTTCGTCGATCCAGTCGTCATTGCCACGAATGCCGAAATAGCCGGACTGGAAGCGCAGGGTCTCGCGCACCGAGAAGAAGGGATCGAACACCAGTTCCTGGGGAACCACGCCAAGCAGGCGGCGGGCGGCGCGGTAGTCGCTCTGCACGTCGTGGCCGAGTACTTCGATGCTGCCACCATCTGGCCTCACCAAGCCGGCCAGGGCGGAGATTAGGGTGGTCTTGCCGGCGCCATTGGGGCCCAGCAAGCCGAAGAATTCGCCGGGGGCGATGTCCAGATCCACGCCGGCCAGGGCCTGGGTCTTGCCATAGCGCTTGGCGACCTGGCGGATGCGAATCGCCGGGACGGAACTCATGCCTGGACGGAGAAGTGAATTAAAGCGGCAACAGGTCGCCGACGCCATAGACGTCGGCAAGGCTCAGCAGATTCTTTGGCGGATTGACGATGCGGATCGTCTTGCCCTGAGCCTGGGCCTCACGCATCCAGCCGAAAACAGTAGCGAGACCGGAGGAATCAACGTCTTCGACTTTCGCCAGGTCGAAGCTGGTGGCCGACTGAGCCACGGCAGCCTTGCCGGCGGCCAGCAAGGCCTTGGCGGTCATCAGGGTCAGGCCGCTTTCGACGACGGCCCGCTCAGCCTCCACCCGGATCATTTGCGAGTCGTCGCCTCGCCGCTCTTGTTCTTGGTCTGCAAGGACTTGATCAAGCCATCGAGGCCGCCATTCGAAACTTCCTGGCGAAACTGATCGCGATAGCTGACCACCAGGCTGACATCGGCAATCACAACGTCATAAACCTTCCAGCCGGTGCTGCCTTTTTCCAGCAGGTAGTCGATCTTCACCGTAGCGGCGCCGGGCTGACGAACCTCGGTCCGCACCGTGACATCGGTATCGGCCGCTGCGACCTTCGTCGGCTTGAAATCCACGGTTTGATTGCGGTAAGTGGTCAACGCATTGGAATAGGTGCGGACCAGCAAGGTGCGGAACTCTTCGGTCAGCAGCTTCTGCTGGGCCGGCGTGGCCTGGCGCCAATCCTTACCGACGGCCTGGGCCGTCATGCGCTGGAAATTGAAATGGGGCAGCACCTTGGTTTCCACCAATTCGGCAGCCTTGCGCGCGTTGCCATTCTGGATGTCCTTGTCCTTGCGCAGAATATCCAGCACTTCGCCGGTGACATTCTTCACCAGGGTGTCCGGGCTGGTGTCTTCAGCCAAGGCCGGGGCGGCGACAAAAGACAGGGCGGTAAAGAGTGCAAACAGCAACTTCATGAAATTTCCTTGGGGGGTTATTCGTTATTTTCGACTTATTCGTCGGCGGAATCGGCGCCGCGCGGCAGGCTACCGTCGTGGATCAGGTTGCGGCGGCGCTGCAGGTAGGCGTCACGGACATAGGAATACTTGTCCAGCGCGGCTTCTTCGATCACCTTATCAGCCGGCAGCAATACGGCGCGATCATTGATGAAGCGGGTGACGATCAAGGTGTTGCGGGTCGGTACGTTGGACACGCGAGCTACCGGATCCACGTACAGGTCGGCGGCGAGGCCGACGGTATCGCGCACCGTGCGCGGACCAAAGACCGGCAGCACCACATAGGCGCCGCTGCCGACGCCCCAGCGGCCGAAGGTCTGACCGAAATCCTCTTCGTGCTTATCCAGGCCCATGCCGCTGGCCACGTCGAAGACGCCGAGGATGCCGATGGTGGAGTTCACCGCAAAACGGCCGAAGTCGCTGAAGGAGTCCGGGACCTTGCCTTGGAACAGGTTGTTCACGCCGATGAAGACGTCGGCGATGTTGCCGAAGAAGTTGCCGACGCCGGTACGCACCGGCGAGGGCAGCACCGCCTCGTAACCCTGGGCCACCGGCTTGAAGGCGACCTTGTCGAGGCCTTCATTGAAGGAATAGATGGCACGATTGAATCCCTCGATCGGATCCCGCTGGTTGCCGGAAGTGGCGCAGCCGCCCAAGCCCATGGCGGACAGGGCAAGGGCCACAGCCAGCGCAGCAGTTTTGTTCTTGGCGATCATTATCGGATTCTCCGTTGGTCTTTCCGGGGCAGGCCCCGATTACTTGCTTGCCGGTGCAGGCTCGGCGGCCTTGTTCATCATGAAGGTGCTGATCAGTTTTTCCAGCACCACTGCGGATTGCGTCTTCTTGATACTGTCGCCGGCTTTCAGCATTTCCGTGTCGCCGCCGACTTCGAAACCAATGTACTGCTCGCCCAGCAGGCCGGAGGTATTAATCGTGGCAAAAGTGTCCCGGGGAAACTTGAAGCGGGTATCCAATTGCATGCCTACGACAGCGGTATAACTCTCCGGATCGAAGCGAATTTCGGAAACCCGCCCGACCACCACGCCGGCGCTTTTCACCGCGGCACGGACCTTGAGGCCACCGATGTTATCAAACTTGGCATGCAGGGCGTAGGTTTCGCCGCTGCTGGCGCCGCTCAGGTTGCCCACTTTGAGGGCTAGGAAGCCCAGCGAGACCAGACCGATTGCGACAAAAAAACCGACCCAGAGGTCGAGCGTGGCACGATTCATTTAAACACCCCGGAACATTAAGGCGGTGAGGACAAAGTCGGCGGCGAGGATTGCCAGGGAGGAAGTCACCACAGTGCGCGTGGTCGCCCCGGACACCCCTTCGGCCGTCGGTTCGGCATCGTAGCCTTCAAAAACAGCGATCCAACTGACAATAACGCCGAAGACGAAGCTTTTGATTACACCGTTGAGGAGGTCTTCACGGAAATCCACAGAAGCCTGCATCTGCGACCAGAAAGATCCCTCATCGACACCGATGAGCTGCACCCCGACCAGATAGCCGCCGAACACCCCCATGGCTGAGAAAAGGGCTGCCACCAGGGGCATGGAGATGACGCCGGCCCAGAAGCGCGGGGCGATCACCCGGGCAATCGGGTTCACCGCCATCATTTCCATGGCAGAGAGTTGTTCGGTGGCCTTCATCAAGCCGATTTCGGCGGTAATGGCCGATCCGGCGCGGCTGGCAAACA
>DATDMT010000259.1:0-3228 GCA_036518635.1 Rhodocyclaceae bacterium | reverse complement strand
CAGACCCTGACCCCGGAAGGCTCGCGGATGCGGCAGTAGTTGCCGTTTCAGCGCGATTAGAAGCGGCCGTATCTTCCCTCCGCCCGGCAAGATTGTCCCGAACGCCCATGGTGCATTGGCGCCATGGGCGCTGTGCTCGGTATCGGCTTCGGGTCAGGGGGTTAGGCGAGGGACCAAGAATCAGGTTTTGTCATAGACGAGTTTGATGAGCAAGCCGATGATGGCAAGTATCAGCGTATAGATAGCTAGTCTGTATTTCGCCAGGTCGTTTGATTTGGCGACACTTTCTTGCTCCAACTTCTCTGCTGCGTGCATCAACATGCCAGGCTGGAACGCATAGAAATAGCATTTGCCTTTACGGGATTGCTTTGAAATACATGTCAATTTGTCACTGCTCTTGATGCCAAAGCCTTCGTCCCAGATGCCTTTGAAACACGCGAGAGACTCTTGGGGTTTTTGCCAAGATAGGTCTCCTTTGAGCGCATTTGTGCGCTGAATCTCAGTCACCTCTAACGTGTGTGCGAGCCCTGCGTCACCACGATACTGGCGACAAAAGAAATGACAGTTGGCGCAGACATATTTCTTCATGGCGGCATTAGGAAGGTGCTTACTATTGAAGTAGCCGCACTCGGAAATCAGTGCCGAAATGGGGCGGCGTGTTGGGTCAGCAGTGCCAATTTGGTTGAGTGGGTCGCCACATGCGATGCCAATGTGACAAACGGCTCTCTGGATTATGCCGCGACCAACACCGACACCAGCCCAGCTGCATGATCCGCCGCCTTGGGCCGAATGACGATTTCCACGTCCTGGTCGAGCAGGGTGATGAAGTGCAGCAGGCGTTCCGATGAGAAGCGGCGGAGCTTGAAATTGCGCAGCTCGGAAACATGGGGCTGGGGGATGCCGAAGAGTTCGGTGACGGCGGCCTGGTTAAGCCTTCGTTCCGCGATCAGGTCGTTGAGGCGTAGGGCGAGCTGCACGCGTAGCTTGCGTTCGCCCGCGTCCGAGAAACCCAAATCCTCGAACACGTCGCCCGTGCCGACTTCCACTGCTTCAATCTTTTTTGCCATAGCGCACCTCGTAGTCGTTGCGTGCTGCCTTCAGTCGTTCATGGATGAGATCGATATCGGTCTGTGCGGTGCGGATGCCTGACGGCGACTTCTTCTGGAAGCAGTGCAAGACATAGATCGCTTTGGCGAAGCGCACCGTGTATGCGACCCGATAGGTGTCGCCACGAAAATCTTCCACCAACTCGAAGACGCCCGCGCCTTCGCCTTTCCAGGGCTTTGCGGCGGGCGGTTGGCCGCCCATCTGCACTACGCCCAAACCGTAACCGAACTCATCAACCACCTCCTCGGGGAAATCCAGTAGATCGCGTTTGGCCGAGCCAACCCAATACAAGGGACGCTCGATGCGAGGAGGAGCAGTCATGACAATTTATACCTTTTTGGGTATATTCAGCAAGAGGGCGCGCAGATGGATATGAGGTGCGCCGCATTTCAGTACATGCGAACGGAATGATAAGCGCGAAGGGCTGTTCTCGTTGCCGGTGCTGTCGGCGCAGCTACAGCTTTCGCTGTGCCACTCACCTCACCTGTCAGAGGGTGTGCGTCCTGTCGCCGCGCTTGAAGCCCAGCAGCGGTTCGACGATGCCCTTGCCGAGGGCGATCACCTTGAACAGCTCGCCCATTTCGTTGGGCGACAGCAGCAGGTTCAGGGCGCCGCCGGCGCGCAGGGATGAGGCGGTGTCGCCTTCGGCCTGGCGGCGGGCGAGCAGGTCGGTGATGCCGCAGTTCAGCAGGAAGGTGGCCTGGGTGGTGTAGCCGAGCACGTCGAGGCCGGCGTCGAAGCCGGCTTCGGCGATGGCGGTGAAGTCCACGTGGGCGGTGATGTCCGACAGGCCCGGATACCAGAAGGGATCGTCGTGGGTGCGGTGGCGGTAGTGGCAGCGCACGGTGCCGCCGTTACGCTGCGGGTGGTAGTACTCGTGGCGCGGCAGGCCGTAGTCGATCAGCAGCAGGGCGCCCTGTTCCAGGCGATGGCCCCATTCGGCAACCCAGGCGCGGCCGGCGAGGCCGACTTCGCTGCGATAGGGCGCGGCCAGGGGCAGGGCGGCGGTGGCTTCGGTCAGGGCGGCGCCGGCCGGGCGGGTGGCGCGGATGAAGTTGCCGGCGTCATCAAGGGACACGCCTTCTTCGTAGAGACCGTCAGCGCGCCAATTGAGGGCCTGCACCGGCATCGCGTCGAGGACTTCGTTGCCGACCACGCAGCCGGAAAAACGCTCGGGCAGGAAGTCCAGCCATTCGACCCGGTCCAGCAAATGCGGCGCGAGTTCGGCGATGGTGGCGCGCTGGCGTTCGCGCAGGGTGCCGGAGAGTTCCAGGATCAGGTAGCGCTCGGGATAGCAGCCCAGGGCTTCCAGGGCCAGCAGCAGATCGGCGGCCAGCTTGCCGCTGCCGCCGCCGGCTTCCAGCACCATCTGCGCCGAGTTCACCATCACCTGAGCCACCTGGGCGGCCAGGGCCTGGCCGTAGAGGGGGGTGAGTTCCGGCGCGGTGACGAAGTCGCCGCCTTCCGCGTCGCTGCCGAACTTGGCCAGGCCGCTGGCGTAATAGCCGAGGCCGGGGGTGTACAGCGCCAGCTCCCAGTAGCGGGCGAAGGGAATCCATCCGTCATGGGCGCGGATTTCGTCGGCAATGCGGGCGGCCAGTTCGCGGCTGGCGGCCTGGGCGTCGGCGCCGGGTTCGGGAAGGCGGGTATCCATGGGGTGGGCATTGTAAGCTGGCGTATCCGCAGCCACATTGCCTTTCGATGAGCCTTGCCAATCGCCTGCTGTCCGCCCCCGACGAATCCGGCCTGAGCGCCGCGACGGCGGCCCAGCGCCTGCGCGACGAGGGCTACAACGAGCTGGCGCCGCCGCTGCGGCGCAGCTTCCTGATGCTGTTCGGCGAGGCCCTGCACGAGCCGATGTTCCTGCTGTTGCTGGGCGCTGGCGGCGTCTACTTGCTGCTAGGCGACAAGGCTGATGCCTTGCTGCTGCTGGGCTTCGTCGTCGCCCTGCTGACCCTGACGGTGACCCAGGAGTGGCGCACCTCGCGGGTCCTCGACCGGCTGCGCGATCTGGCTAGCCCCCGCGCCACGGTGGTCCGCGACGGCGCGGCGCAGCGCGTCCCCGGCCGCGAGGTGGTGCGCGGCGATCTGCTGCTGCTGGCCGAGGGCGATCGCGTTGCC
>DATDMT010000258.1:0-2595 GCA_036518635.1 Rhodocyclaceae bacterium | reverse complement strand
TTGAAAGCAAAATTCATCAGTTGGGCCGTAGTTTCAATATTGAAGTGCGACCAAACCATTGGTGCACTACGCCTAACGATTAAGGTTATGTCGTGATCGCGAAGCGAGCCACGACATGAACCGGTTGTTGAACAAGCCCGGTTCCGGGTTCTCTGGAAACAGCTTTTTGTCGTCCGCCCCCCAGGCGGGCTGAAGGTCCGGTGTATTCACCGGGCGGCGCCGGAATCGGCGCTCGGGCCTGGGCAATCAGGCCATTTCCGCAGTCTGCACCGCGATTTCCCCATGTTTCGGCCGAGTGCGGCCGTGGCGCCGGGCGGCGCGCCGTCGTGCCGGGGGGCTTGGCTTACACGGCCGTCTCCGTGACCGGCCCGCTCTCTCGTCGCTGGAGCGCCGTTGGCGAAAGGCGCCGCCGGATCACCGGCATCGGCTTGCCGCAACATGGGCAGAGGAAGGCTGGCCGGGGTGTGTCCGGTAGCGGCGGGCGCGGGGCGATGCGCAGCACGAGATGCAGCAGGGCGATCAGCGCCTTCTTGTTCGGATGCAGGAAACCGTAGTTGCGCGCCCGCCGGAAGCCCTTGGGCAGGACGTGTTGCAGCAGCAGGTGCAGGAAATCGGCGCCGGGCAGCGTGCGGACCTGCGTTTCGCCGCTCCGGCTGTCCCGGTAGCGGAAGCTGACCTGGCCGTTGCCGTCCTGATCGCAGGACAGGAGATCGGCCTCCCGGATCACCCCGCGATAGAGGTAGCGGCCAAGATAGACCAGCGCCTTGTCGCCGTTGCCGACGCTTTTGCAATCGGCCACCCATTTCTGCGGGAGTCTTGTGGGCAAGGTCAGCCCGGCCTCTTTCAAGGCGGCGAGCAGTTTGCCGCGAAAGACCCTGGCCAGTGCCTTGTGGCTGAAGAGATAGCCGGACTTGGCGCGCCAGCGCCGGCTGCGCGCATCGAGGCTGGCGCCGGGCATGACGAGGTGCACATGCGGGTGCAGGTCGAGGCGGCGCGAGTGGGTGTGCAGCACCGCCACCGCGCCGGCTTCGCCCTTGAGCTGGCGGTCGTTCTGGCAGAAGCGCTGCACCGTCGCCCAGGCGGCGGCGAGGAGCGCGGCGTAGACCGCCTTCGCCTGCATCACGGCCAGGGCGCGCAGTTCGCCGGGCAGCGTGAAGGTGAGCAGGAAATACTCGGCCGGCACCTGCAGCCGCCGCTGGCGTTCCAGCCAGCGTTCGCTCTCGAAATGCTGGCAGTGCGGACAGAGCCGGTGCCCGCAGGAATGCGGGATCAGCCGCTGTTCGGCGCAATCGGGACAGGCCGCCAGCAGTTGCGGCGCCATGCGGCTGCGGCAATGCTGCATCGCCGACAGGGCCCGTGCGCGTTCCGGGGAGAGCGTGTGGCCGTGACGGGCGCGGTAGTCGGCGCCGAAGCGGCGGATGATGTCAGCGAGCGCGATCATCGGACCTTCCCCCAGTCGAGGGTATAGCGCTGCATCAGGGATTCGATACAGGTGCGGGCCGAGGCGTGGGTGTGGCTGGTGAGGTGGGTGTAGCGGGCGGTGGTGAGGATCGAATGGTGGCCGAGGATCTTCTGGACTTCCAGGAGATCGACGCCTTGCTCGATCAGGTGCGTGGCATAGCTGTGGCGCAGGCTGTGCGGCGTGATCTTTTTTTTAGTCCGCATTCGGCGGCGACCTTGCGCAGCGTCGTCTGCACACCGCCGCGATCGAGCGGCGAGGTGGCCTGAGCCGCGCCCTTCAGGCCGGCGTGGCGGTTGGGAAACAACAACTCGGCGTGGCGATGCGTCTGCCAGAAGCGGCGCAACATCGACAGCGTGGCCTGCGGCAGCGGCACCAGCCGATCCCGGTTGCCCTTGGCGTCGCGCACCTGGACGCGCTGGCGCGCCGCGTCGATGTCGCCGACCTTGAGCGCGAGCCCTTCGCCCAGGCGCAGCCCCAGGCTGTAGAGGGTGAAATAGAACACCCGGTAGCTCAACACCCGCGTTGCCGAGAACAGTTGCTGCGCTTCGGCAACCGTGACGATGTCCGGCAGGCGCTGCGTCTTCGGCGGCTTGATCAGGTCCGGCATCGCCCACGGCTGCTTGAGCACATGCTGGGTGAAGAACTTCAGGCCGTAGAGATCGAGCTTGACCGCGCTCCACGAGTGGGTGCCGATCAGGTCGCTGAAATACTCGGTCAGTTGGGTTTCGGAAAGCGCCTCGATCCGGTAGTCGAAATACCCGCCCAAGCGCCGGATGGCGCGGGCGTAGGCGTCAATCGTCTTGGGCTGCAGGCCCTTCAACTTCAGGTGTTTGAGATGGCTGTCGTACTGCCCGGCAAACGCCGGCGGAAAGTCGTTCGTCATGCTGGTCTATCCTCGCGAAGTATTGCAGAATCGCCTCCATCACCATGGGGGAAGCGGAATGCAGGATAAATCAGCGCCGGACATCGGGTTTGCTCTCCGCGTAGCGGCTTCGTTCAACCCATCATTCCACCGGACCTGCGCGAAAAGCCGCGCAGGCCGGTGAATTCAGACGTTAGGGGGCACACCATGAAGCTCCAGCGCATATTCCAAATTCTCATTGTGGTGGCGTGGCTCCTTCAGTTGCTTAGCT
>DATDMT010000257.1:0-7726 GCA_036518635.1 Rhodocyclaceae bacterium | reverse complement strand
GTCGGATTCAGGGGCAGGGTCAGGGTGGCGGGGGCGGTGGAGGAGGTACCGGCCGCGATCACGCCGGTGCTGGCGGTGCCAGTGGAGTCGGCGATCAGGGCGTTCAGGTAGACCTTGCCGCTACCGGTGGAGTCCACCATGTAGAAGGTGATGGCCGTGGTGCTGTCGATGGCCGCGCTGAACGTGGTGGCGTTAGTAGCGGTCGAGTCGGCAAAGTTGGTGTGGGCAGTGGTGGTGAAGTCGTTGAAGCCGAGTTGCACCGAGATCGGGTAGGCAGAGCCGGCAGCCGAGAACAGGGCCTGTGCCTGAGCAGCAGTCGGAGTGACGGTGCTGGACTGGGCGAGGGCCGGGTTGGCGGTACGCAGCGCAGGCGCGGCGATGGCGGTACCGGCACCAGCGGCCAGCAGGGCGCCAATGGCTACGGCGATCCGCTTTTGATTAAACTTTTGCATGTATATCCCTTTCTAACGCGTTGAAAGATTTATGGCTTGCTGGAACAATAAATGCCACGACCCCATGGAGGAACGTGACAAATTCCTTTGCTGCCATTACGTAGTGTGGATATACTGCTACCCGCTGCATATCCTCAAAAATAACTAGGCCTCGAGAGAAGCGTGACTTGGGGCACATACCGCAAACACAAGGAAATACATGCATCGTCGCCTGAAGGGATTGTTTTCCCTGTTTTTGATGCTTGCCGCCCCTTGGGTGATGGCGGCAGATAGCGGCACCCCCTCGTCCATGATGCTGGATGTTCTGGTGAGTGCCAGCAGCGACGGCAAGATTGTACCGGCCACCACAGACACGGTGCTTGTGCTTAATCCGGCCAACGGCAGCGAGGAGGCTAGCGGCCTGTTGGGCAGTAGCGGCTCGGTCCTGCTTTTGATGAGCAAGACATCCAGCTTCAACGGCACGTCGCTGGTGCTCCGCCTCAAGCGCGGCACCGCGGCATATGCCCTGAACAAGGCCGACGGTTCCGAAGCCACCTTTACTTACAATGGCAGCTTTCTCCCGGTGCGCACCGCTATGGTGCTGACCGCCACGAGCATCAAGATTAGTGGCGGCAACTCGGGCAGCGGATCGGGCAGCGGCTCAGGTAGTGGTTCAGGCAGCGGATCGGGCAGTGGCTCAGGTACTGGCTCCGGCTCATCCGTCGCTGGCGACATCAACGGCGACGGCAGGGTGGACGAAAAGGATGTCCAGGCACTGAAGGATGCCATTGCTGGCAAGTCCACCGTCAACACCAACCGCATGGACATAAACAAGGACGGCGTAGTCAATACCCGCGACCTGATTGAACTGATTCGTTATCAGCGCGGGTTGATTCAGCCCAAGCCGGGCTCAGTGGTCAGCGGCGTCGCCCGCTGACCCTCAACATCCCTTGCGGTACCTGCTTTGCACGGCATTTTCTGCCTTAGCGGCGGCTTTCTTGTCTTTCTGGGCCATCCCATCCTTCGCCTTGCCCGAGCCGCCGGCATTGATGGTACTGAGCGGCTCCCTGGCCGGTGGCTCCGACGCCCCCGGTGTTACGCCGATGGTGGGTGATGCGATCCTGGCTTTTTCCGTGACCGACGGACGCCTGGTGGGGCAGGGTGTCGTCGGGCGAAGCAGCTACCAGGCCATCGTCACACGAACGGCCTCATTCAATGGCAGCCTGGTGGTTTTGGAGTTGCAGCAGGGCAAGCGGCGCTATTCCTTGCTGCAACCGAGCGGCGCCATCGCCGCCATCCGCTTTCAAGGCAAAACATTACCGGACCGGACACCCCTCGATTTGGTCCTGGGCCGCAAGACGGCTGAACTGAGCGATGTCGAGCAAGCCAATCCGGGAGCGCAGCGCCTAAGCCAGCGTACCGATCTACCCTGCGATGACACCACCGACGCGAATGGCGACGGCGTCTGCGACGCGGCAGATTTCCGTATCCTGCGGCTCTACGGCGGCGGAATCAGCCGCACCATCGCCACCCCGTGAGAACGCGCGGCTTCACCCTGATCGAAGTATTGGTCGCACTCACCGTGGCCGGGGCCGCGGCCGCGGTCATTCTGGCCCAAATCCACGGCCTGATGCGCCGAGCCGATCAGGAACGGCGGCACCAGGACATGGTGAGTGGCCTGCTCAACGATTCGGCGCGGCTGGCGGCCATAGTGATTGCCGAGGCTCACCAGCAACTGGGTGACGAGAAAATATCGCTGCAACCCAGCGGTCAAGGCCTTCCCACGGTAGAGGTCAGCAATATCAGCGTTGCCGGAGAGAAAGTGCTACCGCCCATCCGCATTGCCTATACCCCGTTCCAGCGTTATTCGGTCGTCAGGGAAGGAAGGGCATTGTCCTTCCTCGCGCCCGCGCTGCCTGCTGTCAGCACGGTGCGTAGCCCCATCTCTCCCTCCTCGCCTCTACCAGCCGCAGCGGCCAAAGCATCCGCACCCGCCGGAAAGTAGGGGGCAGGATCAAAGCAGGAACTCCCCCTGCATGGGGTTCAACGGACTTCCGGGCTAGAATTCCGCTCTTGAACTGCCGGGCGCCCTGCCCGCGCCTAAGGAGATTGATGTGTCGGAAGCACAACAGCGCTACCTGGAAAAAATCAACGCCACGTTCAATGCGAACCTGGCATTTTTCAAGGAACAACTGCCGTCGCTCTATGAAAGCCTGATCCAGGCTTCGTCAGCAGCAAAGATCACCACGCGGATCAACGAACAGTTGGAAGTCGAATTGCGTTTCGACGAGCAGCCGATGCCTTTGAACGACTTGCTTGATGTGACTCATCAAGCCATGCAGATTTTTGAATCGCCCGCCAGGATGGCGATCATCGGCCGGATGAAACATACCTTGCCGACCGAAGAACGCGACGAGCCGGAAGAAGACGACTACCTGCGCAGTTACATGTTCTCCTTCCACGACAGTAACTGCCGCAATCGGATCGACAATCTGTTCGTGCGCCTCTGCGGACAAAGCAAGGCTTTGGATTTTCCCGATTTTGGTGAGCGGGTCGCGCCCATCGTCATCGTGTTTGGCTCGGGTTACGGATCACATTTGTTCCAGTTGCTGGAGCGTTTCACGATCCGTCATCTGATCATCATTGACAACGATCCCGGCATCACCAAGCTGTCTCTTGGATTCACCGATTACGTCGCCCTTTACAACGACTATTTGCGTCGGAAAAACGTTCATTTCACGCTGATCTCTTCCAGCAGCCCGGAAGACATTCTTTCCCAACTTGATCAAGTCCTGAATCATTTCTGGCCGCCCTATTTCATTCACGGCATTTCCCTGTTCCACAATCTCCGAAACACCGAGGTGGCGGCCAAGATCGAAGAAGAGCTACAGCGAAAACTTTGGCTTTACTACCGTGGATGGGGCTGGTTTGACGACGAATTTCTTTCCGTACGCCACTCGCTGGCGAATTTCGCCGCCCGCCGTCCTGTATTGAAGCGGCGACGCCCCATTGACCCGCAGGCCGTGGCCATCGTCGTAGCGAACGGCCCGTCGCTGGACAATCTGGTTGATCTTATTCGAGAAAACCGCGAACGCGCAGTCGTAGTGTCTTGCGGTTCCGCCTTGGGCTCATTGTCCAAGTACGGCATCGTCCCCGACTTCCATGTTGAGATTGAGCGCCCCTACGCAACTGTCGAGGCATTGCAGGGTACCGTATCGACTGAATTACTGTCCCAGGTGACGCTCGTCGGCCCCAACGTGCTCCATCCGCAGGTATTCGAGTCGTTTGGCGACGGCCTGATGTTCATGAAGATGAGCGACTCCGCAGGCGACGCGGCGCCACTGGATTTCGTCCGCGTTGCGACCTTTCCAACGGTCACCAATGGCGCCACCGGTTGGTTGATGGGGATGGGCTTTAGCCGAGTACTTCTGATCGGTACCGATATGGGGGCGCGCGACCCCGAGAAACATCACTCCGCGAAATCGCTTTACTACAACACCGACGATCTACCCAAGAGTTTCAAGGATGTCGCAGAGAAGGAAGCAGCTAAAAACGTATCCGGCATGACTCTGGCGGCTCCCGCCAATTTCGGCGGCACTGCCCATTCCAACGACATTTTGACCATGGCTCGTCTGCGGTTGGAATTCGAAATCTCCCTCCACCCCAATGCCGAAGTCATCAATCTGAACGATGGCGTATTGATCAAGGGCGCGCGCCCGGTACGTCCTGAGGAATATCGTTTTCCTACCGACGTTCCCACAAAACAGGAAACCTTGGCGCAAATCCGGGCAAATTTCGAGGCACCAGGCGCTTTCGACGAACACAAATTGCATGGCGTTCTGGTCGACCAGATTCGTCATTTCAACGCGAAAATAAAGCCACTACTCGACCAGAGCCCCACTTCAAAACTAGAAGTGCTAGATCGGCTTGCCGACATCCTGCGTACCATTGACTCGCTGAAGACGGAAGCACCTGCTGCGATGTGGACCATACGCGGATCTTCACTCCACTTAATGAGGCGAATTTACGATTATCTGGCAGTCATTCCGGAAAACGGCGTGGCCACTGAGTTCGCCAAACAGGCCATGGCCGAAGTTTCTGCATTTCTAGATACGGCACTGGCGACAGTCGAAGATACCGACCCCGCAAGCCCAGTTCCACGTGTTCTCGCTCAAGACATCAACGGATGATCGCTCCCATGTTCGACAACAAATCCATCCTCATCACCGGCGGCACCGGCTCCTTCGGCAAGCAGTACGTCCGCACCCTGCTGGCGCACCACCAGCCGCGCCGGATCATTGTCTATTCCCGCGACGAACTAAAGCAGTTCGAGATGCAGCAGGAATTCAACCAGCCGGCGATGCGCTACTTCATTGGCGATGTGCGCGACAAGGAACGCCTGACCCAGGCCATGAACGGCGTGGACGTCGTGATCCATGCCGCCGCGCTGAAGCAGGTGCCGGCGGCCGAATACAACCCGATGGAGTGCATCAAGACCAACATCCACGGCGCCGAGAACGTGATCCACGCCGCCCTCGCCAACAATGTGGAGAAGGTAATCGCCCTGTCCACCGACAAGGCGGCCAACCCGATCAACCTTTACGGCGCCACTAAACTGGCCTCGGACAAGCTCTTCGTCGCCGCCAACAATCAGGCCGGCGGCCATCGCACCATCTTCAGCGTGGTGCGCTACGGCAACGTAGTCGGTTCCCGCGGCTCGGTGGTGCCCTTCTTCCGCAAGCTGATTGCGGAAGGCGCCCAGTCACTGCCGATCACCGACGACCGGATGACCCGCTTCTGGATCACCCTGCAGCAGGGCGTCGACTTCGTACTGACCAATTTCGAGCGCATGTATGGCGGCGAGATCTTCGTGCCGAAGATTCCCTCGATCCGCATCACTGATCTGGCCGAGGCAATCGCCCCGGGGATGCCGACTACGGTGATCGGTATCCGCCCCGGCGAGAAGCTCCACGAGATCATGTGCCCCTCGGATGACTCCCATCTGACCCTGGAATTTCACGACCACTTCGTGCTCCAGCCGACCATCCGTTTCCATAATGTGGACCATGACTACAGCACCAATCGCAAGGGCGAGAAGGGTGTGCTGGTGGCCCAAGGGTTTGAATACAACTCGGGAAACAACGCGGACTTCCTTAGCGTGGAACAAATCCGCGATTTCAACCGGATTGCCGGCGCATGATTCCCTATGGTCGCCAGTGGCTGGACGAGGACGACAAGGCCGCAGTCCGCACGGTACTCGATTCCGACTGGCTGACCCAGGGCCCAGCGATTCCACGCTTCGAACAGGTGGTCGCCGATTATTGCGGCGCCGCCCATGGTGTAGCCGTCTGCAATGCCACGGCGGCCCTGCACTTGGCCTGTTTAGCGCTGGGCGTCGGTCCCGGCGACCGGGTGTGGACCTCGCCCAACACCTTCGTCGCCTCGGCTAACTGCGCCCGCTATTGCGGTGCCGAGGTGGACTTCGTGGACATCGACCCGGCCACCCTGAATCTTTCGCCGGCCCGCTTGGCGGAAAAACTTGCCGCGGCCAAACGCGCCGGCACCCTGCCCAAGTTGGTGATCCCGGTGCACTTCTCCGGCCGCTGTTGCGACATGGATGCCATCGGCGACCTGGCCGAAGAATACGGCTTCCGCATCATCGAAGATGCCAGCCACGCGCTCGGTGCAACCGACGGCCCGGCCCTGGTCGGCGCCTGCCGCCGCAGCGACATGGTGGTCGCCAGCTTCCACCCGGTGAAACTCGTCACCACCGGCGAAGGCGGCATGGTGCTGGCCCAGGATCGCACCCTCGCCGACCGCGTCGGGCTGTTGCGCAGCCACGGCATCACGCGGGACGGAGCGCTGATGGAAGGCCCTAGCGACGGCCCCTGGTACTACCAGCAGATCGCCCTCGGCTACAACTTCCGCATCACCGACATGCAGGCCGCGCTAGGCGCCAGCCAGATGCGCCGCCTGCCCGACTTCATCGCCCGCCGCCGCGCCTTGGTGGCACGCTATCGCGCCGCCCTGGCCGGACTACCGCTGATCCTGCCCGCCAACGATGCGGATGCCGAATCCACTTGGCATCTGTTCGTCATCCGCGTTGCGGCGGAACGGCGCAAGGCTGTGTTCGAGGCGCTGCGTACCGCTGGCATCGGCGTAAACGTTCATTACATCCCGGTACATCTGCAGCCGGACTTCGCCCGCCTCGGCTTCCGCCCTGGACACTGCCCGGAGGCCGAGCGCTACTACGCCGAGGCCATCACCCTGCCCATGTTCCCGGCCATGAGCGATGCCGAACAAGATGAGGTAGTCGCGGCCGTCAAGCAGGCATTGCAGACCTGAGATGAAGGTTGCCGTCATTCCAGCCCGCGGCGGCAGCAAGCGGATTCCGCGCAAAAACATCCGCGATTTCGCCGGCAAGCCGATCATCGCCCATTCGATCGGCGCCGCCCTCGGCTGCGGCCTCTTCGATCGCATCATTGTCTCCACCGACGACGAGGAGATTGCCGCAGTGGCGCGCACCTGGGGTGCCGAGACGCCCTTTGTGCGCCCGGCCGATCTATCGAACGATTTCGCCGGCACCGAGGCCGTGGTCAAGCACTGCATTGAATGGCTGGCTGGACAGGGCACGCCGGCCGACGAGGTGTGCTGTATCTACGCCACCGCCCCTTTCGTCACCGCGGATAGCCTCGCCCGTGGCCACCGCGCCCTCAATGACAGCGGCCGCGACTACGCCTTTTCCGCCGCCACCTTTCCCTTCCCGGTACAGCGGGCACTACGCCTGCTGCCGGGCGATGCGGTGGCGCCGATGTTTCCGCAATACATCGAGTGCCGCTCCCAGGATCTGGACGAGGCCTGCCACGATGCCGGGCAGTTCTACTGGGGCAAGGCCCAGGCCTGGCTGACGGACGTTCCGCTGTTCTCGGAGCGCGCCATCGCCGTGCTGCTGCCGCGCCACCGGGTGCAGGACATCGACACAGCGGAAGATTGGCGCCGCGCCGAGCTGTTGTGGCAGGTGCTGGCTGCCGAAGAAGGCAAGGAGACGACATGAGCAACAAGGTGCTGGTGGTGGCCGCCCACCCCGATGACGAAGTACTCGGCTGCGGTGGCGCCATCGCTCGCCACGCCGCCCGCGGCGATGCCGTATCGGTGCTGATCGTCGCCGAGGGCGCCACCTCCCGCGGCCAACAGCGCGACCGGGCTGCAGCCGACGCCGAATTGTCGGCATTAGCCCGCGCCGCCCGTGCCGCCAACAACCTTCTGGGCGTGCAGCGCCTGCAACTGCTGGATTT
>DATDMT010000256.1:0-17414 GCA_036518635.1 Rhodocyclaceae bacterium | reverse complement strand
TACCAGCCTGATCGTGTTCGATGCCAGCGGCCGCGTCGTCGCCACCTCGCAGGCCGCCGACGCCGGACTGGTGGGTCGCGTCGCCGGTGAGGAATGGGTGCGCCGCACCCTGGCCCAGGACAATTCGCAGCATTACGCGGTCTCCGCCTTCGCCCCCTCGCCGCTCTACGGCGGCCGCCACACCTACATCTACGGCGCGGCGATCCATGCGCCGGACAGCAACCGGGTGGTGGGCGGCATCGGCATCGTCTTCGATTCCGCACCGCAGTTCGCCGCGATGCTGCAGGACGCCCTGCCCCACGACGAATCTGGGCGGGTGATCGACGGCAGCTTCGCCGTCTTCGCCGACCGGGAAGGCCATGTCGTCGCCTGCAGCGACGAACGCTACGCGCCGGGTGCCCGCCTCGCTATCGACAGCGCGCTGCTGAACCAGCCGGCGGGCAGCAGCCACGCCGCCATCGCCGCCCTGGAGGGCCGCTACTACGCCATCGGCAGCCGCATGAGCGCCGGCTATCGCGAATACAAAGGTCCCGGTGACAGCTATCGCAATCCGATCAGCGCCCTGGTCTTCGTTCCCCTCTGCGACGCCGTGGCGCGCCGCCAGCGCGACGAGGCGCGACGCCTGGCGATCCGCTCCGACCGCGGCGGCGAGGGTGAGACCGTCGAGATCTCGACCTTCAGCATCGGCAGCAGTTGGTTCGGCATTCCCTCCACCCAGGTGGTCGAAGCGGTGGACCGCACCGGCCTGGCCGGGGTGCCGGGGGCCGGCTGCGACTTCGCCGGCTACCTAATGTACCGCGGCGTGCCGATCCCGATTTTCGAGATCGGCGCCATTGCCAACGCTGGCCTGCCGCCGGCCAACGGCCGCAGCCAGGTGATCGTGCTGCGGCGGGGCGAGAACAATTACTTCGGCATCCAGGTGGATAGTCTCGGCGAAATTCCCGAGATCGCCACCACCCGCCTGCGCCCGCTGCCGCCGATGCTGGCCGGCGGCAACGTGCTGGGCGAAGCCATCGTCAGCACCGATGCGCCGAAGGAGGAGCAACTGCTGCTGGTGCTGAGCGTCGAGCGCATCGCCGCCAAGCTCTCGCTCAACAACCTGGAGCCGCCTCCCGGCACGATTGCTATCAGCGCGCGGCGCGAAACCGTCGCCGCTTAACGCACATGCTTTCCGTGGGAAAGCGTGCAAGGTATAAACACCCGCCCCCTCCCATCCTCCCCCTCGCGGGGGAGGCTACTAATTAGCTCGCTGCGCTCGACATCACCGGGCGCATGGTTCACTCGTCGACGCTTATAGCGCGCCGGCTGTGGGACCATTGCCGCTGTTCAAAACAGCGGAATATGTTTCACATGTCGGGCCTCTCCACCCCCATCCAACCCGCCACGCTGGATTTCACCGCCGGCGGCACGCCGCGCTCGGCGGCCTTCGGCGACACCTATCACTCCATCGACGGCAGCCTGCTGCAGGCCCGCCAGGTTTTTCTCGCCGGCAATGGCCTGCCGCAACGCTGGCAGGGGCGTGATTGCTTCACCATCCTAGAAACCGGCTTCGGCCTCGGCCTCAACTTCCTCACCGCCTGGCAGGCCTGGCGTGACGACCCGCAACGCTGCGCCCGGCTGCATTTCGTTTCAGTGGAACTGCACCCCTTCAACAGCACGGACCTGAGCGCTTTCTATCGGGCCTGGCCCGAGCTGGCGCCCCTGGCGGAGGAATTACTGGCACGCTGGCCGGCGCTGACGCCCGGCAGCCATCGCCTGCTGCTGAACGGCGGCCGGGTGACGCTGACCCTGATCCTCGGCGATGCCCGGCTGTGGCTGCCACGCCAGGTGCTGCGCGCCGACGCGGTGTTCCTCGACGGTTTCGCTCCCGACCGCAACCCCGAGCTGTGGAGCCCGCCACTGCTGAAGGCCCTGACCCGGCTCTGCGCGCCCGCGGCCACCCTGGCTACCTGGTGCGTCGCCGGTGCGGTACGGCAGGCCCTGATCGAGGCCGGCTGGGCCTTGAAAAAGCATCCTGGCATCGGCAGCAAGTTCCACACGCTCACCGGCGAATTGCAGCGCCCAAGCCGCAGCCTGTGGCCCGAACGGCCGCCACGCGAACGACGGGCGCTGGTGATCGGTGCCGGCATCGCCGGTGCCGCCATGGCCGAACGCCTGGCCGCCCGCGGCTGGCAGGTCACAGTGCTGGAGCGCAACGCTGCGCCGGCCCAGGAAGCCTCGGGTAATCCGGCGGGCCTGGCACATCCGGTGATCAGCCGCGACGACAACCTGACGGCGCGCCTCTCGCGCGCCAGCCATCTCTACGCGATGAACCTGCTGGAACAGCTAGCAGCCGAGGGCCTGGCGCCGCGCTGGGCGGCCTGCGGCCTGCTGCAACTGGCCCAGGATGCAACGCAGGAGGCAGAGCAACGCAGCGTCTGCGAAAAGATGGGTTTCCCCCCGGGCTATGTGCGCTACGTGGACCGGGCTGAAGCCGCGGCCCTCGCCGGCTGCCCGGTGATCGCCGGCGGCTGGTACTTTCCCCGTGCCGGCTGGCTCAGCCCGCCGACCGTGGTGGCCGCATTGCTGGCGAGCCACGGCGGCGCGGTGACGGTGCGCTATCAAACGCCGGTGACGCGCCTGGAGCGCCGCGACGGTGAATGGCACGCGCTGGACGCGGACGGCCACAGCCTGGCCGCCGCCCCCGAGCTGATCCTCGCCAATGCGCTCGACGCCGCCCGCCTGGCGCCCCAGGCCGCCTTGCCCCTGTCGGTGGTGCGCGGCCAGGTCAGCACGCTCTCCGCCGGCGCCCTGCCGCCGCTGAAAATGGCGCTGTGCGGCGACGGCTACGTGACGCCGGATGCCGGCGGCCTGCATTGTTTTGGCGCCACCTTCGACTTCGACGACGACGATCCGAACCCGCGCATCGAAGGTCACCGCAGTAATCTCGCCCATCTTCAGGCACTGCTGCCGACGCTGGACACCAGTGCCTTCGATCCGGCGCAGATGGCGGGCCGCGTCGGCTTCCGCACCGTGACCCCGGACCGGCTGCCGCTGGCCGGCCCCCTCGCCGACATCGCCGCGCCGATGGCGCCCGGTGTGCAGTTGCCGCGGCTGCCGCGCATCGAGGGTCTCTGGTGCCTGACCGGGCTGGGCTCCCGCGGCATGGTCTGGGCGCCGCTGGCGGCCGAACTGGTGGCCTGCCACCTGAGCGGCGAACCGATGCCGGTGGAACGCGAGTTGATGGACGCCATCGACCCGGGGCGCTTCCATCTACGCGCCAGCCGCCGTGCAGAGGGCGCGCTTACAAAGGACAGTGAGGTGTAACAGTCTGTTGCCCCGGTCCTTTTGCGGCCGGGGCTGCGCGTTTAATGGCCCATCTACCCAGAAGGAGCCATCACCATGAACGACATCACCCCCAAGAGCGGCCTGCATCCGATGATCTGGATCGCCTCCCTCGCCGTCACCGCCGCCGCCCTGGCCGGCTTTGCGTCATTCACCGGGCTGATTTCCCATCGCCCGGATCAGCCCTCTGCGGCGACCGTAGCGCCCGTGGTACAAGCGGCGCCGCCCGCCGCCGTGGCCGTGCCGCAGCCGGTGGCCGCCGCCCCGGCGCCGGCGCCCGAGGCCAAGCCCAAGGTGATCACCAAGACCGTGGTGGTGCATGAACATGCCAACCGGCCGAGCAACGAACGGGTCTATAGCAGCAACGACCGTGGCGGCAACGGCAACGAGCGGGTCTATTCGAGCCGCCCGGCGGTGAACGACATGCCGCCGCCCCCGCCGCCCCCGGCTGCGCTTTGCCGCAGTTGCGGCGTGGTCGAGTTCGTCAAGGCGGAGACCCATGAAGCCGACGGCAGCGGCCTCGGCGCCGTCGCCGGCGGCGTGCTGGGCGGTGTGCTGGGCAACGGCATCGGCCAGGGCAACGGCCGCAGTCTGGCCACCGTGGCCGGCGTGATCGGCGGCGCAATGCTCGGCAACAAGGTCGAGAAGGCCCAACATCAGAGCACCACCTGGCAAGTCGGCGTGCGCCTCGAAGACGGCAACCTGCGCCTGGTGAACAGCAACACGGAACCGCCCTGGCATACCGGCGACCGGGTCAAGCTGATCGACGGTGCTATCGCACCGCGCGTTTAAACCAAAGGGAGAACAATCAGCGCAGCGTCGATGCTGCGCTGGTTTTTGCCATGCTGACCGTGGCAGAAGCCGGCGCTTGCTCGAAGCCGTTGCCTTCCGAGGTGCCTGGCGGCCGCAGGGTCGGGCTCGGGCCGCAGGCCAACTGCTCGCTGTAGCGCGTCGATTCGCGCAACTCCTCGGCCCAACTGTCCTTGCCTAATTTGTCGCTGCTGCGCGCCAGCGATGCCGGCAGATCGAAGGGCTCACCGCCGGCGCCGGTGAATAAGGCGCGGGCGATCATGTCGGCCTCGCGCCGCTGCTCGGGCCGGGTGGTGGAACGCATCACCCGCGAGCCGGCCATGGTGGCGGCCGTCGTAGCGACCGCAGTGCCGGTAGTTGGCAGAATCGCTGCCGCCGCGCCGCGCAGCAGATTCACCGTCGGCAGCAACAGGTAGCCGACCGCCGAGAAGGCGATGCTGGTGGCGGAGTTCTCTTCGTGGTGGGAACCCACCACATGGCCCATCTCCCGCGCCAGGACGAAGGCCAGCGCGGCATTGTCAAGTTCCAGAGCGCGCACGCCGTCGCTGATGACGATGTCGCCGGCCGCATTCGACAGGGTTACCGGATCGCGCTTCTGCAACACTTCAAAACGGAAATGGATGCCGCGCTTTTCCAGGTCGGGATAGGCGCGCAAGGCCACCTGGTTCAGGCGTTCGCCAAGCAACTGGACGCGGGTCTGGAAGGACTGCTGGGTCTCGCAGCGCTGACCGCCGCAGGCCGTGCCATCAGGCTCCAGCACCAGTTGCGAGGTCATGTCGATCTTGGAATACAGGGCGCTGACCGAGGTCGGCGCCACCCACTGGGTACGCCCGGTGGGCGAGGTGGTGGCGCAGCCGGCCATTAAAACGGCCAGCAGCAAGACACTTTTTTTTGCGCTGAATCCCACCAGAGTTGCTCCTCGGGGGCGCTCCAAGCGTGCCCCAAACCCGCGCAGAATGCGCGGCCGGGGCCGATGTGTCAAGAATTGCTACAGGAAGCGGCCGATCCGCGCCAGCACCGTTTCGCGGCCCAGCACCGCCAGCACCGCATCGATCGCCGGCGATTGCGGCAGGCCCAGCAGGGCCACGCGCAGGGGAATCGCCACCTGCGGCATCTTCATGCCGAGGGCGGTACAGGTCTCCTTGATCGCCTGGCTGATGGCCGCCTTTTCCCATTCAACCGCGACCAGACGCTCGCGCAGCTGGGCCAGGGCAGCGCGGGCGGCCTCGGTCAGATGGGTCTCGATCATTTCCGCCGTCGGATGGATTTCCACCAGCAGCGGCTCCACCGCGTCGGCCAGTTCGTTGAGGTTCACCGCCCGATCCTTGTACAGCGCCACCACGGCTTCCAGCGACGGCCCCTGCTCCGGGTCGATACCGCGGGGTGCCAGGCGGCGCGCCACTTCGCCGGCCAGATAGCTGTCGCTGGCGGCCTTCAGGTACTGCTGGTTGAGCCAGTTGAGCTTCTCGGTGTTGAACTGGGCGGCGGAGGCGGTGATGTGGTCCAGGTCAAACCATTCGATGAACTGGGCCATGCCGAACACTTCGTCGTCGCCGTGGCTCCAGCCCAGGCGCGCCAGATAGTTCAGCACCGCCTCGGGCAGGTAGCCGTCCTCGTCGTACTGCATCACCGACACCGCGCCGTGGCGCTTGGAGAGCTTGGTGCCGTCGTCGCCGAGAATCATCGACAGGTGGCCGTACTGCGGCACCGTGGCGCCGAGGGCCTTGAGGATATTGATCTGGCGCGGCGTGTTGTTCACATGGTCGTCGCCGCGGATCACATGGCTGATGCCCATGTCCCAATCGTCCACCACCACGCAGAAATTGTAGGTTGGCGTGCCGTCGGCGCGGGCGATGATCAGGTCGTCGAGTTCCGCATTGGCGATCTCGATGCGGCCCTTGACCACATCGTCCCAGGCCACCACGCCGTCCGTGGGATTCTTGAAGCGCACCACCGGCTGCACGCCTTCCGGCAGCGGCGGCAGGGTCTTGCCCACCTCGGGGCGCCAGCGCCCGTCGTAGCGCGGCTTTTCCTTCTTCGCCTCCTGCTCGGCGCGCAGTGCATCCAACTCCTCGCGCGAGGTGTAGCAGTAGTAGGCAGTGCCGGCGGCCAGCATCTGGCCGATCACTTCCTTGTAACGATCCATCCGCTGCATCTGGTAGAACGGGCCCTCGTCGTGCTCCAGGCCCAGCCAGGCCATGCCGTCGATGATCGCCTGCACCGCCTCGGGGGTGGAACGGGCGACGTCGGTATCCTCGATGCGCAGGATGAACTGGCCGCCGTGATGGCGGGCATAAGCCCAGGAATACAGCGCCGTGCGGGCACCGCCGATATGGAGGAAACCCGTGGGGCTGGGGGCAAAGCGGGTACGAACGACGCTCATGGGAATGGTCTGCCGGATACGCGAAAGGGCGCAATTTTACGCGAGCCCAGGGCGTGTTCTCAGTAAGCCAGCGGAGTGCGTTGGCCCTCAATCCAGTGCCTTATTGAGAACACCCTCTAAGGAATTGACCCGCCCCGGGGCTTTATGCTCTAATGCGCGCCTTCCGCAAATGGGTGGTTAGCTCAGCGGTAGAGCACTGCCTTCACACGGCAGGGGTCACAGGTTCAATCCCTGTACCACCCACCAAAAAAATCGAAGGGGTCAGACGCCAGTCTGACCCCTTCGTCGTTTACCCGCCGCCGCCGCGATTCAGGCAGTTGTTCGGCGCTGCTGCACCGCTGCCCAACAATGCAACACAAAAAAGCTACACATGTCGCACAGCCTGCGACAGGTGTAGCTTTTTGCCGGAAGCCCGGCTACTGGTAATGGTTCGGCTGGACGATGCGAAAGCGCTTCATCTGGCGGTACACCGTGGACCGGCAGATGTTCAGTTCCTCCGATACCGCGGTGATATTCCAGCGGTGGCGCCGTAGCGCGCCCAGCAGTTCCTGCGCGTCCGGCTCATGCTCGGTGGCGGAACCGGCAACCGCCTGGGTTTCGGCCAGCGGCGGCAGCGGGCTCGACGGCCCCTCCCGCAGCCCGCCTACGGCATGGCTTTCGGCGCTCAGATCCTCGGGCAAGTGGCTGGCGTCGATATAGCCGTCGTCCGAGATCGCCAGGGCGAAGCGCAGCACGTTGCGCAACTGGCGGATATTGCCCGGCCATTCGTAGGCGAGCAGCGCCTCCAGGGCCTGCGGGTCGAGCTGCGGCGTCAGCGACAGCCGCTCGCCTTCGTCGTCGAGGATGCGCTGGATCACGTACTCCTTGTCGGAACGCTCGCGCAGGGCGGGGATGAAAAGGGTTGCGGCGGCCAGACGATAGTAAAGATCCTCGCGGAACACCCCGTCGGCAATCAGGCGGCGCAGGTCGCGGTGGGAGGCCGACACCACCGTCAGCTCGATTGGCGTCGCCTTTTCGGCGCCGATCGGCATCACCTCGCCCTCCGCCAGCACCCGCAGCAGGCGGGTCTGCAACTGCAGCGGCATGTCGCCGATTTCGTCGAGGAACAGGGTGCCGCCGTCGGCCTGCTCGATCAGACCCTTCTTGCCCTTGGCCCGGCCGCCGGTGAAGGAACCGCTGGTGTAGCCGAACAGTTCGCTCTCGATCAGGGACTCGGGAATCGCCGCGCAATTCACCGCGATGAAGGGCTTGTTGCGACGCATGCTGGCCTGGTGCAGGGCCTTGGCCATGACTTCCTTGCCAGTACCGGTCTCACCGTGCACCAGGATGTTCACCTTCTTGTTCACCAGGCGCTTGCACTGGTCGATGATCCGCGACATCTGCCGATCGTTGTTGGCCAAGCGGTCCAGCGCCGCGTACTCGGCCCGGCTGGCCCGGGCTTCCTCGGGGCTCGGCGCCACATTCGGCTGAACCTGGGCCTGCACCCGCGGCGCCACCACCGTGGCGTAGTACAGCTCGTCGCCGCCGCGGGTCTTCAGGGCCGATTTCTCGTTGGCCGAACCGTTGCGGGCCAGATGCCAAATCCGGTCCATATCCACCTGGAACACCTCGGCCAGGGAACAGCCGACGATATCCCGCAGCCCGCTGCCGGGCAGGGCCAGACCGCGGCGGGCGCTGGACTTGGCGCCGACGATGCGGCCGTCGCGGTCGAAGGCCACCAACATATCGCCAGACACATCCACCAGGCCCCAGGTCGGCCCCAGGCGCATCACCCAATGGCGCTGGAAGTGGCGCAGGAAGTTCGAGGTCTCGACCATCTGCGCGTAGAGCGCAGTCAGGTGGAAAGCCAGTTGCTGCGAATCCTTAGCCTCCGGCGAGGACATCGCCGACACGTCGAGCACCCCCATAAAACCACCATCGGGCGAGAACAGCGGCGCGCTGGTACAGGTCAGGCCGATGTGGCTGGCGTCGAAATGGTCGGCGCGATGGCAGGTCAGCGGAATCTGCTCAGTGATGCAGGTACCGACGCCGCAGGTGCCGGCGCGCTGTTCGCTCCAGTCGGCGCCGAGATACAGGCCGGCGCGGCGCAGGTCCCGGTCCCACTGCTCATTACCGATGTAATCGACGGTGATGCCGGCGGAATCGGTCAGCAGCAGCACGTAGCCAAGGCTGGAAACCCGCTTGTAGAGCTGCTCCATGCCGGCCCGGGCGACGCCCATGAATTCCTCGATCTGCTCCTGGTGCTCGCGTAGTTGCGACTGCTCGACGATGTAGGCCGGGCTGGGGCGCGTCGGGTCGAGCCCATACTCATTGACGCAGCGGGCCCAGGAGCGGCGGAACGGATCGTCGGCGGCATCGACGGGGACTGAGGTCGCGATCTCGATCACTCGGTCGATATGCGCTCGCTGTTCGGCTCTAAGCATCTCCATCCTCCTTATTGTCTGCGGATCGTATCGATCTCGGATTGTGTTTAACGGTCGCCAGTTTGCTTTAGGCTTAAGTTATACATAGCAGAGACTGTGCCAGAAATTCGGCACAGGCCGGAGGGAGTAATGCCCTGGTCTAACTAAGGGAAATGCTGTGAGCGGCGCCGTCCTTAACCAAATATAGCCGCCCCGCAGCGAGCCGCGCTCAGCGCACCGCCTCGGCCTCGCCAACAGCTGCAGGGGCTACCTGCGGCGCCGGCCGGATCGACATCGCCCGCCCGGTCCGTGCATGGAACAGCAGCGGGGCGCAGCGCTGGGCATCGTGATAGATGCCGACGCAATCGAGGCACTGAAAACATTGCGCGTACTCAATCGCGCCGTCGCTGGCGATGGCGTCGTAATCGCAGCGGGCGCGGCAGGTCTGACAGGGCGTGCCGCACTCCGCCCGGCGCGGCAACCAGTCCAGGCGCCGCAAGCGGCCACCGAGGGCCATTGCGGCACCCAACGGACACAGCACGCGGCAGAAGAACTTGAAGTAGCAGGCCCCCAGGGCCAGCAGCAGGCCGGCATAGGCCAGGTAGGGCCAACTGCGCTCGAAGCCGACGGTGATCGCGGTCTTGAACGGCTCCACCTCCACCAGCAGTCCACCGAAGGTCGGGGCGAACCAGGCGGCCAGGCACAGCAGCGCCAGTAGGCCGTAGCGTAGCCAAGCGAAAGACGCCAGCCACTGGGCCGGCGGCCGATACTGGGGTACCCCCAGGCGCCGCGCCAGGAGGCCGACGAATTCCTGCAAGGCGCCGAAGGGGCAGAGCCAACCGCAGAAGGTGCCGCGCCCCCAGACCTGGAAGCTGCTGACGGTGAAGCCGATCAGCAGCAGCGAGACCGGATCGTAGAGCAAGATCGCCAGCCCCTGGCCGGCATGCAAGGCCTTGATCGCGCCGGTGATCTGCACCACCGACAACTGTCCCTGGGCATACCAGCCGATGTAGCCGAGGGTGAAGGCCAGGCTGGCGAGGCGTACCGCCCGCAGGCGCCGCGGCCTGGCGGCCACCGCCCGCGGCCGCGCCAACAGCAGCGCCAACAGCGCGAGGAAAACGGTGATGACAGCGATATCCGCGGCCCGCGACTGCCACGCCGGCCACCATTCCGGCCGCGCTGGCGGCGGCAAGCTGAACAGCTCCTCCGGCAACTGGTAGCCCAGCTTCAGCGGCTGCTGCATGACGCGCGGGATCACCATGCCCTTGGCACGGCGGACGAAGAGACTCAGCTCCAGCGGCTTGGCCGGGTTCAGGCCGGCCTCGGCGAAGACGGTGAACACCCGGGCCGCGGCCAGCGGCGGCGCAGCGACTGCGGCGGCCGTGGCGGGCAAATCGAATATCAGGTCGCGCATTTCCAGCGGCAGGCCACCCTGGGTCAGGGCCAACCGTTGCGAATCGCCGCCGGGAGTGAAGTCATCGTCCAGCATCGAGTAGCGGCCCCGGCTGGCGATCCACAGCGCAGTCTGGCCGGGCTCCAGCTTTTCCATCAGGCGCCGGTAGCCTTCGTCGCCCAGCAGCGAACGGCCGATGGTCGGCGCATTCAGGTAGGCCAGATAAAGATCCACCTGGAGCGCCGCCGGGTCGGCCTGCCCTTCACTGTCCAGGCCGGCCCACTCGCTGCCGGCGAACAAGTTTTCCACCGCGGCGTTGCTCGCCTGCAGATGGGCGACCAGGCCGCGCTTTTCGAGTTGCGCGAAGCTCAGTCGCTCAAACACATCACTGCGCGGCTGCGCCGGCGCCTCATGAGCGTCCTTCCCGGCCAAGCCCAGCTTGGCGCGGGCCACCGTCAGGGCCGACGAGAGAATGGACTTGTGCACGATGCGGACGGTGGCGGTGGCCTTGGCAATGCCGTCGATCACGTCGCGCTGGCCGCCGGTCTCGGTGCTGAGCTTGCGACTGTCGTCGCCGCCGCTGGCAATCAATATCTCCCGAGTCAGGCCCTTGCCGATGTACTGCTTAACGTACTCCCGCAGCGGTCCTTCCCCCAGGCCGCTGAAGACGAACATCGGCTCATGCTGCTCGATCACCTCCACGTCCCAGAAATAGCCGTTGCCGTCCACCACCACCAGCAGGTTCACCGGCGTCCCCTCGTAGCCGGGGATGGGGGCGAAATCCACCGACTCGAAGGCATAGCCCACCGGCTGCTCACCGCCCAGGGAGGCATTGACGATGGGCCAGGCGGCGATGTCCGGCAGCTTGTCCAGCACCACCAGGGGCGCCCTGAAGCGCTGCTGGATGTCGCTGCGATTAAGGCTGCCCGCGCTGGCGCCAACACCGTGCAGCAACAGCAGCGCCACCAGGGCAGTACGGATCAGGGGGTACAGAAAGAGCACTGGGGTCGCTTCCGGGGCGGAGGGGTTACACAGTCTGCCGCACGCGGCAGTCGGCTAGCGGACGATGCTCCGGGCGTTTTCCAGGCCGTAGCGACCGAGGGTCTGCGCGATCACCCCGCTGGCATCGAGGCTGGCGAGCACCGCGTTGATCCGCTCGCGCAGATCCGTGTCCTCCTTGCGTACCGCGATCGCCAGGGGAAATTGAATGGCGGCGTCGGCAATCGGCAGCAGCTTCAGCGCTGCCCCGCCGTGGCGCTTGATCTCCCAGTCCACCACCGGCAGCCACATCATCGCGGCGCGCAGCCGGCCGCTCTGCAGGGCCTCGAACATCTCCTCCTGGCTGCGATAGAGATCGCGGGCGTAGCCGTTGCGGAACAGATGGAAGTCCGCCACGGTCATCATCTCGACGCCGATCTTTTCGCCCTTCAGGTCGGCCAAGGAGGTGGCGGCGCTATCGTCCGGCACCACCGGCACGAAGCCGACGCGCAGATAGGGCCGGGTCAGGATCAGGCGCGGCGCGCTCTCGGCGATGGAGGTCGGCAGCCCCATGAAGAAATCGCAGTTGCCCTCGTAGAGCTGGCGCAGCACCCGCTTCTCGTAGGAGGTGTGGAACCAAAGATAGTCGAGGCGCACGCCGAGGGCCTTGGCGATCTCGGCGGCGATATCCAGGTCGTAGCCGGCCGGGGCCAGGCCCATGTCGGAGAACGGCAGGTTGTGGGGGTCGGCGCAGACGCGGATCACTCCGGCCGCCTGGATCTCGTCGAGCCCGCCGGCCTGCGCCGGCTGCAGCGGCAGCACGAGTGCGACCAGGGCCAGGCCGCGCCGGAGGATGCCCGCGGCGGCGGTGATGTTCTTTCGCAGCCACGCCTTGCAGACTTTCCGCTCAAGCCGCTTCATGGATTTTCCAATTCGGTTATTGCTGCGCCTGACTGCGCACGTAGGCGTAGATCTGCTTGATCTCGTCCTCGGTTAGGAACTCCTTCCACGCCGGCATGATGGTGTCGGGCCGGCCATTCAAGGCAGTGGACACGAACTCCGCTTCACCGCCGCCGAACATCCGCAGATCGGGCACCGTGCCGCCGGACACCGCCCGCGGGCCGTGGCACTTGTAGCAACTCTGGTTGTACAGCCGCCCGCCCGCCTCCGCCCGCTGCGCCGGATCGGCGGCGGCAGCGTCGTCGCTGCGCTTGCCGCCCATGGCGTAGCCGGTACCGCTGATCGCCGCAGCCACAACGGCCAGGCCGAGAAAAACTCGCTTCAACATTTGATCCTCGCTTGGTTCGATGCGGGGAGGGGAAGCCCCCTCCCCTGCTGCCCTTACTCGCGAACTTCGAACACCCACAGGGTGCCGCCGCGATTCACCTTCTTGATGTGCTCGGGCACACCCTTGCCGGCCCACAGCGGGAATGCACCGCCATAACCGGAGACCACGGCGACGTACTGCTTGCCGTCCACCGCGTAGGTGATCGGGCCGCCGACGATGCCGGAGTTGGTCTGGAAGTCCCACAGCTTCTTGCCGCTCTTGCCATCGACGGCCACCAGCTTGCCTTCCAGGGTGCCGACGAAGACCACGTCGCCGCCGGTGGACAAGGCGCTGCTGGACTGCAGCGGCGAGTCGTTGTTCCAGTTCCACAACACCTTGTTGGTGGTCAGGTCCACCGCGGTCAGGTGGCCCTTGCCCGGCGCCACCATCTCGCCGTTGGCGCCCAGGTACATGGAGCCGCGCTTGTAGCTGGTCTCTTCATCCTTCAGCGACACGCACATCTCGATCGAGGGGATGTAGGCGATCTTGGTCTGCGGGCTGTAGGAGACATGCGCCCAGTCCTTGCCGCCGAAATAGGAGGGGCAGAACTCCGCCGCCTTGCCCATCTCCGGCTTCTTGCCGGGCTTCACCACCATCTTGCCGGTGGCCTGGTCCACGGTGCCCCAATCCACATTGACGAAGGGCAAGGAGGAGATGAACTTGCCGTTGGTCCGGTCCAGGGTGTACATGTGGCCGTTCTTGTTGGCCTGCACCAGCGCCTTGATGGTCTTGCCGTTGCGCTGCACGTCCATCAGCACCGCCTCGCTCATGCTGTCGTAATCCCAGCCGTCGTTGGGCACGAACTGGAAGTGCCACTTGATCTTGCCGGTATCCATGTCGAGGGCCAGCATCGACGAGGAGTAGAGATTGTCGCCGGGACGCATCGAGTGGGCCCAGGGCGCCGGATTGCCGGTGCCCCAGTAGCTCATGTTCAGCTCGGGATCGTAGGAGGCCGTCAGCCAGGAAGCCGCACCGCCGTACTTGGCGGAATCGTTGCCCCACGTGTCGTAACCGGGCTCGCCGGGGCCGGGCACGGTATAGGTCTTCCACAGGGCATCGCCGCTCTTCGCATCGAAGGCCTGGATGAAGCCGCGGATGCCAAACTCGCCGCCGGCCACACCCAGCAGCACCTTGCCCTTGGCTACCAGCGGCGCCATGGTCAGGGTGTAGCCGCTCTTGTAGTCCTCCACCTTCTTTTCCCAGAGCTGTTTGCCGCTGCGGGCATCGAGGGCGATCAGGCGCGCATCCAGGGCGGCGACATAGACCTTGTCCTCATACACCGCGACACCCTTGGTCACTAGGCCACAGCAGGCGTACTGGGCGATGTCCTTGGGCAGCTTGATGGTGTAGCGCCACAGGCGTTCGCAGGTCTTGGCATCCACCGCATCGACGTATTCCTGCGACACGGCGACGATCATGATGCCGTTGTTCACCGTCGGCGTGACCTGCTGGCCTTCCAGCGTGCCGAGGGAGTAGGCGTACTTCGGCACCAGCTTGCCAACGTTGCCGGCATTGATCTGCTTCAGCGGGCTGAAGCGATTCGAGTTGTAGGTGCGGCCATAGACCAGCCAGTTGTCCGCATCCTTGCCGGCATTCAGCAAACGCTCATCGGTGACGCTGCTCCACTCCCGTGCGGATGCAGGTGTCGCCACGCCGAGCAGCGCCGTCGTGACCGCCAGGATCCCGAGACCCGTAAATTTTCGTGCTCCCATTTCAAATGGCTCCTCTTTGTTGTGCGAATTGACGGCGCGATCGGTCGGTAAAAAATCGGCCGCAACGAATGGCAGGGAGTGACGCTGGCCCTTCAACACCGAACGCCTGCGATATGCCATCGACAGAGCAGCGACACCCCTTTCCACCAGCCCTCTTCTGCAAATCCAATGCCACACGGGAAAGTTGCAGGAATGGCTGCGAATACGGGCTTTCAGCCAGCAAGCAGAAGTGGTTTGGCGATTTCGCGCGACGGGTGTAGCGCTACAGGCGGCCCGGCCTTGCGACATCTGTCGCGGCCGCAGCGGGATTCCGATGAGCTTGCAGATGGCACCGCATCGCTGCGCTTGCCTGCCCACCCCAGCAACGCAAAAAAAAAGCCCCACCCGTGTCCGCGGGTGAGGCAAAGAGGAGGACGCCTACGTCGCTATCGGACAGCGGCAGGCTGCTCCATCCGTGCAATTGACATGCCACGAAACACCGGCTGCAGCCTCGGCACGCATGTTGCATTTCATCCCGCCACGGACTGGCCGCATCGATGCGACAGCTCGGCGCGCATCAGCCATGAAAAAAGCATGGCCATGCCCGCGCTCAAGTCGAACCCAAATGGATCTGGTGTCTTAAATGCAAAAGATGAAATTGCCCGCGAAGAAAGCTGCAGCCCAGCAACAAACACCGGAGGTGCAACACCAGCAAGAGTTCGAGCAAATCTATTCGGAGTCGGTCCGCCCTTATCCGCGTTCGCGCAAGGTGCATGTGGAAGGCTCACGCCCCGACATCCGCGTGCCGATGCGAGAGATCGCGCAGAGCCCGACGGCGGGCATCAACGGCAGCCATGAGGCCAATCCGCCGATCTACGTCTACGACACCTCGGGCCCCTACACCGATCCGCTGATCGAGATCGATCTCTACTCCGGCCTGCCCAGCGTGCGCACCGCCTGGATCGAGGAACGCGGCGACACCGAGGAGCTTCACGACTTCTCCAGCCACTACGCGCGCCTGCGCCTGGAAGACAGCGAATTGGCGGCGCTGCGCTTCCCCGGTTTGAAGCGAAAGCCCCGCCGCGCCAAGCCCGGCCAGAACGTCTCGCAAATGCACTACGCCCGCCGCGGCATCATCACCCCGGAGATGGAATACGTCGCCATCCGCGAGAACCTGCGCCGTAAGGAGTATCTGGAATCCCTCCGCGCCGCCGGCCCCACCGGCGAGAAGATGGCCCGCATGATGGGCCGCCAGCACCCCGGCGAGCGCTTCGGTGCCGCCATCCCCGAAGAGATCACCCCCGAGTTCGTCCGCGACGAGATCGCCCGTGGCCGCGCCATCATCCCCAACAACATCAATCACCCGGAATCCGAGCCGATGATCATCGGTCGCAACTTCCTGGTGAAGATCAACGCCAACATCGGCAACTCCGCCGTCACCTCCTCCATCGGCGAGGAAGTAGACAAGATGACCTGGTCCACCCGCTGGGGCGGCGACACGGTGATGGACCTGTCCACCGGCCGCCACATCCACGAAACCCGCGAGTGGATCATCCGCAACTCTCCGGTGCCGATCGGCACCGTGCCGATCTACCAGGCCCTGGAGAAGGTGGACGGCAAGGCCGAAGAGCTGACCTGGGAGATGTTCCGCGACACCCTGATCGAACAGGCCGAGCAGGGGGTGGACTACTTCACCATCCACGCCGGCGTGCTGCTGCGCTACATCCCGATGACCGCCGAGCGCATGACCGGCATCGTCAGCCGTGGCGGCTCGATCATGGCCAAGTGGTGCCTGGCACACCACAAGGAGAACTTCCTCTATACCCACTTCGAGGACATCTGCGAAATCATGAAGGCCTACGACGTGGCCTTCAGCCTCGGCGACGGCCTGCGTCCCGGCTCGATCTACGACGCCAACGACGAAGCCCAGTTGGGCGAACTCAAGACCCTGGGCGAGCTGACCCAGATCGCCTGGAAGCACGACGTGCAGGTGATGATCGAAGGCCCCGGCCACGTGCCCATGCAACTCATCAAGGAGAACATGGACAAGGAGCTGGACTGGTGCGACGAAGCGCCCTTCTACACCCTGGGCCCCTTGACCACCGATATCGCTCCCGGCTACGACCACATCACCAGCGCCATCGGCGCGGCACAGATCGGCTGGTACGGCACCGCCATGCTCTGCTACGTGACGCCGAAGGAGCATCTGGGCCTGCCGAACAAGCAGGACGTCAAGGAAGGCATCATCACCTACAAGCTGGCGGCTCACGCCGCTGACCTGGCCAAGGGCCACCCGGGGGCGCAGATCCGCGACAACGCGCTGTCCAAGGCCCGCTTCGAGTTCCGCTGGGAGGACCAGTTCAACATCGGTCTCGATCCGGACAAGGCGCGGGAATTCCACGACGAGACGCTGCCCCAGCAGGGGGCCAAGATCGCCCACTTCTGCTCCATGTGCGGGCCCCACTTCTGCTCGATGAAGATCACCCAGGACGTCCGCGACTATGCGGCCGCCCAGGGGCTCTCCAACGAGGAGGCCATCACCAAGGGCATGGAGACCAAGTCGGTGGAGTTCGTGAAGTCGGGCGCCGAGGTTTATCGGCAGGTGTAAGCACTCAGCACATCTGCCCTCATTCGCACTATTCAAAAATCATAAAGGAGAACAGCATGAACAAGACCTTGATCGGCATCGCCCTCGCCGCGGCTTCCTGTGCCGCCGGCGCCGCAGGTTTCACCCTGAGCAGCAGCGACATCAGCCCGAAGGCGAAGATCGCCGAGAAGTACGTGCTCAACAGTTTCGGCTGCACCGGCGGCAATGTGTCGCCGGCCCTGAGCTGGAAGAACCTGCCCGCCGGCACCCAGAGCCTGGCGTTGACCGTGTACGACCCGGATGCGCCCACCGGCAGCGGCTGGTGGCACTGGGTCGTCTACGACATTCCCGCCAGCGTCAGCGAACTGCCGGGCGGCATCGGCAACAGCGACAAACCGCAACTCCCCGGCGGCGGCCTGCAGGGCCGTACCGACTTCGGCAAGCCCGGCTGGGGCGGCCCCTGCCCGCCCAAGGGCGACAAGCCGCACCGCTACACCTTCACCCTGCATGCGCTGAAGA
>DATDMT010000255.1:0-4300 GCA_036518635.1 Rhodocyclaceae bacterium | reverse complement strand
GCCTGGTCCTACATGATCGAAACGCCCCACGGCGAATACGCCCTGTTCGTCGGCCAGATCGAGAACGACATGGGCCGCGCCCTGCCCTTCGAAGTCTGGGTGAACGGCACCGAGCAGCCGCGCGGCCTGGGCGCCGTGGCCAAGACCCTGTCGATGGACATGCGCGCCAACGACAAGGCCTTCCTCAAGCTGAAGCTCGACGCCCTGGCCAAGACCGTTGGCGAGGAAGCCTTCGAGATGCCCTTCCCCCCCAGCGGCGAACGCAAGCTGGTGCCCGGCGCCGTCGCCGCCCTGGCCCAGGTGGTGCGCTACCGCTGCGAGAAGCTGGGTGCCCTGGAAGGCGAAGGCGCCACCCCGGTGCTGGACGCGATGTTCAGCCGCGACGAGCCGAAGACCGGCACCGACGGCACCCTCTCCTGGACGGTGGACATCACCAACCCGGCCTCCGGCGAAGACTTCGTCCTCGGCCTGAAGGAAATCACCCTGCCCGACGGCGTTTCCCGCCCCTACTCGGTCTGGCTCTCCGGCAACTACCCGCGCGCCCTGGACGGCCTGACCAAGCTGCTGTCCCTCGACATGCGGGTGGTGGACCCGGCCTGGATCGGCATGAAGCTGCGCAAGCTCTTGAACTACGCCGAGCCCCTGGGCGACTTCATGGCCCGCGTGCCCGGCTCCAGCAAGCAGCAGAACTGGCCTTCCACCGTGGCCTACATCGCCCGCCTGATCATGCACCGCTACGCCATGCTCGGCATCCTCGATGAGCACGGCTATCCCACCCGCGACATGGGCATCCTGGAAACCCCGGGCGCTGCCCCCGCCGCCAGCGGCGGCATCAAGGTGATGCAAGGCTCCCTCTGCAGCGAATGCGGCAACATGACCGTGATCCGCAAGGACGGCTGCGACTTCTGCTCCGCCTGCGGCGCCGTCGGCACCTGCGGCTGATCGCTGCCTAGCCCCGGGTTGCCCTGGTGGCAGCCCGACAAGAAGCCCCGGCCATGGTCGGGGCTTCTTGTTTTCCGGCTCAGGCCACCGCCACCTTTTCCAGTAACAGCGGCTTCACCTGTTCCAGCCAGGTAGTCAGGCGCTCGTCGGTGTACATCCCCTGGGTGCGCTGGTCGATCACCAGGCCGACGAAGCGGCCGTCGATGATCGCGGCGGAGTGGTCGAAGGTGTAGCCCTCGCTGCTCCAGTCGCCGACGATCTCGGCGCCGTAACTCTTGAACACCTGATAGAGGGCCATCAGCGAGCTGGCGAAGCGGTCTGCATAGCGCTCCTGGGCGCCGAGGCCGAAGAAGGCAATGCGCTTGCCGGAGAAATCCGGGTTCTGCATCTGCACCAGGAACTCCTCCCAGTTGGGCTCCAGGCAGCCCGCCGACTTACCCGGAATCTCGCCGACGCCGTAGCTGGGCGTGCCCAGGATCAGGGCGTCGTACTGGAGCATTTCCGCCGGCGTGATGCGATTGACGTTCACCGGCTTGGCGGCGACGTCGTCGCCGAGGGCCTTCTGAATCTTCTTGGCGATCAGCCGGGTGGTGCCGGTTTCGGTGCCGAAAAATATGCCGATTTTGTCCATGGCCAACTTTCGAATGGGTGATGAGCCGCGAGGGCTCCGCGGAGGGGATGCGTAGCCGATTGCAGCAAAGGCGACAAAGGGCATGGCTTCGGCCACTCATCCGCAACTTCCATTCCAATTCCCGCTGGCAAAAAAAAACGCACACCGCTGTGGTGTGCGTTTTTTCGCCGGCTCCGGCCCTTCCGGGCCTAAGCGGGCGGGAGCGAATCAGGCCGAGGTATTGATGATGGTGCCGGTGCGCTGCCCCTGGGTGTTGGTCACGGCCTTGGGCGGCTCGGGCTTTTGCACCTGCTGCTGGGCCTGGGCTTGCTGCGCCTGTTGTGCCTGGGCTTGAGCCGCCTTGGCAGCCGCGTCCGCTTGCTGGGACGACTTCGACTGCTGCGACTGCTCCGACTGGCGATTGGCCTGAACCGACTGGGTCGATCCGCTGGATGCGCTTACTGAACCGATTTCCATGACATCTCCTGTTGCCGCTCAGGCGGTAGTGTTGATCAGTTTACCGGTGACCTGGCCTTTGTCGTTGACGACAGGCGAGGAAACGCCGGTAGTGCTCGTAGTTTGCGCGCCGGCCTCGCGGCCCAGCGCTTGATCGACGACGTGGATCACCTGCTGCACCACGCCGCCGGCCGTCTTGATGGCCGCCACCCCCTGTCGCGCCTGCCCGGCCACGGCCTGGGCACGATCCGACTTGACCGACAGGCTACGCGCATTCTCCTGTGCCTGGTCGGCCTCGCGCTGGGCGTCGACGGCTTGTCCCCGCAGGACCTGGGCCGTCAGCTCCGCCTGGTCGGCCGTACGCTTGGCCTGTTGCAGCTTGAGCTGCTCGAAGCCGTATTGCGTGGCGGCCTGGGCGCCGGTGGAGGGGGAAACGGATGCCATGAGCCTGGGTTGTTACCTCGACTGATAGAAAAATCATAGACCTAAGTCATGGGCACAACAAGGCTGGCTATTTCAGCAGGCCTTTCAAGGCGTCGCCCAGGCCCTTCTTGTCCAAGGGCTTGCCGAGTTGCTGCTCCAACTGTTTCTTGGCCTCCTGCTTGAGCAAGTCCGTGGCGATGGCGCCGAACTCGAACTTGTAGGTCAAGGCATCGAAGGGGCCGGAGAGGCGCACCGGGATGGTCAGGCCCTTCAAGGCATCCAGATCGCCCTGGCCCTTGGCACTGCCGACCACGCTGGCCTTGGCCAGATAGTCGATGCGGCTCTTGCCGATATCGATGTCGCCCGCCCCGCCGACGCGGACGAAGGGAGACTTGAGCGACAGGTCGTCGTTGTGGGCCACGCCGGCGGCAATGCGGAAGCTGGCGGCGAGTTCGGAGAAATCGGTCTTCTCGGTCTTGCTGGCCTCCACCGCCGCATCCTGCTTGCCGGAGAGCTTGGCCTTCAACTCGCGCAGGGACTTGGCCAGGTTGATGCCCTTGACCGCGCCGTCCTTGAGGTTGAACGAGGCGGTGCCGGCCAGGCCCTGCTTCATCGCGCCGACACTGGCGCCGGCGGTGGTGACGTCGAGATTGATATTGCCGCGGCCTTCCAGCATGTCCTTCTGCGCCACGTCTCGCAGCAGGGGATTGACCGAGACGTTGCTGAGGGCCTGACGCAGGGCGATGCGGTTGCCGTTGGCGTTGACCGAGAGTGCGCCGTTGATCTGGCCCTCGTAGAAATTGGCGCTCAGCGGGCTCACGTCAAGCCGGCCGTCGGCGATCCGCAGATCGGCCTTGAGATTGCCGAGCTTGATGTTGTGAGCCTGAAGGAAGCCGATCCGGGCCTCGCCCTTGAGGTCCAGGCCCTTGAGGAAGTCGAGGTTGAGCGGCGCTTCCGCTACCACGGTGCCGCCGCCTCCACCCGAACCCGCAGCAGGTGCTGCAGTCGGCGGCGCTGGCGGGAAATACTTGTCCACGTTGAGCTTATCCACCGCCAGATCGAAGCCCACCGCCAGGGGCGCGAAACGCCCCACCTGCCACTTGAGCTGAATGGCGCTTTCGTCGAAGCGGGTGGCGAGATCGCCCGCCGCGCTGGACTTTTCCATGTCCGCATGCAGCGAGGCATTCAGCGGCAGCTTGAGATGCTTCATCGGCATCGCCGGGTGCTCGACCTCCAGCTCGCCGGCGAGCTTGGGCAGGTCGATGGCCAGGTTGGCGAGATTGGCCGTCAGCGGGCTGCTGAGATTGCCGCGCAGGGCCAGGGCGGCCTGCTTCAAATCCCACTGGGCGGCCAGCTTGGCGATGCGCAGGGCGGTCTTGGAACCCTCCACCCCCGACAGTTCCAGCTTGCTCTCCAACTGGCGCTGGGCGCCCGCCAGCTTAAGGTTCAGGGTCACGCTGGCACCGCCCGCCTTGTCGCCGGCAATCGCCAGTTGGGGTGCATCCAGCCGCAGATCGAGGGCTTCGCCCTTGAGTTGGCTCTTGACGCCAAGCGCCAGCCCTTCAATGCGTATCTCCTGGCCGGCGACCAGATTCTTCGCGCTCAGCTCGGCATCGAGATCCTTGAAATCCAGGGCATCGCCCTTCAGCCGCAGGCTCAGCCCTTCCAACGCGTATTGCTGCTGCGCCAGGTCGTAACGGTATTTGCCCTTGAGGGCGACGCCTGCCTTCACCGCGGGCTTGTTTTCCACCACGTTGGCCGAGAGTTCCAGATCGCCCGTGGCGGCGTTGGCGAGATGCCCGGTGCGCAGATTCAGTTGCTCGATCCGTAGCGTGCTGCCCTTGGCCTCGTCGCTGAACGAGATGGCCG
>DATDMT010000254.1:0-9090 GCA_036518635.1 Rhodocyclaceae bacterium | reverse complement strand
AAAGACGTGCTCGACATGAAGAAGTCGATGAAGAAGGTCGAGGCGCTCGATGGCATCAAGGCCAGCGCCGGCCTGATCACCGTCGGCCAGCGCGCCTCCGGCCTGCCGCAGGGCACCGAGGACAGCAACAGCCAGCTCAACTACCGCGCCGACGTCACCGTCGAGCTGCCGCTGCCGGAAGTCGGCGGCACCCAGCAGAAGCTGTTCGCCCACTTCCGCATGGGCCAGGGGCTGGGCCTCAACCACGCCTTCACCAACCTGCACCACTTCGCCAACACGCCGAACGCCGTCGCCTTCCGCGCCAGCGGCGCCAACCCCGACGACTCGGTGGCGATCCTCGGCCAGGCCTGGTACCAGGCGGCGATTCCGCTGCCCTTCGGCGGCTTCAAGCCCCGTTCCCGGGAGACCCTGGAACTGACCTTCGGCAAGATGGACATCTTCGGTTTCTTCGACCAGAACGCCGCCGCCGGCGACGAGTCGCGCCAGTTCCTCAATTCGGTGTTCGTGCACAACCCCTTGTTGGACGCCGGCGGCCAGGTCGGCGTGGATGCCAACGGCTTCCAACCGGGCTTCGTCGCTGCCTACTTCAACCAGGAGAGCAAACCCGAGACCTGGCGCCTGTCCCTCGGCATGTTCGGCACCGGCAGCCGCGGCGCCAATTACGAGCGCAGTTTCTCGGCGCCGCTGCTGATGGCCCAGGCCGAGACCTCGCTGAAGTTTTTCGGCGGCCTGACCGGTAACTACCGTGCTTACGCCTGGCGCCAAGGGCAGGGCAGCGAGTTGGACGGCAGCGTCAAGGCGCAGAGCGGCTGGGGCGTCTCCGCCGACCAGCGCTTCGACGACGGCGTCACCCTGTTCGGCCGCTACGGCCACCTGACCTCCGGCCAGGTGCCCTTCGACCGCGCCCTGTCGGTCGGCGCCGAGATCAAGGGCTCCTACTGGGGCCGCGCCGGCGACAGCCTGGGCCTGGCCGGTTCCTGGTTGCGCGCCAGCGATGCCTACCGCGCCTTCGGCGGCAGCATCGACCTGGATGGCGACGGCCTTGCCGACGGCAGCTTCACTCCTGGCGGCGCGGAAAAAGTGGCAGAGGTCTATTACCGCTACCGCCTCAGCCCGCAGTTCGAGCTGTCCCCCGACTACCAGCAGGTCTGGCGCATGGGGGCCAACCCCGGCGCCGCCAGCGTGCGGGTGCTCGGCCTGCGCGCCAACGTGGCGTTCTGACGGAGAGATGCAATGAACTTTCTGCCCCGCTTGTTGCTGGCATTGTCGGCGGCGTCGGCCATGACGGCGGGCGTCGCCAACGCCGCCGAGCTGCCCACCTTCCGCCTCAGCATCAAGGCCGGCCGCTTCCAGCCGGAAACCGTCGAGGTGCCGGCCAACACCAAGTTCCGCCTGCTGATCAAGAACGAGGGGCCGGGGCCGGAGGAGTTCGAAAGCACCGAACTGATCAAGGAGAAAGTGCTGGCCGAAGGGGTCGAGAGCTTCCTCATCTTCCAGCCGCTGAAGCCTGGCAGCTATGCCTTCTTCGGCGAATTTCATCCGGATACGGCGAAGGGCCACATCGTCGCCAAGTAAGCCATGCAGCGCGTGATCCCGATCGTCCCCATTGCCACCGCCGCGCCGACCGGCGGCGCAGCCCGCGTCGGCGAGTTTCTGCGCCGCCGCCGGGCCTGGGTGCTCGGGCTGCAGTGGCTGGTGGTGCTGGCTTACGCGCTGCTGGTGGCGGTGCCCGCCTTCCTGCCCTTGCCGGCGGAAGACGCGCATCTGTGGAACAACCTCACCCGTGCCGCTCAGTTCGCCTTCTGGGGTCTCTGGTGGCCGGGGGTAATGATTGTGACCGTACTGTTCGGCCGGGTCTGGTGCGGCGTCTTCTGCCCCGAGGGCAGCCTGACCGAATGGGCCAGCCGACGCGGCCTCGGCCGGCCGGTGCCGCGCTGGATGAAGTGGGGCGGCTGGCCCTTCGTCGCCTTCCTCGGCACCACGGTCTACGGCCAGTTGGTCAGCGTTTACGAATATCCGCAGCCGGCGCTGCTGGTGCTCGGCGGCTCCACCGTTGCGGCGGTGGCCATCGGCTTCGTCTATGGCAAGGGCCACCGCGTCTGGTGCCGCCACCTCTGCCCGGCCAACGGCGTGTTCGGCCTCTTGGCCAAATTGGCGCCGCTGCATTACCGGGTGGACCGGGCGCATTGGGATGCGCAACACACCATCGCCAGCGTGGATTGCGCCCCCCTGGTGGATATCCGCCGCATGCAGAGCGCCTCGGATTGCCACGCCTGCGGCCGCTGCAGCAGCCATCGCGACTCGGTCTGGCTGGCCTTGCGCCGCCCCTGGGCGGAAATCCTCGATGCCTCGATCCAGCCCAAGACCGGCGAGGTGCTGACGCTATTGTTCGGCCTGCTCGGCGTCGCCACCGCCGCCTTCCAGTGGTCCTCCAGCCCCTACTACGTGGAATGGAAGCTGGCCCTGGCCGAATGGCTGGTGGATCACGGCCACGAATTCCTGCTGCAGGACGACGCCCCCTGGTGGCTGCTGACCCACGTCCCCGCCGCCAACGACGTGTTCACCTGGCTCGACGGAGTGCTGATCCTGGCCTACCTGCTGGGGGGCGGCGCGGCCATCGGCGCGGCGCTGTCGCTATGCGTTGCGCTCGCCGCATGGGTTGCCGGCTCCATGGTGCGAGGCGGCCCCGGCTTCCACCGCCTGGCCCTGGCCCTGGTGCCCATGGGCGCCGCCTCCGTGGTGTTGGGCCTGTCGATGCTGACCCTGGTACACCTCAAGGCCGAGCACATCGTCATCCCCTGGCTCGACCACCTGCGCATCGGCCTGCTGGCCCTCGGCGCCACCGCCTCGCTGTACCTGGCCTGGCGCCTCACCGCCGGCCGCCCGCTACCGCGGCGGCTGGCCTCCCTCCTCGCTTTTGCGGCGGCGCCGGGGCTGATGGGCGTGATCTGGTATCAGGTGCTATTTGTCTGGTAGGCGTAATTGCTCTTGCCCAGGAGGGCCAGCGTGGCGACAGTAGTCTCGCCAGTCAGACATTGATCTTGTTTCGTCCTTCCCTCTATGACTTTCGCTGCATTGACCTGGCCATGGCTCATGCGTAGTCTGCGCCGCCATGACCAAAGCATGCTTTTCAACATTGCGGAGCTGGCTGCCACTTCGTGGCATATCTAGGCTTGCCCTCGGGATCGCCTTTTCCTGCATCGTCTCCACTGCTTGGGCGGATTATTCAGTCGAATTTCTAAGAATTGCATGCATCCCTGAAGCAAATTATTTTTCAGTCGAATACAAGCCGCTTTCTGGGAGCGACGTATTCCCTAGTGGGAACTTCGATAGGCGAGTTTCCCTTGATCGCCTCAAGATGTGGAAGAAGCATGGGTATTTCACGCCAGCCAACTTGCACTACGAGTGCAAGTTGGCTGGCGCCTCTTACATTCTTACGAGTTCCCAGCCCCCCGCAAGCGACAAAGGGATGTGTGGTGGCGCACCCCGGATTTCTTTAAGCCTTCGACGCAATTCCGACTTGTGGCTGGATTCAGTTGTGTTTGGTGAAGATTGTTTCGGGGGTGCAACGACAAACAGATTTGAAGTCTTCGATTCTCGAAGCGTCAGCCTATGTTTTTCCCCTCCGAACTCGTCCCAATCAGTCTGTGAGAGCCTCTTTCATCTGGACGATGCGATCCCTCAGGTCACTCCTCTTACGCAAAGTGATGTGGAAGGATTTTTCGATCAGAGGGCGAAGGCGTCAAATGAAGTGCGACGCCCTGGGGAGGCGGTTCCTCCTCGTGCCCTATCCCTCCAAGAATTCAAGAAGGGAGTGTGCGGATTTGAAGGATTCCGCTTCCCCGAGAAGTTCGAGGTGGATGTTATTGGTGATGGCGAATTCACTGAGAAGTTGGGGCCCCAGATAGACCAATCTGGGGTGCTGGCAAAGCGCATTAACGTAAGCGTGAATCGAGCGGGAAAACGGGTTGTTTTGCTGCTCGGAGCTGCCGATCCAGTGATCTGGAATATTGCGTGGACGCCGGGGACGACTGTCTTGGCGGCATTGGCGAGCGGACATCATCGACAGGTCGTTTCGGGATTGCCGAAGGGTACGCCTTTGCTTCTCAGCAGCTTTTCAGCTAAGCACGGCCCTTGCAAGCCACTTCATGTGGGCCTGTCGCTAAACAGGGGTGACAAGCGAATCGTCAATCGTGACGAGATCGACGCTTTTGCATTGTCAATCACCGGTCGCAAAGCAGATCGAGTGTCTATTCCCAATCGGCATGGCCAGGTTTTCATCGGCGATCCCGTTTACACCGATAAAGAAGTGTTGACGTCCCCGGACACTCCCCCTGATAGCTTCGCCAATTCGACGCTTCCATTGGCGGGTGACCTAGCCCTAATGGATGCAATTCAACAGGGGCTCATACGTAAAACAACTCGTGGGGACATTGAAATCTGGAAGGCGCTAAAGCCCCCCATTGCTTTGATGTGGGATACCTCATCCGAGATTAAGCCCCGTGGCTTCTGGAAGTCCTATGTCGTCATGAAGGCTTTCAAGTTTCCCGCAGGCATGGACAGGATCGGGTTCACTTCGTTTTATGTACCGAAGGGAGTTCCTAGAGTTGAAGGGAACCAAGGCAGTGCGACGGTGATCTATCTAGACACGATGCAGTGTTCCGGGCCATTTTGTGTGCCACCGAGTGCGCCTGCACGGTAAATGTCGATTTGAGGGGCCTAGCTCGACCGCTCCGCGCGGAGCCCCACGCCGGAGTTGTCAGACAAGCAGCTTCAACTTCAATCCGCTGACCCGCTTAAACGCCGCATCGCCGCTGAAAAACAGATGGTCTGGCCCGAGTTGTAGGCAGGAGGCGGCCTGTAGTGCATCAGGCGTTTTCAGCCCGGTAGTGGCGCGAATCGCCGCCGCCAGCTCGACCACGTCGCGGTCCAGTTCTATCCAGCGCAGATCGGGTCGCTGAAAGAAGGCGTCGTAGGCGGACAGCAGGGCTGTGTCGTCGGCTTTCATCGGGCCGACCCGGCACTCCAGCCAGGTCAGGCGGCTGACTGCGGCGCCGAGCCCGGGGTGTTTCTTCACCGCCGCCGCCAGTTCCTTGCGCACCTTGGTGGCAAAGGGCTCCTTGCCTTCGATCAGGTAGATCAGCGCGCTGGCATCGAAGAAGGCGAGCACTGCTTAATCCCAGGCGCGCTCGGCCTTCAATGCTGCATCGATCTGAGCTTTGCTGCGCTTCTTTCCGGCGGGCAGGGAGAGCAGCCATTGCACGGCCGTCATGCCCTCGGGGGCGGCGCTAGTGCCTTGGGTGAGGCGTCGATACTCGTCTTCCGACAGCACTACCGCCGCCGGCTGGTTGCGCTTGACGATATGCACGGGGCCTTGGCGCAGCCCATCCTCGATGGCGGCCATACCACGGCGTTTCAGTTCGGCAACGGTGAGGGTGTTCATGGGGAGCTCAATCAGTACTGAAAACAGTACTGATGATAGACGAAGTCGGGATGTTGCGAAAATCGAAACGCGGGGTGTGTAGGCCGGGCCATGATCAGGGGGCCGTCACCCACGCGCCGCGGCCGGTGCCGGCCATTACCCTGGTACTGTCTCCCGGCTTTCTGCCTACCCCGCCCGGTATAATTCACCCCTTTGCTTTCGCCTCACCACGATGTCCTTCGATCCCAAGACCCATCTCGTCGAACTGCTGCGCGTCGCCCTGGCCAGCGTAGCCCCCGATCAGCGCGACAGCGCGATTGCCATCGAGCGTCCGCGCGATGCCGGCCACGGCGATTTTTCCGCCAATCTGGCGATGCAACTGGCGCGTCAGTTGAAGGACAACCCGCGCAAGATCGCCGAGCGCCTGGTGCGCGAGCTGCCGCCCTCGGAATATGTCACCAAGACCGAGATCGCCGGTGCCGGCTTCATCAACTTCACCCTCGCCGCCGCGGCCAAGACCCGCATCGTCGGCGATGTGCTGGCGGCAGGCGACGACTACGGCCGCGGCAAGTCCGGCGCCGGGCGCAAGGTGCAGGTGGAGTTCGTTTCCGCCAATCCCACCGGCCCGCTCCACGTCGGCCACGGCCGCGGTGCCGCCTACGGCGCCAGCCTGGCTTCGGTGCTGGCCTTCGCTGGCTTCGAGGTGACCCGCGAGTACTACGTGAACGACGCCGGCCGGCAAATGGACATCCTCGCTGTCTCCACCTGGCTGCGTTACCTCGAATCCTTCGGCGAGGTGCTGCCCTTCCCGGCCAACGCCTACCAGGGCGGCTATGTGAAGGAGATGGCGGCCCAGGTCCGGCTGGCCCACGGCAACCAGTTCGTCCATCCCGCCCAGGCGGTGCTGGCGGCGGCGCCCGCCGCGCCGGCCCGCCCCGACGACGGCAACTACAGCAAGGAAGAAAAGGAGCAGTTGGAACTGCACCTGGACGGCCTGATTGCCGCCGGCAAGGAACTGCTCGGCGAAGGCTGGAACTACGTCCACCAGCACGCGCTGAACGAGCAACTGTCCGATTGCCGCGCCGACCTGGAAGAGTTCGGCGTGCATTTCGACGTCTGGTTCTCGGAACGTTCGCTGTACGACACTGGCATGGTGGCGCGGGTCGTCGCCGAGCTGGAAAAGCGCGGCCACATCTATCTCCAGAACGGCGCCAAGTGGTTCCGTTCCACCGATTTCGGCGACGAGAAGGACCGCGTGGTCCAACGCGACAACGGCCTGTTCACCTACTTCGCCTCCGATATCGCCTACCACCTGAACAAGGTCGAGCGCGGCTTCGACAAGGTGGTGGACGTCTGGGGCGCAGACCACCACGGCTACATTCCCCGGGTCCGCGGCGCGATGCAGGCGCTGGACCTGGATGCTGGTGTGCTCGACGTCAGCCTGATCCAGTTTGTCAGCCTGCTGCGCAATGGCGAGAAGGCCTCGATGTCCACCCGCGCCGGCGAGTACGTGACCCTGCGCCAGGTGCGGGAGGAAGTCGGCAACGACGCCTGCCGTTTCTTCTACATGCTGCGCAAGCAGGACCAGTCCCTGGATTTTGATCTGGAGCTGGCCAAGACCCAGTCCAACGACAACCCGGTGTACTACCTGCAATACGCCCATGCCCGGATCTGCTCGGTGCTCTCTTCCTGGGGCGGCAAGGTCGCCGAATTGGCGGCGGCCGATCTCGGTCTCCTCGGTAGCGAGCACGAGCAGGCGGTGTGCGCTCGCCTGCGCGAGTTCCCCGAAGCGGTGGAAGCCGCGGCGCGGGACTACATGCCCCACGGCATCGCCTTCTACCTGCGCGAGCTGGCCGCGGATTTCCATAGCTGGTACAACGCCGACCGCCTGCTGGTGGACGATGTCGCGCTGAAGACGGCGCGCCTGGCCCTGGCCCTGGCGGTGCGCCAGACCCTGAAGAATGGTTTGAACCTACTTGGCGTTTCGGCGCCGGAAAGCATGTGAGATGAGTTCCAGGAACCACAAGCCGCAGCCCGTCCATAGCCGCGGCAAGAGCGGCGGCAACACCCTGCTGGGCGTCTTCATCGGCCTGGTCGTCGGCGTCGTCATCGCCTTCGGCCTGGTGTGGTACCTGAACAAGTCGCCGATGCCTTTCCAGGACAAGACCGCGCGTAACAACAACGGCGATGCGCCGCTGCCGGCCGCCGCGCCCAAGCCCGCGACGCCGGGTACCCCGGCCGCCCCCGAGCCGCTGCCGGGAAAGCCCGGCGACAAGCCGGTGGAAAAGCCCCGCTTCGAGTTCTACAACATTCTTCCCGGCAAGCAGGACGCTGCTCCCGCCCCGGCCGCCGCCGCCGAGAAGCCGGCGGCACCGGCCGAGGCTATCTTCCTCCAGGTCGGCGCCTTCCAGAAGGCGGCGGACGCCGATAACCTCAAGGCCAAGCTGGCGCTGATGGGCGTCGAGGCCAGCGTCCAGGACGTCACCGTGGCGGACAAGGGCGTCATGCATCGGGTCCGCGTCGGCCCCTTCGCCACGCCGGAAGACATGAACCGGGTACGCAACCAGTTGGCCCAGGGCGGTGTGCAAGCCACCCTGGTCAAGGTAAAGGAAGGTAACTGACGACAACCGGGGGGAACCCCCGCGCGTTTAGACCATCTATCCAGCCCGTCATCCCCTAACTTTCGGAGCACACCATGCGTTTTCTCAAGACCCTGATCGCCGCCCTCAGCCTTGGCCTGATCGCTGCCGCCGCCGGCGCCGCACCGGTGGAAGGCAAGGACTACACGGTGGTCAACCCGGCCCTGCCCTCGGATACTCCGGGCAAGATCGAGGTGGTCGAATTCTTCTGGTACGGCTGTCCCCACTGCGCTCACTTCGAGCCCATCCTCAATCAATGGGCGAAGAAGCTGCCCAAGGATGCGGTGCTGCGCCCGGTGCCGGCGCCGCTGAACCCGAGCTGGGTGGCCGGTGCCAAGCTGTTCTACGCCCTCGACGCGCTGGGCCAGGAAGGCAAGCTGCGGGATTCCATCTTCACCGCGATCCACGAGACCAGCGAGTTCTCGCCCAATGACGAGCGCAACTTCCCCACCTGGCTGGCGAAGAAGGGCGTGGATGCCGCCAAGTTCAGCGAGGTCTATGGCTCCTTCACGATCCAGAGCAAGCTGCAGCGCGCCGGCCAGTTGGCCCGTTCGGCCGGCATCAGCGGCACCCCGTCGATCGTGATCGGCGGCCGCTACCGCATCGACCAGCCCGCCGGCATGCCGCCGCAGCAGTTCGCCGAACTGGCCGACTTCCTGGTGGCCAAGGCGCGGAAGGATGCCGGCAAGTAAGTTGGCACCGTCGATGTCCTCCCCGACCCCCGCAACCCGCCCTTACCGGCGGGTTGTTTTTTTGACCGGTGCCTCTTCCGGCATCGGCGCCGCCCTGGCCCGCCACTATGCCGCCGAGGATGTGGCTCTGGGCCTCGCCGCGCGCCGTATCGATGCCCTGCAGGCCCTTGCCGCCGGCCTGCCCTGCACGGTGCATTGCTATCCGCTGGATGTGGCCGATGCCGCGGCGCTGCAGGCCGCCGCATCGGACTTCATGGCCCGCGTCGGCGTGCCCGATCTGGTGATCGCCAATGCCGGGGTCTCGGTCGGCACCCTGGCCGAGGAGGCCGACGACCTG
>DATDMT010000253.1:0-20145 GCA_036518635.1 Rhodocyclaceae bacterium | reverse complement strand
GCCGCCCAGCCGAGGGGCGTGCCGGCGGCGATGGAGCCGAGGTTGCCGATCAGGATGCAGAGGCCGCCGACCGAGGCGAAGCGGTCTTCCGGATAGCCGATGGCGATCAGCTTGAGCATGGCGATGAAGGTGACCGAGACGCCCAGGCCGGCCAGGGTGCGGCCGGCGAAGGCCCAGCCAAAATCCGGCGCCAGGGCCAGCATCAGCGAGCCGGCGCCGGCCAGCAAGCCGCCCCAGCAGAGGATGCGGCGTGGCCCCAGGGTATCCACCAGCACCCCGGTGGGAATCTGCATCACGGTGTAGACGTAGAAATAGGTGGCGGCCAGGTTGCCCAACTGGGCGGCGCTGACGTGAAAGGCCGCCTGCAGATCGGGGGCGATGGCGGCCGGCGCCGCGCGGTGGAAATAGGACAGGACGTAGGCCGCAACGGCCAAGGCCAGGGCGACGAAGCGGGCGCGGGGATTGTCAATCATCGATCGATGATACCCGATGGTTTCAGTGCGACTTGTAGCAAAAAAGTAACCGCGATCTGACGCGCGTTTGTCTTCGATCAAAGCTGCCGCCAGGGAAGGAACTAGAAACAAAGCAGGAGGTTACGGTATGCACAATCCGCTTTCGGCTACCTTCGGCGCGCTGAAGGATGCACCTATTCTGGTTTGGCATTGCGACGAGACCGGCGCTTGCGACTGGTTCAACGATACGTGGCTGGCGTTTACCGGCCGCAGTGCGGAGCAGGAGGCTGGTAACGGCTGGGCCGAGGGTGTGCATCCGGAAGACCGGGCGCGCTGCGTTGCGGAGTTTCGCGATGCCCTGAGGCGGCGCCAGGGGTTCGAGCTGGAATACCGGCTGCGCAACCATAGCGGTGAGTACCGCTGGATCAAGGACATCGGACGCCCCTATGGCGGCTCGGAAGGCGAGCGCTTCGGCTATATCGGCTACTGCTTCGACGTGACCCACGAGCGGCAAATGACGCTGCGCCTGCACGAGGCGCAGGAAGTCGCCGAGCTGGGCTATTACGTATATCTGGTGGCGGAGGATAGCTGGGAAAGCTCGGACATCCTCGACCAGATTTTCGGCATCGGCAGCGATTACCCGCGCAACCGCGATAGCTGGCTGGCGCTGGTGGCCCCCGAGGTGCGGGCCAGTATGGCGCAGCACCTGGCCGGGGTGATCGCCCGGGAACACAGCTTCGATCGGGAATATCGCATCATCCGCCCGGCGGACGGGGCGGAACGCTGGGTGCACGGCAACGGCCGGATGGACTTCGCCGAGGATGGCAGGCCCTTGCGAATGGTCGGCACGATCCGCGATATCACCCAGGAGATTCGTCTGCGCGAGGCGCTGCGGCTGAACGCCATCGTCTTCCAGAACACCCAGCAGGCGATCATCGTCACCGATGCCCAGCGACAGATTGTCGAGGTGAACCGGGCATTTTCCGAACTCACCGGCTATGCCCCGGAGGAAGTGCGCGGGACCAATCCGCGCTTCCTCAAATCGGGCCTGCAGGACACGGCTTTTTACGAAACCATGTGGTCCACACTGAACCGCACCGGCCGCTGGCATGGCGAGGTGTGGAACCGGCGCAAGTCGGGCGAGCTGTGCCCCGGGCTGCTGTCGATCAATGCGGTGAAGAACGCCGAGGACAGGGTGAGCCATTACGTCGGCTTTTTCACCGAGATTTCCGAGCTGAAGACGGCCCAGCAGCGGCTCGAACATATGGCCAATTTCGATGCCCTGACCGGCCTGCCGAACCGCATCCTGCTCGCCGACCGGCTGCAGCAGGGCCTAGCCATGGCCCGCCGCAACAACCGGCTGCTGGCGGTGTGCTTTCTCGATCTGGACGAATTCAAACCGGTGAACGACGGCTTTGGCCATGCCGTCGGCGATGCCCTGCTGCAGGAGGTGGCGCGGCGCATTTCCGCCGCGGTACGCAGCGGCGATACGGTGGCGCGGATCGGCGGCGACGAGTTCGTGCTGATCCTGAACGAGCTGGAAACCCGCGACGAAGCAAATGCGATTCTCGAGCGGCTGATCGGCGACATCGCCCAGCCTTGCATGGTGCTGGGCCATCAGCTCTGCATCACCGCCAGCATCGGCGCGATCCTCTGCCCCCATCCGGTGGCGCAACCGGACGAGCTGATCCGCCTGGCCGACGAGGCCATGTACCAGGCCAAGCGTGACGGCCGGAATCGCTGGGTGATCGCAAGCCCCAATTGATTCGACGGCGGCAGCGGCCGTCGCTTGCCGGGGCACTAGCCGGCGATAATGCGGGATAGCCATTTCTCGCAGGGAACGCTCCAGCCCATGGAAGCCGCAAGCAGCATCGACGTTGCCAAGAACGTCCTCCAGGTTTTTTCCGTCATCCTCGCCGTCGGCACCCTCTGCGGCTTCCTCGCGCAGAAGCTCAAGGTGCCCGACGTGGTGGTGTTCCTGCTGGTGGGCATCGTCCTCGGCCCGGAGGCGATGGGCTTCATCAACGTCAAGGCCGACTCGGCGCTGAACCAGTTGATCCTGATCTTCGGCTCCTGCTACCTGCTGTTCGACGGCGGCGCGACGATCCGCCTGAAGGTGCTGAAGGAGGTCTGGATCAGCGTGCTGGTGCTGGCCACCGTCGGCGTCGTAATCACCGCAGCGGTCACCGGCGTCGCCGCCTATTACGTGTTGGGCGTGCCGGCCATCGTCGCCGCGCTGTTGGGGGCGGCCATCGCCTCCACCGACCCGGCGACCCTGGTGCCGGTGTTCAAGCAGGTGCACGTCAAGGACCGGGTGGCGCAGGCGGTGATGAGCGAATCGGCTTTCAACGATGCGATGGGCGCCATCGCCACCTTCACCGTGCTGGGCATCGCCATGGGTGCCGGCGAGTTCTCGGCCGGCGCGGCGCTGTTCAGGCTGCTCAAGGAATCCGGCGTCGGCATCGTCATCGGCGGCGTGCTGGGCTGGCTGGCAGCCCTGTTGATCGCCCACGAGAAGTGGGACTTCCTCGCCGAATACGCGCCGGTGGTGACCCTGATGGCGGTGATCGCCGCCTATATGGGCGCCGACGGGCTGCAGGCCAGCGGCTTCATGGCGGTGTTCGTCTTCGGCATCGTCCTCGGCAACAAGGACGTCTTCGGCTTCGAGATGGAAGAAGGCGAAGCCAAGCGGATGGAGGAGTTCGTCGCCGTCACCGCCTTCATGATGCGCATGTTCATTTTCATCCTGCTCGGCAGCCAGGTGGATTTCGCCCTGATGAACAAATACCTGGTCGGCGGCGCGATGGTCATCGCGGTATTCATGTTGCTGGCGCGGCCGGTCACGGTGTTCCTCTGCTGCCTGCCGGACCGGCGCGCGAAATGGAGCTTCAACGAGCTGCTGTTCATGTGCTGGACCCGCGAAACCGGGGTGATCCCCGCGGCCTTGGCGGGCCTGCTGGTCGGCATGAAGGCACCGGGGGCGGAGATGATCGCCTCAGTCACCTTCATCGCGGTGCTGATGACCATCCTGATCCAGGCCACCACCACCAAGTGGCTGGCCGGGCGGCTGGAGCTGTTGGTGAAGTGATCGGCGCTGCGTGCGCGGTATTATCGAGCCCCGCCCCCCGCTGCGAGTCGCCATGATGCTGCCCCGCTTGTTGTTGCTGTGCTGCCTGTTGCTGTCTGGACCTGCGCTGGCCGAGGATGCGCCGGCTCTGTCGAGCGGCCAGTCGCTCTACCTGCCGATCTATTCCCACGTCTATCACGGCGACCCAAGCAACGGCGGCAAGCCTTCGCAGAGCCTGCTCTCGGCCCACGTCAGCATCCGCAACACCGACAGCCGGGTGCCGATCCAGGTGCTGTCGGCGCGCTACTACGACACCGACGGCAAGCTGGTGAAGAACTACGTCGGCAGCCCGCGCACGGTGGCGCCCTACGGCACCCTGGAGCTGTTCGTGCCCCACACCGACAGCAGTGGCGGCTCCGGCGCCAACTTCATCGTCGAATGGAAATCCGACAGCCCGGCCAATCCGCCGCGAGTGGAAGCGCTGCACGCCGACATCCGCGCCTCGCGGACGATGGTGTTCATCACCAGCGCCCACCCGGTAATCGGCCGCTGAAACACTTTCGACCGACGCAAGGGCATTTCACCATCTGATATATTGGCGACCCTTTCGGCCACCTAGCGGCCCTCGCCGCGCCCTGCCTCCGTGTCTCCCCCCCGCAGCAAACCCGAAGCCAAAGGCGGCATCCAGGTCATCGACCGGATGGTGCGCCTGCTCGACGTGCTGGCCCACCACACCGAGCCGGTGAGCCTGAAGCAATTGGCCCTGGAGGCGGAACTGCATCCGTCCACGGCCCATCGCATCCTCGCCGCAGTGGTCGAGTCGGGCCTGGTGGAGCGGGCCGATCCGGGTACCTACCAACTGGGCATCCGCTTTCTGGAATTCGGCAACATCGTCAAGTCGCGGATCAACATCCGCGACCTGGCGATGCCGGAGATGCAGGCGCTGCATCAGCAGATCGGCGAGAGCGTGAACCTGGGCATCCGCCAGGGCGACGAGATCGTCTATGTGGAACGCACCTCCAGCGGCCGCTCCTCGGTGCGCGTGGTGCACCTGGTGGGCGCCCGCGCGCCGCTGCACGTGACTTCCGTGGGCAAGCTCTACCTGGCCGAGGAAAGCGCCGAGGAGGTACGCCAGTACGCGCGCCGCACCGGCCTGCCGGGCTATACGCCGACCTCGCTGACCACCCTCTCCGCCCTGGAGAAGGAACTGGACTGGGTACGCCGCCACGGCGTCGCCTTCGACAACGAGGAGATCGAGCAGGGCCTGCGCTGCATCGCCGCGCCGGTGCACGACGACAGCGGCCAACTGATCGCCGGGGTGTCTATCTCGGCCCCTGCGGATCGGCACAATCCGGAGTGGGCAGCCATCGTCCGCGCCGCCGCGGATCGCATCTCCGCCAGCCTCGGCTACAAGAAACCGGCCAGCGGCCGCAGCAAATAAAAACGGGGGCCGCAGCCCCCGTTTCCATTCGTTCTGGATCAGATCAGCCGGTGGTCGGCCGTGCCTGCAGCGAGGCGCTTTCGATCCAGCGCTTGATGCGGATGGCATCGCCGATGCGGGTCATCTTGCCCCAGGAATCCAGCAGCACGATGATGGTCGGCTTGTTGTTGAACCAGGCCTGCATCACCAGGCACTTGCCGGCTTCGTTGATGTAACCGGTCTTCGACAGGCCGATTTCCCAGTTGTTGTTCTGGGCGCGGATCAGCGAGTTGGTGTTGCGGAAGGTCTCGGTGCGGCCGTTCAGCGCGACGTTGTATTGGGCCGTGGTGGAGAATTCGCGGATTAGCGGGTACTGGTGGGCAGCGGCGACCATTTTGACCAGATCGCGGGCGCTGGAGACGTTGGCGGCGGTGAGGCCGGTGGGGTCTTCGAAATGGGTGTCGGACAGGCCGATGGCCTTGGCCTTGGCGTTCATCGCCTGGACGAAGGCGGGACGGCCGCCCGGATAGTGGCGCGACAGGGCTGAGGCGGCGCGGTTCTCCGAGGACATCAGCGCCAGGCGCATCATTTCCTCGCGATTCAACTGGGTGCCAACCTTGAGGCGGGAATGGGTGCCCTTCAGGGTGTCCACGTCTTCTTCGCCGATGCTCAGGGTTTCCTGCAGATTGGGCTTGGCATCGAGGCTGACCATGGCCGTCATCAGCTTCGAGATGGAAGCGATGGGCACCACGGCGCCGGCATTCTTCTCGAACAACACGGCGCCGGTGGTCTGGTCCTGGACCAGGGCCGACTGGGATTGCAGCACCAGATGGCGCGCGTCTTCCATGGTGGCATGGCCGTGAGTGCGCTTGACGGGCTTGTGATGGGCCTTCTTGCTGGCGGCGGGCTTTTTCTTGGCGGCCATGGCTTCAGGCGCCACGGTGCCGACCGACAAGGCCACCATCAGCAGGATCAAGGTTTTTTTCATGAATGGCTCCAGCGTCTAGCCCGAGAACGGGCCCTGCTAATATTTAGCGGCATTTTAATACGAAAAATTAGAGAGATACGAGGGTTATTTAATCTCGTAACTCATAAGCCGAAATCCCATTGAAAGAAAAAGGGCAACCCACGGGTTGCCCTCTTCCTTCAGTCGCGATTCAGAACCGCGATCAAGCCATGCCCAGTTCGAACAACTGCAGCTTGAGCAGCAGTTCCTTCGGCATGCGGGTCTTCAGCTTTTCGAACCATTCGGCGTGGAGCTTCAGCTCTTCGCGCCAGGCGGCGGCATCCACCGCGGTCATGGCGTCGAACTGCTCCTTGGTCAGGCCTTCCAGGCCGGTCCAGTCGATGTCCTCGAACTGGGGCATCCAGCCCAGGGTGGTCTGCTTGGCGTCGGCGCGACCGCGGCAACGATCCACCACCCACTTCAGCACACGCATGTTGTCGCCGAAGCCGGGCCAGACGAAGTTGCCGTCGGCATCCTGGCGGAACCAGTTGACGGTGAAGATGCGCGGCGCACCTTCGACCACGTGGCCCATCTTCAGCCAATGGTTGAAGTAGTCGCCCATGTGGTAGCCGCAGAAGGGCAGCATGGCGAAGGGATCGCGGCGGACGATGCCCTGGGCGCCGGTGGCGGCAGCGGTGGTTTCGGAACCGAGGGTGGCGGCCATGTAGACGCCGAAGTTCCAGTTGAAGGCCTCATACACCAGGGGCACCGTGGTGGAGCGACGTCCGCCGAAAATGAAGGCGGAGATCGGCACACCGGCCGGGTCTTCCCAGCCGGCGTCGATCGACGGGCACTGGGAGGCGGGAGCGGTGAAGCGGGAGTTGGCGTGGGCTGCCTTGCGGCCGGCCTTGCCGTCTGCCGGCGTCCAGTCCTTGCCCTGCCAGTCGATCAGGTGGGCCGGGGCTTCCTTGGTCAGGCCTTCCCACCAGACGTCGCCATCGTCGGTCAGCGCGACGTTGGTGAAGATGATGTTTTCCTTGAGGGTGGCCAGGGCGTTGTAGTTGGTCTTCTCGGAGGTGCCGGGGGCGACGCCGAAGAAACCGGCTTCCGGGTTGATCGCGTAGAGGCGGCCATCCTTGCCAGGCTTGATCCAGGCGATGTCGTCGCCGACGGTGGTGATCTTCCAGCCGTTGAAGGACTTCGGCGGGATCAGCATGGCGAAGTTGGTCTTGCCGCAGGCGGAGGGGAAGGCGGCGGCGACATAGGTCTTTTCGCCGGTGGGGGATTCGACGCCGAGGATCAGCATGTGCTCGGCCAGCCAGCCTTCGTCGCGGGCCATGGTGGAGGCGATGCGCAGGGCGAAGCACTTCTTGCCGAGCAGGGCGTTGCCGCCATAACCGGAGCCGAAGGACCAGATTTCGCGGGTCTCAGGGAAGTGGCAGATGTACTTGGTGGGGTTGCAGGGCCACTTGACGTCGGCCTGGCCGGCTTCCAGCGGATGGCCGACGGAATGCAGGCAGGGCACGAACTCGCCGTCGCTACCTAGCTGGTCCAGCACAGCGCGGCCCATGCGGGTCATCACGCGCATATTGACCACGACATAGGGGGAGTCGGACAGCTCGACACCGATGTGGGCGATGGGGCTGCCGATCGGGCCCATGCTGAAGGGGATGACGTACATGGTGCGGCCGCGCATGCAGCCCTTGAACAGACCCTTGAGGGTCTCCTTCATCTTTGCCGGATCTTCCCAGTTGTTGTTGGGGCCGGCGTCTTCCTTGTTCTTCGGGCAGACGTAGGTGCGGTCCTCGACCCGGGCGACGTCGGAGGGATCGGACAGGGCCAGGTAGGAATTCGGGCGCTTGGCGGGATTCAGCTTGATCAGACTGCCGGCCTCGACCATCTGGGCGAAGAGGCGGTCGGACTCTTCCTTGGAACCGTCACACCAGACCACCGCGGCGGGTTCGGTCAGGGCGGCGACTTCGGCGACCCAGGCCTTGAGTTTTTCGTTCTTGACGTAATCGGGACAAGCCAGGGCGCTGGCAGGCGTACGCTGATTCATTACTTTCTCCACTCCACAAAGACCAGGGCGTAGCCTGTCGCGAACTCTTTGGTCCGCGCGCCGCCCCGGAAAACCGCACCGGAACGGTGACAGGCGGCGTAACGCTCTTGGCAAACCATTGGCGTTTTTATGGGTGTGCGCCCCGAAAGGCCCGGTATTCTACTCGCCGGAAGGCGCTAGGGCCAGCCCGCCCCAACCGGCGCCCTGGTTGCATCGCAACATCAAAACCGGCGAAAATCCGCCGCGACCCGCATGCGGCGGGGTGATTGCGGCGGGTCAAAAAATTCTGCATTGCGAAATGTTCATTTCAAATTGCGGAATGACGCGACCAAGGCGCTGATTATCAACGACAAAAAATCATTCTTATGTCTTATATAAGACATAAGATTTTTTGCCATACTTCACCCTACCGACTACGTCGTCCCCAACCTATAAATATCTTTTCGATTCACCACAAGGAGCTCTCATGACCACTCGTCAACAACAGATCGACGCCCTGAAGAAGGATTGGGCCGAAAACCCCCGCTGGAAGGGTGTCAAGCGCGGTTACACCGCTGAAGACGTGGTTCGTCTGCGCGGTTCGCAGCAGATCGAACACACCCTGGCCAAGCGCGGCGCCGAGACCCTGTGGAACAAGGTCAACGGCGGTGCCAAGAAGGGCTACGTGAACGCCTTCGGCGCCATCTCCGCCGGTCAAGCCATGCAGCAAGCCAAGGCTGGCCTGGAAGCCGTGTATCTGTCCGGCTGGCAAGTCGCCGCCGACGGCAACACCTCCGAAACCATGTACCCGGACCAGTCGCTGTACGCCTACGACTCCGTCCCCACCATGGTTCGCCGCATCAACAACACCTTCAAGCGCGCCGACGAAATTCAGTGGGGCCGTGGCATCAACCCGGGCGACAAGGAATACATCGACTTCTTCCTGCCGATCGTGGCCGACGCTGAAGCCGGTTTCGGCGGCGTGCTGAACGCCTTCGAACTGATGAAGAACATGATCACCGCCGGTGCCGCCGGCGTGCACTTCGAAGACCAACTGGCTGCCGTGAAGAAGTGCGGCCACATGGGCGGCAAGGTGCTGGTCCCGACCCGCGAAGCCATCGAAAAGCTGATCGCTGCCCGTTTCGCTGCCGACACCATGGGCGTGCCCACCCTGATCCTGGCCCGTACCGACGCTGAAGCCGCCAACCTGATCACCAGCGACTACGACGCCAACGACAAGCCCTTCATCACCGGCGAGCGCACCCAAGAAGGCTTCTACCGCGTCAAGAACGGCCTGGAGCAATCCATCAGCCGCGGCGTCGCCTACGCTCCCTACGCCGACCTGGTGTGGTGTGAAACCGGCGTGCCGGATATCGGCTTCGCCCGCGAATTCGCCCAAGCCGTGCTGAAGTCCTGCCCGGGCAAGCTGCTGTCCTACAACTGCTCGCCCTCCTTCAACTGGAAGAAGAACCTGTCCGACTCGCAGATCGCCTCCTTCCAGGAAGAGCTGTCGGCCCTCGGCTACAAGTACCAATTCATCACCCTGGCCGGCATCCATATCAACTGGTACAACACCTTCCAGTTCGCCCACGCCTACGCCCGCGGCGAAGGCATGAAGCACTATGTCGACATGGTGCAAGAGCCGGAATTCGCTGCCCGCGACAAGGGTTACACCTTCGTCTCCCACCAGCAGGAAGTGGGCGTTGGCTACTTCGACGACGTGACCACCGTGATCCAGGGCGGCACCTCCTCCGTCAAGGCGCTGACCGGCTCCACCGAAGAAGAGCAGTTCCACTAAGCAACACCGCAACGCCCGGCGAACGCCGGGCGCAGCAAAGCAAAACGCCCCTCACGGGGCGTTTTGCTTTTGCGCAGACGATTCACTCGGGCGCTAGATGCCACCCATGCTCAGGTACTTCATCTCCAGGTAATCGTCGAGACCGTGGCGCGAACCCTCGCGGCCGAGGCCCGATTGCTTGACGCCGCCGAAGGGCGCCACCTCGCTGGAGATCAGACCGCTGTTGATGCCGACCATGCCGTACTCCAGGGCCTCTGCGACGCGCCAGACGCGGCCCACATCGCGGGAATAGAAATAGGCGGCGAGGCCGTACTCGGTGTCGTTGGCGAGGTGGATCGCCTCCGCCTCGGTCTCGAAGCGGAACAGGGGCGCCACCGGGCCAAAGATTTCTTCCTTCGCCACCCGCATCGCCGGGGTCATGTCGGCCAGCACCGTCGGTTCGAACCAGGTGCCGCCGAGGGCGTGGCGCTTGCCACCGCAGAGCACGCGGGCACCCTTGCCGGTGGCGTCGGCCACCAGCGCCTCGACCTTCTCCAGGGCCGCGCCGTCGATCAGCGGGCCCTGGTTCACCCCGCTGTCCATGCCGTTGCCAACGCGCAGTTCGGCCACCGCCGCCGCCAGCTTGGCGGCGAACTCATCGTAGATGCCCGCCTGCACCAGCAGCCGGTTGGAGCAGACGCAGGTCTGGCCGGCGTTGCGGTACTTCGAGGCCATCGCGCCGGCCACCGCCGCGTCCACATCGGCGTCGTCGAAAACGATGAAGGGCGCGTTGCCGCCCAGCTCTAGGGAGAGCTTCTTGATCGTCGGCGCGCATTGCGCCATCAGTAGCCGGCCCACTTCGGTGGAGCCGGTGAAGCTGAGCTTGCGCACCGTCGGATTGGCACAGAGTTCGCCGCCGATGGCCGGCGCATCGCCGGTCAGCACGTTGAACACACCGGGGGGCACCCCGGCCCGCTCCGCCAGCACCGCCAGGGCCAGGGCCGACAGGGGCGTCTGCTCTGCCGGCTTGAGCACCATGGTGCAGCCGGCGGCCAGGGCAGCGCCGGCCTTGCGGGTGATCATCGCCGAGGGGAAGTTCCACGGCGTGATCGCCGCGCAAACCCCCACCGGCTCGCGCAGTACCACCATGCGGCGGTCATGGAAGGGCGCGGGGATCACTTCGCCATAGGCGCGCTTGGCCTCCTCGGCGAACCATTCGAGATAACTGGCGCCGTAGGCGATCTCGCCCTTGGCCTCGGCCAGGGGCTTGCCCTGTTCGCGGGTCATCAGCCGCGCCAGGTCGTCGCGGTGAAGCAGCATCAGCTCAAACCAGCGTTTGAGAATCTGACCGCGTTCCTGCGCCGTCTTGCGCTTCCAGGCCGGCCAGGCGTGGGCCGCGGCTGCGATGGCGGTGCGGGTTTCCGCCGCGCCGCAGTCGGGCACCCGGGCCAACTCATCGCCGCTGGCCGGATCAAAGACCGGGAACATCGCGCCGCTGTCGGCGCCTATCCAATGGCCATTCACGTAGCACTGCTGGCGCAGCAGGGACGAGTCTTCGAGATGTTTCATCGCATCGTTCTCCGCAATCAAATCCGATAACGCAGACGCGCCAATTCGGCGGCGGCCTCTTCTATCAAGCCCAGGCCATCGCGCTGCATCTCCTCCAGCGAAAGCGGCCCGTCGGCAATGGAAAAAGCGCCTTGAAAAATTTCTCCGAGTGGTTCGCGTGCGGCCCGCTCGATGCCGCCCGAGAGCAGCGTCGTCGCAACGCCATGACGCGCCGCCGCTTCGGCCACAGCCGCGGGCAGCTTGCCTTGCAGCGTCTGCCGGTCGCTGCGGCCTTCGCCGCTCAGCACCCAATCGGCGCCCGCCACCAACGCATCGAAATCCGCCAGTTGCAGCAGGGCCTTGCCGCCCGGCGTGCAGTAGCCGCCGAGCAATTGCAGCGCATAGCCGGCACCGCCGGCCGCGCCGGCGCCGGGCGTCTGCGCCAGGGGCGCCGGATCGTCGCCCTCGCAGAGCGCGGCGAAGCGGGCAATGGCCGCATCGAGGGGCGCCACCTCGGCCGCCTGCACGCCCTTTTGCGGGCCGAAGGTGGCGGTGGCACCGTTGGGGCCGCAGAGGGGGTTGATCACATCGCAAAGGATTTGCATATCGACTTCGGCCAGGCAGGTGCGCGCCCGGGCCAGGTCCACCGAGGCGATCTGATTCAGGCGTGCCGGTTGCACCAATACCTCGGCCCCGGCGCGATCCAGCAGGCGCGCACCCAGCCCCTGCAGCAGGCCGGCGCCGCCATCGTTGGTGCCGCTACCGCCGAGACCGATGGCGAAGCGCCGCCAGCCCCGCGCCACGCAGGCGGCGATCAGGTCGCCGAGGCCGACAGTGCTGCGTTCACTCACCGCCAGATGGGGCGCCAGATGCAGGCCGATCAGCAGCGCCGATTCGATCACCACCCGTTCCACCCCATCGGCCTCGCGCACCAGGCCGATATCCACCGGGCAGCGCTGACCGGCCACGGTCATCGCCTCGATGGCGAGGCGACGGCCGCCGCAGGCCATCAGCACCGCCTCCAGCGTGCCTTCACCGCCGTCGGCGAGGGGCAGTTCGATCAGTTCGGCAGCGGGCAACACGCGATGCAGGCCGCGGGCCATGGCCGCCGCCACCTCGGGGGATGAGAAGGAACCCTTGTAGGAATCAGGGGCGAGGATGATGCGCATCAGGTCACCAGATGGCGCGGCGCGCCGCTGAGGAATGCTTCGATGTTGCCCACCAACTGCTCCGCCAGATTAGCCTGGGCAGTGCCACTAGCCCAGGCGACATGGGGCGTCAGCAGCAGCCGCTGGCAACCCTCGCGGGCCAGTTGCAACAGCGGCGAATCAGCGGGCGGCGGCTCCTTCGCCAGCACGTCGATGCCGGCGCCACCGATGCGCCCGACACGCAAGGCCGCAGCCAGCGCAGGCTCATCCACCAGGGCGCCGCGGGCGGTGTTGATCAGCAGCGCGCCGGGCTTCATCAGGTCCAATTCGGCGGCACCGATCAGATGCCGGGTGGCCTCGGACAGCGGCAGGTGCAGGCTCAGCACATCGGCGGTAGCCAACACCTCGACGAAAGGGCGGCGCCCCGGGCGAATCTCCGTCGCGCCGGGCCGTTCCGACAACAGCAGTTCCATGCCGAAGCCCTGGGCGATGCGCGCCACCGCACTGCCGATGGCGCCCTGCCCCACCAGGCCGAGGCGGCGGCCGTGCAGGTCGACGATGGGGTAGTCGAGAAAGCAGAAGTTCGGCCCCTGCTCCCAGCGCCCCGCCGCCGCATCGCGGCTGTAGGCCAGCAACTGCCGGCTCAAGCCCAGCATCAGGGCGAAGACATGCTCCGCCACCGATTCGGCACCGTAGTTGCGGATGTTGGAAACGCTGACGCCATGCGCCTTGCAGGCCGCCAGATCGATGTGATCGGTACCGGTGGCGGCGATGGCGATATGGCGCAGCCGCGGCAGCGCGGTGAGCATCCTGTCGTCGATGCGCACCTTGTTGCTGACGGCAATGTCGGCATCGGCCAGGCGCGCCACCACCTGCTCCGGCGCGCTGTGGTCAAAGTCGCTCCAGCGATGGCCGCAGGCTGGCGCCCGCAGCGGTACGGCGAGGGTGCTGCGGTCGAGAAAGACGATGTGTGGCTTGGGGGAATTCATGGCTGCCTCCTTGTGCCATTATCGACTCCTCTCGTCCCAATCGCACCGGGCACGCAAGACCCGGGCACAGGAGGAAGCCTTGACCGAAGCCATCGCCGTTCCCAAGCAAGGCCTGGTCGCCGCCCTGGCGCAGGCACTGCCGCCCCACTGCCTGCTGCACGAGGTGGAGGACACCCGCCCCTACGAATGCGACGGCCTCTCGATGATCCGCCGCCTGCCCCTGGCCGTCTGCCTGCCGGAGACGGTGGAGCAGGTCAAGGCGGTGCTGGCGGTCTGCCGCGAATTGCAGGTGCCGGTGGTACCGCGCGGCGCAGGCACCTCGCTCTCCGGCGGTTCGACGCCCAACCCGGAGGGCGTGGTGCTGAGCTTGGCGCGCTTCAACCGCATCCTCGCCATCGACCCGCTGGCGCGCACCGCCACGGTCCAGCCGGGGGTGCGCAACCTCGCCATCAGCGAGGCCGCCGCCGCCCACGGCTTCTACTACGCCCCCGATCCGTCGAGCCAGATCGCCTGCAGCATCGGCGGCAACGTCGCCGAGAATTCCGGCGGCGTGCATTGCCTGAAATACGGCCTCACCGTGCACAACGTGCTGGGCGTGCGCGCCCTAACCATGGACGGCGAGGAAGTGGAGTTCGGCGGCGCCGCCCTGGACGCGCCGGGCCTCGACCTGTTGGCGGTGATGATCGGCAGCGAGGGCATGCTGTGCCTGGTCACCGAAGTGCTGGTCCGCCTCACGCCGAAGCCGGCCCTGGCCCGCTGCATCATGGCCAGCTTCGGCGACGTGCGCACGGCCGGCGAGGCGGTGGCGGCGCTGATCGCCGCCGGCATCATCCCCGCCGGCCTGGAGATGATGGATCAGGCCGCCGCGCGGATGGTCGAGCCCTTCGCCAAGGCCGGCTACGACCTGGATGCCGCGGCGATCCTGCTGTGCGAATCCGACGGCACGCCGGAGGAAGTGGCAGAGGAAATCGGCCGCATGCAGGCGGTGCTGTCCACCGCCGGGGCGACGCGCCTGGCGGTGTCCCGCGACGAAGCCGAGCGCCTGCTGTTCTGGGCCGGGCGCAAGAACGCCTTCCCCGCCGCCGGCCGCGTCTCGCCGGACTACTACTGCATGGACGGCACCATCCCGAAAAAGCGTCTGGGCGAGATGCTGGCGGCGATCCAGCAGATGGAGCAGAAGTACGGCCTGCGTTGCCCCAACGTCTTCCATGCCGGCGACGGCAACCTGCATCCGCTGGTGCTGTTCGATGCCAACGACCCCGACTCCTTCGCCCGCGCCGAAGCCTTCGGCGCCGAAATCCTGGAACTCTCGGTGGCCCTCGGCGGCACCGTCACCGGCGAGCACGGCGTCGGCCTGGAGAAGCTGAACCAGATGTGCGTGCAGTTCAACGACGCGGAACGTGAGGCCTTCTTCGGCGTCAAGCGCGCCTTCGATCCGGCGCAGTTGCTGAACCCGGAAAAGGGCATCCCCACCCTGCACCGCTGCGCCGAATACGGCCGCATGCATGTGCACAACGGTGAGCTGCGCTTCCCCGAACTGGAGCGCTTCTGATGGATGCCCTGGAACAGATCATCGAGCGGGTGCAGCAGGCTCGCGCCGACAAGCAGCCGCTGGCGATCCGCGGCGGTGGCAGCAAGGACTGGTACGGCAGCGCCGCTCCGCAGGGCGAGGTGCTGGACGTCAGCGGCCATCGCGACATCGTGGACTACGAGCCGAGCGAGCTGGTGATCACCGCCCGCTGCGGCACGCCGCTGGCCGAGATCGAGGCCACGGTCGCCGCGGCGCGGCAGATGCTAGCCTTCGAGCCGCCGCGCTACGCCGCGACCTCCACCATCGGCGGCGCCATCGCCGCGGGCCTCTCCGGCCCGCGGCGTGCCACCGCCGGCGCGGCCCGCGACTTCGTCCTCGGCACCCGCCTGCTGGACGGCCACGGCCGCCACCTGCGCTTCGGCGGCACGGTGATGAAGAATGTCGCCGGCTACGACGTCAGCCGCCTGCTGGCCGGCTCCCTTGGCGTGCTCGGCGTAATCACTGAAGTCTCCCTGAAGGTGCTGCCCCTGCCCCAGGCCGAGGCCACGCTGCGCTTCGAACTGGACCAGGCGACGGCCCTGAACAAGCTCAACACCTGGGGCGGCCAACCGCTGCCCCTGTCCGGCTCCGCCTGGCTGGACGGCATCCTCCACCTGCGCCTGTCCGGCGCCGAAGCGGCTGTCGCCAGCGCCTGCGCCAAGCTCGGCGGCGAGCGGATGGACGAGACAACGGCTTCCGCCTTCTGGGCCTCCCTGCGCGATCAGACCCACCACTTCTTCGCCGACGACGCACCCCTCTGGCGCCTCTCGGTCGCTGCCACCGCCGCACCCATCGAAGGCACGGCCCTGATCGAATGGGGCGGCGCCCAACGCTGGTTGCGCGGCAATGCCGAGGCCGCAACCCTGCGCGCCGCGGCCCGCAGCGCCGGCGGCCACGCCACCCTATTCCGCCACCCGGTGGACGCCACGCCGCGCTTCACACCCCTGGCGCCGGCCCTGGCGGCGATCCACCGCCGCCTCAAGGCCGAGTTCGATCCGCAGGGCATCTTCAACCCGCAACGCCTGACGCCCGAGTTCTGACCATGCAGACCGCCCTCTCCGAAGAAATGCGCAACACCCGGGAAGGCCGCGAGGCGGAGGAAATCCTCCGTCGCTGCGTGCACTGCGGCTTCTGCACCGCCACCTGTCCCACCTACCAGATTCTCGGCGACGAACTGGATGGCCCCCGCGGCCGCATCTACCTGATCAAGCAGGTGCTGGAAGGCGTGCCCGCCACCCGCAGCACCCAACTGCATCTCGACCGCTGCCTGACCTGCCGCAACTGCGAGACCACCTGCCCCAGCGGCGTGCAGTACGGCCGGCTGGTGGACATCGGCCGCGAACTGGTGGCCCGCCAGGTGCCGCGCCCCGCCACCGAGCAGGCCCTGCGCACAGCATTGAAGGAAGGCGTCACCTCCACCTGGTTCGCCCCGGCAGTGATGCTGGGCCAGGCCTTCGCCAGCGTCCTGCCGCGCTTCCTGCGCGACAAGCTGCCTGCTCCTACCGCGCCACAAGCGCAGGGACGCCTGACCACCCTGCCGACCAACGCGCCCCGGGTGCTGCTGCTAGCCGGCTGCGTCCAACCCAGCCTGACGCCCAACATCCAACCCGCCACCGAACGGGTGCTGGCGGCCGTCGGCATCCGCGCCATCACCGCGCCCAAGGCCGGCTGCTGCGGCGCCATCCGCCAGCATCTCGACGACCACAGCGGCGCGCTCAACGATGCCCGGCGCAACATCGACGCCTGGTGGCCGCTGATCGAATCCGGTGTCGAGGCCCTGGTGATGAACGCCTCCGGCTGCGGCAGCATGGTCAAGGACTACGGCCACCTGCTGCGCCACGATCCGGTCTATGCAGAAAAAGCCGCCAAGGTCGCGACCCTGACCGTCGACCTGGCCGAATACCTGCCGCTCCACGCCACCCGGCTGCGCGAACAAGTGCAAGCCCGCGATCCGCGGCGGCTCACTTACCACCCGCCCTGCTCCCTGCAACACGGACAGCAGGTCCGCGGCGCCATAGAACAACTACTGCGCAACCTCGGCTTCGAAGTCCAACTCCCCGCCGACAGCCACCTCTGCTGCGGCTCTGCCGGCACCTATTCGCTGCTGCAGCCGGAACTGGCGAATGAGTTGAGACAGAGCAAGCTCGCCGCCATCGCCGCGACGAAGCCGGAGGTGGTGGTCTCTGCCAATGTCGGCTGCATCTGCCACCTGCAGGCCGGCACGGCAACGCCGGTGCGGCATTGGGTGGAAGTGTTGGCGGATGCGCTCAGCGTTTGATTAGCAGTGGTCTTGAATTAACCGCCGGTGCCGGGACTCGCCCCGGCGGGCGACCTACTTTCCTGTTATGCGACGAGGAAAGTAGGCAAAGGAGCGCACCCAGCCGCCCCGGCCCTACGGGCTTCCCTCGCTCCAGAAGCTTCGCCGGGCCGGTGGCTAAACTCGCTTCGCTCGGACAACGCCACCGGACTTCCCCCGTCGAAACTTCCTCCACTCAGCGGGACAAAGGGGAAGCGAAACACCGCCCCATTACCGCCTACACACCCTGTAGGGGCGAATAATCAAACTACTTTGGCCTTATGGAGTTGTTCTAGGAGGCTGCAAGGAGTTCGTTAAGTCAATTCGCTAGGCTGTCGAATCGCTGATAGTCAGCGATATAGGCCAGCTTCACAGTTCCAGTTGGTCCACTTCTAGCCCGAGCAACAATCAGCTCCCGAATTCCGATGTCCTTCGTTTCAGGGTGATACGCCTGATCGCTATAAAGCAGCATTAGACAATCGACGTCTTCATTCACCGAAGCCCAGCGGCCAACATCCTGAATCAATGGGCGAGAATCAACACGTTCTCCTGGATCATTTTCAAGCCCGACTCCAGCAATCAAAGAGCGTTGCCGATGGCTCACGAACTCCCTAAGTGCGTGTAATGCACTAGCTTTGTCTTCTTCAAAATGGGCAATTGAATCGATGACAATTAGCGGCAAAGCCCCAAGTTTCTCTGCAAGTTGATCTAGTGATTTCAACAGATCACTTACTGATGTCTTTGCGGCTGGGACGAAATGTAACGACGAATCATGCATTTTCGCGAGCCCTACAGTCATACGATCCCAATGCTCATCTCCCAACATTCCTCGTCTTAGAAGCCCGAGTGGAATGCTCGACACGGAAGCCAGCATGCGATTGACGACATATTTTCTATCAAGCTGCGCGCAAACAAACGCTACGGGAATTCTTAGTGAAACTGCGACGTGGCTAGCAATTCGTATCAATAAGCCCTCTCGGTCCATAGTGGGCGCCGATGCAATAACCGTCACCTCGCCTGGGTGTATGCCGTCTGTGAGAGCGTCTAGGTCGTGTAAACCAGTCGGCAAGCCCGACATCGGCGAGGGGTCAGAACTATCGTATAGCTGCTGAAGGTCGTCGACCACTTCTCCCAAGACTTCGGCAATCGAAAGGGGCGAGTCCTGGTTGAGGACCTGACTTCTTTCTCGCCCCTCAGTTGCTTGAGAGCATGCGCTACGAATGCCATCAATAACGCTTAACCATGCGGCGTCCCGATTGTCGCTGAGCGTAATTGGAATTGCGTCCTTCGGAACAGCTTGGATGGCGCCTAGTTTCGAGTGAGTCCAATCCACAGGGCGGACGATTACGGGTACGACAATCGCAGCTTTCTGCGTATGTTTTTCTAAAGCTACCGTTAGCTCTTTTCCGAAACAATAGTCTGACGCGAAGAAGTCGGGGCTTATGAGCAGAACAATTACTTCAGCCCGCTCAAGTTCCGTAGAGATTGCTGACTCCCACTGTGATCCAACGTCGATCTTTCGATCAAACCATACGGTCGCAATGTTTTCCCTGATAAGTGGGGACAAGTGCACATTCAACTCTTTGCGTAGGCCTTCATCCTTGTGGGAATAGCTAATAAAGAGTTTGATTGGCTCGTTGTGATTCATTCGAGATTGCTCAGTAAAGTTAAAATTCCCCGTAGATGCTTTTGGAATTGGCTGCTAGTGTTGCTCAGCATACCTACAAGGCATTACCTAGTCCATGTGATCGGTGTGGAGCTTCCCCTCTGTCCCGCCGAGCGGAGGAAGTGTCGACGGGGGAAGTCCGGCGGCGTTGTCCGAGCCGAAGGCGAGTTTAGGCGCCGGCCCGGCGAAGCTTCTGGAGCGAGGGAAGCCCCGCGTAGCGGGGCCGGGGCGGCGGGGTGCGCTCCTTTGCCTACTTTCCTCGTCGCATAACAGGAAAGTAGGTCGCCCGCCGGGGCGAGTCCCGGCACCGGCGGTTAATTCGGGACGGCAGTTCTGATTAACGGCACAACGTCAAAACCTGGATTCCCTTTTTCAAGGGAATGACGGCATCGCGGAGTGGTGGGTGTCCTTCGTATTCCGTTCATGGTTCGACAGGCTCACCACGAACGAAAGCCAATCAACCTAGCCCATCCGACCTGCGTGGTGACATTAGGCACACAGCGGCGTAGTATCGTCTCATGAAGCCATTTCGCTGGAGTGCCGAGAAGAACGAAGCGCTCAAAACGGAGCGGGGCGTTTCATTCGAAAGCATCGTGGTTGCCATCGAGGCAGGCGGGCTCTTGGATATCTTGGCTCACCCGAACCAGGCGAAATACCCCAAGCAGCGCGTCCTCGTTGTCGCCTGTGACAACTACGCGTACTTGGTGCCGTTTGTCGAAGAGGATGGCTATTTCTTCCTCAAGACCGTGATCCCGAGTCGCAAGGCGACCCGGGACTATTTGAGTCAAGGTGAATCAGATGCCGAAGATTGACGATTACGAACTCGAAATCCTGACTGCCTTCGAGAAGGATCAACTGAAGTCCGTTGCGACCAAGGCTGAACTGGCGAAGTTCAAGGCGGCGGCGCGGGCCACCGCGATCAAGGACCGTCGCGTCAACATCCGCATGTCCTCGGGCGATCTCAGCGACATTCAGGTCAAGGCCCTGGAGGAAGGGGTGCCGTACCAAACCCTGATCGCCAGCGTTCTGCACAAGTACGTGACGGGCCGCCTTGCCGAGCAACCGAACCCGGCAGCCAAGCCCGCGCGCAGGCCGGCGGCGAAAGCGAAGTAAGGGGTATCGCCAGTAAAAGCCCGAACACCTCGCATCGGCCGCGGAGATAAGCAATGCCGCCGCGGTCGGCCCGAGGCGGGCCTCCTACAGGGGTGGCTGCTGCACTGCCCACGCC
>DATDMT010000252.1:0-2585 GCA_036518635.1 Rhodocyclaceae bacterium | reverse complement strand
GTGACGATGCGGCTTTCGGAGGACGTTGTGGCCTACTTCAAAAATATGGCTGCCGAGGCGGGCGTGCCATATCAGAGCCTGATCAATCTCTATCTCCGCGACTGCGTCATGCAGCACCGCCAGGTACAAATTGTCTGGCAGATAAAATCCTGACCAAGGCGCCCGGTTTAGGTTCGTGCCGCCTACAAAAGGGAGCCATCGGCTCTCTTTTCTTCTTGGCCCATCCCTCGCCAAACCCACGCTTGATCACCTTCCGGGCTGTTTGTACAATGTACGAACAATCCGACCGGAGCCCTCTCATGTCTCCCCGTGCCACCGCCACTCTTCCCGCCAAACCGCCATCGCCCGATGCGCGCTCCAGTCGTCTCGGCTTGCGCGCTGCACCGGGGCAGGAGGCGTTGCTGCGCCGCGCCGCGCAGGCAGCCAACAAGTCGCTGACGGAGTTCATCCTCGACAGCGCTTGCGCCGTCGCCGAGCAGACCCTGCTCGACCAGCGCTATTTTCTGGTGGAGCAGGCCCAGTGGCAGGCGTTCAATGCGGCCCTCGACCGGCCGGCCAAGGTGAAACTCGGGCTGAAGAAGCTGATGCAGCACAAGGCGCCTTGGGAACGCTGATCTCGGCACCGGAGAAGCTGACCGCCGCCCATTCGACGGAAGGCTTTGACAGCGGGGCGCCGGCGCTGGACGACTGGTTCCGGCGGCATGCCCTGGCGAGCCAACGGGCGGACACGACGCGAACTTTTGTTGTCTGTGTGGGGAAGCGTGTGGCCGGCTTCTATAGCCTGGCGGTGGGCGCCGTGGATTGCATCAGCGTGGCGCCGCGGATTGCCCAGGGTGTCGGGCGCCATCCGCTGCCGGTGATGGTGCTTGCCCGGCTGGCCGTGGATCACCGTAACTCTGGGCAGGGGATAGGCCGGGGCTTGCTCAAGGACGCGATCCTGCGCACGGTCCAGGCATCCGAGTTCGCCGGTATCCGGGCGCTGCTGGTCCACGCCAAGGACGACGGCGTGCGGAGCTTCTACGAGAAGTGCGGCTTCGAGCCCTCACCGCTCGATCCTTTGCAGTTGCTGCTGCTGATGAAGGACGCGCGTAAGACGCTCGGCCTTTGAGCCCGGCGGCAGCGGGGCCTGCATCAGCAGGCGCCAAAACGACAAGGGGAGCCTGCCGGCTCCCCTTATTTCGTCAGACTACAACCGCGCCCTACAGCAGCACCCGCTCAATCCCGCCGTTGTTGGCAGCGCTGACGTACTTCGCCATCCAGTCCTCGCCCAGCAGGTGCTTGGCCAGTTCGACGACGATGTAGTCGGCCTGGACGTTGCCGTCCGGCTCGTAGCGCGACAGGCCCTGCAGGCAGGAGGGGCAGGAGGTCAGCAGCTTGACCTCGCCGCTGAAGCCGTCGGCGCGCAGGGCGTTGGCGACCTTTTCCACTTCTTCCTGCTTGCGGAAGCGCACCTGGGTCGAGATGTCGGGCCGGCTCACCGCCAGGGTGCCGGATTCGCCACAGCAGCGCTCGGAGAGTTCGACGCCGCCGCCGAGCAGGCTGTTGGCCACCTTCATCGGGTTGTACACCTTCATCGGTGCGTGGCAGGGGTCGTGGTACATGTAGCGCGTGCCCTGCACGCCCTCCAGCTTGACGCCCTTTTCCATCAGGTATTCGTGGATGTCGAGCAAGCGGCAGCCGGGGAAGATTTTTTCGAATTCGTACTTCTGCAACTGGTCCATGCAGGTGCCGCAGGAGACGATCACGGTCTTGATGTCGAGGTAGTTCAGCGTGTTGGCGACGCGGTGGAACAGCACCCGGTTATCGGTGGTGATCTTCTGTCCCTTGTCCTGTTCGCCGGCCGCCGTCTGCGGGTAGCCGCAGCAGAGGTAGCCCGGCGGCAGCACGGTGACGGCGCCGACTTCGTAGAGCATCGCCTGGGTCGCCAGGCCCACCTGGGAGAACAGGCGCTCCGATCCGCAGCCCGGGAAGTAGAAGACGGCGTCGGAATCCTCGTTCACCTTCTTCGCGTCGCGGATCACCGGGATCAGTGCGTCGTCCTCGATGTCGAGCAGGGCGCGCGAGGTGCGGTTGGGCACGTTCTTCGGCATCGGCTTGTTGATGAAGTGAATCACCTGGGTCTTGATCGAGGGCCGGCCCAGCGTGGCCGGCGGGTGCTTGAGCTGGTCCTGGATCAGCCCCAGCGCCTTGGCGATGCGATGGCCGAGGCGCTGCGCCTTGTAGCCGAGCTGGATCATGCCGGCGCGCATCAGCTTGATCGTCGCCGGGTCGGTGATGGTCAGGAAGGTCATCGCCATGGCGGTAGCCGGGACGAAGTTCTTCTTGCCCTGGCGGCGCAGGAAGTTGCGCATCGCGATCGAGACGTCGCCGAAGTCGATGTCCACCGGGCAGGGGTTCTTGCACTTGTGGCAGATGGTGCAGTGGTCGGCGACGTCATTGAACTCGGCGAAGTGCTGCAGGGAGATGCCGCGCCGGGTCTGCTCCTCGTAGAGGAAGGCTTCCACCAGCAGGCCGGTGCCGAGGATCTTGTTGCGGGGGCTGTAGAGCAGGTTGGCCCGGGGCACATGGGTCGAGCAGACCGGCTT
>DATDMT010000251.1:0-10947 GCA_036518635.1 Rhodocyclaceae bacterium | reverse complement strand
ACCGTCGGCTTCCGCCTGCACGACGGCAAGGGCGGCGACCTGATCCCCAGCTCACAGATCGTGCTGCGGCGGGACATCACCTACAGCGACGACCTGCTGCTGGCTAAGGGCGCCGAAGAAAACCTGCTCTGGCGCGACATGCTGCAGGACGCCGTGCGGCAGATTCTTCGCCGCATGGCATCAGCACAGAAGCCGCTGCCGCCGGTTGGCAAGTAAATTTGCCGTTCCGCTTTTCCGGGGAAGGCGATGAAGAAGTCAGAGCTGCGCTGCCGTTAAATTGGGCACCCCGTTCGCCCTGAGCCCGTCGCAGGGCGAACGACACGCAAGCGCTTATTGAATCGATGGAGCGGCCATGCAACTGAGACCGGAACAACTCGCCAGCCATCTGCAAAAGCCCCTGGCGCCGCTCTACGTGATCCACGGCGACGAGCCGCTGCTGACCCTCGAAGCGGCCGACGCGATCCGCGCCGCCGCCCGCGCCCAGGGCTATGCCGAGCGCGAGGTGCTGACCAGCGGCCCGGGCTTCCGCTGGGACGACCTGTTCATGGCCGCCGGCAATCTCTCCCTGTTCGGCGACAGCAAACTGGTGGACCTGCGCATCCCCAACGGCAAGCCCGGCCGCGACGGCGGCGAGGCCCTGCAGCGCTACTGCACCACCCTCGGCCCCGGCATGGCGACCCTGATTTCCCTACCCGCCCTCGACTGGCAGGCCAAGAAGGCCGCCTGGTTCCTCGCCCTCACTGATGCCGGCGTCGTGCTCGAATGCAACGCCCCGCCGCTACCGCAACTGCCCGACTGGCTCGCCGGCCGCCTGGCGCGCCAGCAGCAGAGCGCGCCGCGGGAAGCGCTGGAATTCATCGCCTCCCACGTCGAGGGCAACCTGCTCGCCGCCCACCAGGAAATCCAGAAGCTGGGCCTGCTCCATCCCGCCGGCGCCTTGACCCTGGAACAGGTGGAAGACGCCGTGCTCGACGTCGCCCGCTTCGACGTGGACAAGCTGCGCACCGCCCTCTTGGCCGGCGACGCCGCCCGCTGCGCGCGCCTCCTGGACGGCCTCAAGGCCGAGGACACGGCAACGCCCCTGGTGCTCTGGGCGATGACCATGGAAACCCGCGCCCTGGCCCAAATCCGCGCCGCCATGGACCGCGGCCTGCCGGTGGACAGCGCGATGAAGGAAGCCAAGGTCTTCGGCCCCCGCCAAGGCCCGATCCGCAACGCCGCCCAACGCATCTCCACCGCCGCCGCCCGCAACGCCCTGCTCCACGCGGCGCGCATCGACCGGATGATCAAGGGGCTAATCAAAGGCGATGTCTGGGATGAACTGTTGCAGTTGTCGCTGCGACTGGCGCGGCGCTAAGACTCACTGGGGTGACTGCGCTTCCCGATCCGCCCGCACCCGCAGATAGGACGCGAAGCGCGGCAGGCCGCCGCTGGTGAGGTCCCGGTAGCGGTAGGTGATCCAGGTGCCAACCGATGGCGGATTACGCCGCTCGGCATCGCTGAAGCCGGTACCCAGTTTGAAGCGGCGGCCATCCTCGCATTCCACTTGCAAGGCACCCAACTGGCCGGCGTATTTGCCGCGGCCGGGCAGGTGGCCGACCACCTTGGCTTCCGCATCCAGATAGGGCTTCACCTTCAGCAGGTCGTCGCTGCGGCCGGGGCGGTAGGGGGCGTCGCCCTGGTGCAGCACTAGGCCCTCGCCGCCGGCCTTGACCACCTGACGCAGGCGGCGCTTGATCTCGGCGGCGCTGGTGGCGGGGGTCTGCTCGATCATCTGCACCCAGGGTTGCTGGATCGCCGCGACGGCGGCTTTCAAGGCTTCGATGCGTTCGCTGAAGGGGCCGGGATGGTCCGGCAGGTCGAACAGCATGTAGCGCATGGACCGCCAGGCGGCATCGTCGGGCACCTGGGCGCGGACCGTGGACACCGCCTCGGCGAAGGCGCCGCGGCCGGCCCAGAGTTCGCCGTCCAGGGCGTGGTTGGGCCAGCCGGCGGTGAACCAGGCGGGCGCTTGGATCACCGTGCCGCCGCGGGTCAGTAGCTGCTTGCCGTCCCAGTAGCCGCGCACGCCGTCGAATTTCTCGCTGACGAAGTAGCCCCTGGGGTCGCCGCCGTTCCAGACGTTCGCCAGGGTCACCGCCGGCGGCGCAAGCGTCTGCGCCGCTGCGCTGCCGGCCAGCAGCGCCAGGACCAGGCAGAGCCAGCGCAAGAGGCTTACCACTTCACCCGCGCCGTGTAGTCCAGGGTGGTGCTGCCTTCGGCGGGCACGGCGATCTCCCACTGGGCGCTGCGCGCCGAGGTCTTGCTGTACTTGTGGCTGGACTGGACGATTTCCCAATCGCCGAACAGGGGCTCCTGCACCTTGACCACCACGTCCTCCTTCTTGGCGTTGCGGATGACGACGCGGTGGCTGGTCTCGATCAGCCGGTCGGCGAGGCGCTTGTAGTTGGTCTGCTTGCGCTCGGCGGTGATGTCGAAGGCCTCGCCGAGCCTGAGGCGCACGGCCTCGTTCTTCGCCGTGTGGTTGATCCGGTCCTCGCCGACGAACTGCGCGGCGCCCTGGCTGTCCCGCGCGTAGACCCGCATCACGCCGGCCGGCAGGGGCTTGCCGAGTTGGCCGCCCTTGTTCTGGAAGATCAGGAAGACGCCGGGCTTGAGCTTGTCGCCGAGGCTGTCGAAGCGGTCGCGGTAGTAGTAGTCGGCCCCCGTCAGCACGTATTCGCGCTCGGCCGGTACCTGGCTGGCGGAGAGCAGGGCCAGCTGCTTGGTCTGGTTGTCGGCCAGGGTGGTGGGGCGCTCGAAGCTGTAGAGATGGTAGTCGAGCAGGCCCTCTTCCCGTGGCTCGGCCGCCCGGCCAGCCATGGCCACCGGCGCCGCCATCGGCATCGATTCGCGGTAGTGGGTTTGCACCCGGTTCACCGTGCCGGCCACCAGTTGCAGGGCAGCATCGACAAAGCTGGTGCCGCTGTTGTTGGTCAGGGTCACCCAGCCGTTGAGGTCCAGATGCTTGCCGTCGGTGGACAGTTCGGCGACGTAGTCGGCCTTCCACGACAGGCCGCCGGTCAGGTAGGAAAGTTCCAGGGTCTGGGCACCGCCGTTGCCTTCCAGCAGCACCGACAGCGTGGGGCGGTCGCGCAGGTTGCCGGGCACGCTATCGAAGGCCAGGCGGCCCGGCACGCCGGTCTCGATGCGGTCGGCGAAGCGCAGCACGGTGCCCTCGCCCGCGGCCAGTACGGTGGCCTTCTCGCGGCTTTCGGCGCCAGTGGCGGGATTGGTCTTGATCACCGTCACCTCGCGGCCGACGTATTTGTCGAGCAGCTTTTGCGGCGTCAGCAGGTCGAAATCGAAGTTCTGCTCCAGCAGCACCACCGGTTTGCCGGTCACCGCGTGCAGCAGCGCCGTCTCCGGCTGGATGCGGGCCGACACTTCCCGCAGGGACAGGCGCACCGGGCCGGCGGGCAGGCTCAGCTTGCGCTTCTCCTTCACCAGGGCCAGATTGTCGTTGTAGACCGTCACCGCCGTAGCCGTGCGGTCGCTCGCACCGGAGGTCAGTTCGGCGGCGTTCTCGGCCCGGGCCAGGCCGGCGCCGAGGACCAGGGTGAGGCAGAGCAGCTTGGCTTTCATCGCATCTCCATCCATTCGAAGGGACTGGCGGCCATGATGCCATGCTCATGGCAGGGGCGGCGGCAATGGGACCCTGGCGGCGGCGGTAGAATGAAAGGCTTACACGGAGCACCCACCCCATGAACATCAAGGACTACATGGAAGGCGTCGGCCAGGCGGCCCGCGCCGCTTCCTACGCCGTTGCCAAGGCTTCCACCGGCGCCAAGAACGCCGCGCTGCTGGCCATGGCCCAGACCATCCGCGAGGGCCGCAGCAAGCTGCTGGCCGCCAATGCCGAAGACCTGACCGAAGCCCGCGCCGCTGGCCTCGATGCGGCGATGATCGACCGCCTGACCCTGACCGAGAAGGGCGTCGAAGCCATGGCCCAGGGCCTCGAACAGGTCGCCGCCCTGCCCGACCCGGTGGGCGAAATCACCGACATGAAGCGCCGCCCCACCGGCATCCAGGTCGGCAAGATGCGCGTGCCCCTGGGCGTGGTGGGCATCATCTACGAGGCGCGACCCAACGTCACCGCCGACGCCGCGGCCCTGTGCCTGAAGTCCGGCAATGCCGCGATCCTGCGCGGCGGCAAGGAAGCGATCCGCTCCAACCAGGCGGTGGCCGCCTGCGTCCGCGCCGGCCTCAAGGCCGCCGGCCTGCCGGAGACGGCGGTGCAGGTGATCGAGACCACCGACCGGGAGGCCGTGGGCCATCTGGTGGCGATGCCCGAGTACGTGGACGTGATCGTGCCGCGGGGCGGCAAGGGCCTGATCGAGCGCATCAGCAAGGAAGCGCGGGTGCCGGTAATCAAGCACCTGGACGGCAACTGCCACGTCTATGTTGATGATTACGCCGATCCGGCCAAGGCCCTGAAGATCGTCGAGAACGCCAAGACCCAGCGCCTCGGCACCTGCAACACCGCGGAATCCCTGCTGGTGGCGCGCAGTGTCGCCGCCGCCCAGCTGCCGGCCATCGCAGCGATGCTGATCGCCAAGGGCACCGAAATCCGCGGCTGCGAAGAAACGCGCAAGCTGGTGCCCCAGGCCAAGCCGGCCACCGACGAGGACTACTACACCGAATACCTGGCGGCGATCATCTCGGTCAAGGTGGTGGCGGGCCTCGACGAGGCCATCGCCCACATCAACAAGTATTCGTCGAAGCACACCGAGGCCATCGTCACCGAGAACTACAGCCACGCGATGCGCTTCCTGCGGGAGGTGGATTCCAGTTCGGTGATGGTGAACGCCTCGACCCGCTTCGCCGACGGCTTCGAATACGGCCTCGGCGCCGAGATCGGCATCTCCACCGACAAGTTCCACGCCCGCGGCCCGGTGGGCCTGGAAGGCCTCACCTCGCAGAAGTGGATCGTGCTGGGTGACGGCGAGGTTCGCGGCTGAGGCCGTGAGCCACTGGTCCGCCATCGTCGCCGCACCGGGCTTCTGCCTGGGCATCCGCGACGATGGCGTCTTCATCCGCGAGATCCATTTTCTCGAACCCTGCCCGGAGATCATTCCGAGCAGCGAGCCGGCCAAGGCAGCCGCGCGGCAACTGCACGCATGGCTGCAAGACCCCACGCAGCGTTTCGATCTGCCCCTGGCACCGGCCGGCACCGAGTTCCGGCAGAAGGTCTGGGCGCAGATCGCCGCCATCCCCGTCGGCGAGACCCGCAGCTACGGCGACCTGGCCCGCGCCATCGGCTCGGCACCGCGGGCGGTAGGCGGCGCCTGCGGCGACAACCCCTACCCGGTGGTGGTGCCCTGCCATCGCGTGGTAGCCGCCAGCGGCGGCTTCAACGACGGCCTGGGCGGCTTCGCCCATCACAGCGGCGGCTTCCTGCTTGACGTCAAACGCTGGCTGCTCAGCCACGAGCGGCAGCACGGCCAAGCAAGATGAACCTCAACGACGGCCAACTGATCGACGAGTTCGTGGACGCCATCTGGCTGCAGGACGGCCTGGCGAAGAACACCCTGAGCAGCTACGCCAGCGACCTGTCGCTGTTCGCCCGTTGGCTACGGGAGCAGAAGCGCACCCTGCTGGCCGTCGGCGAGCGCGAGATCAACGGCTATCTGGCCCACCTGCATCAGGGCGAGCATCCGCTCAAGCCGGCCAGCCAGCGCCGCCTGCTCTCGGCCATGCGCCGCTTTTTCCGTTGGCTGCTGGACCAGAACCGCATCCAGGCCGACCCCCTGGTGAACATCCAGCCGCCGATGCGGGTGGAGCGATTTCCCAAGACCCTTAGCGAGCAGCAGGTCGAAGGCCTGCTCAGCGCACCGGACGAGAACACGCCCCTGGGCCTGCGGGACCGGGCGATGCTGGAAATGATCTACGCCACCGGCCTGCGCGTCTCAGAACTGACCGGCCTGAAGCTGTTCGAGGTCAGCCTGACCGAGGGCGTGGTGCGCGCCTTCGGCAAGGGCTCCAAGGAGCGCCTGGTGCCCTTGGGCGAGATGGCGGTGGAGTGGCTGCAGCGCTACCTCAGCGAAGCCCGCCCGGCCCTGCTCAAGGGCCGCAACTGCGACGAGGTCTTCGTCACCGTGCGCGGCGCCGGCATGACCCGGCAGATGGCCTGGACCTTGATCAAGCAGCACGCCGTCACCGCCAGCATTCCCTCGACCATGGTGTCGCCCCACGTGCTGCGCCACGCCTTCGCCACCCATTTGCTGAACCACGGCGCCGATCTGCGGGTGGTGCAGTTGCTGCTGGGCCATGCCGACATATCCACCACCCAGATTTACACCCACGTGGCGCGGGAACGTCTCAAGCAGCTACACCAGGTCCACCATCCACGCGGCTAAGAACCACTAACAGAGGCCGATCCGGTTTGACACCGCGTCCGGCCCCTCCCTATAATCCGGCCTCTTTTTGCGGCGGGTCGGTAGCTCAGTCGGTAGAGCAGCGGACTTTTAATCCGTTGGTCGCGAGTTCGAGTCTCGCCCGACCCACCAAAAATTTAAAAGTGCGTATATAATGCGCGCCCTCGGGTTGTTAGCTCAGTTGGTAGAGCAGCGGACTCTTAATCCGTAGGTCGAGTGTTCGAATCACTCACAACCCACCAGATGCAAGCATGGGGCTTGGCCGAAAGGCCAAGCCCTTTTGCTTTGGGGCTCCCCGGCCCGACAAGCACCCGCCCGACCAAGGATTCCCCGTGAAACCCGACGTCCGATTGCTGGGCGCCCTGGCGATCTCCCTCGCCGCGCACAGCCTGCTGTTCCTCTCCCAGCCCGGCCCGACGCCGGCCGGCAGCCCCGGCTTGCGCGCGCAACTGCACAAGGCGACAGCAAGCAGCAGCGCAACGCCGGACAGCGCAGCGCCAAGCATTGAGGGCAGCAAGCCGGTGGAGCCCGTGGAGCGCAGCTATCCGCAGACCCCGCCGGCCGGCAGCAGCGACCAGGCCGGGGCCGGCGACTCCCTGCGCCCGGGCATCGACCTGGCCGGCCTGCGCCAGTACCACGCCGCCCTGAGCCAGGTGGTGGCCCGCTTCTACCGCTATCCACCCGAGGCCCGCGCCGCCGGCTGGGAAGGCCGGGTGCCGCTGCGCCTCGCTATTTCCGCCGCCGGCCTGCCCGAGAACATCAGCCTGATCGGCAGCAGCGGCCACGAAGCGCTGGACCAGGCCGCCCTGGAGACCCTGCGCATGGCCGCCGGCCACACCCCGGTGCCCGACATCCTGCGCGGGCAGAGCTTCAGCATCGACCTGGCGGTGGACTTCAACCTGAAGGATGCCAAGCCTGGCAGCGAGGCCCGCTGATGGACATGACCCGCCATGTGCACACCTTCGGCCACTATCTGCGACGCCGCTTCGGCCAGGCGGTGCACAAGCTCTCGCTGAGCGGCGACTTCACCTGCCCCAATCGGGACGGCACCCTGGGACGCGGCGGCTGCAGCTATTGCAATGTAAAGAGCTTCGGCCGCGAGGCCGGCAGCCTCTCCATCGCCGAGCAGATCGCCCGGGAAAAGGCCAAGACCGACCGGGCGCAGCGCTACCTGGCCTATTTCCAGGCCTACACCAGCACCTATGCCGAGGTGGACACCCTGCGCGCCCTGTATGCGGAGGCCGCGCAAGCCGCCGACGTTGTCGGCCTCTGCGTCGGCACCCGGCCCGATTGCGTGCCCGATGCGGCTCTCGATCTGTTGGCTGGATACCAAGACCAGGGGCTGGAAATCTGGCTTGAGCTGGGCCTGCAAACCGCCCACGACCGCACCCAGGTGCTGACCCGCCGCGGCCACACCCTGGCGAGTTATCGCGAGACCGTAGTCCGCGCCCAGGCCCGCGGCCTCAAGGTATGCACCCACCTGATCGCCGGCCTGCCCGGCGAAACCGCCGAAGATGTCTGCGCCACCCTGGATACGGTGCTGGAGATCGGCGTCCAGGGCCTGAAGCTGCACCCGCTGATGATCGTCCGCGGCAGCCGCATGGCGGGGCAATACCGCCGCCAGGAGGTGCACACCATGGCGCTGGACGACTACGCCGACCTCGCCGCGCGGATGATTCGCCACACGCCGTCCGAGGTGGTGTTCCATCGACTCTCGGCGACGGCGCAACCGCCGACCCTGCTGGCGCCCGACTGGTGCAGTTCGCAATGGCCGGCACTGAAGGCCATTGCCGAACGGCTGGAGCGGCAGGGCGGCCAGGGCAGCGCCCTCGGCCGGCCCTGGCTGGCGGCTGCCTGAGCTTAGGCGCGCTGCAGTTCGGGACGCCGGCCCAAGCCGAACAGAGCTTCCAGCCACGAACTGCGTGCCGCCGGCAACGGCTGTGCAGATTGGCGGATTTCGTGACAGACCCGATAGCTGCCGTCGTGATGCTGGCACATTGCCGGCTCCAGCTTTTGCTGATGCATGCTGGAAAACACATTGATCGCCGGAGTCAGAACCGGGTAGCACTGCTGATGCACCTTGGCACCGCGGTCGAAGCACTTGCCGCAGATATCGACGTCTCGCTTCATGGCATTTCTCCTTCAATGAACGACGAGGAGAATCTAGTCAGCGCAGATGTCGATTTAAAAACACTTGGTCGCGCCCGGTTATGCCAAAAGAATTTCAGGCATGAAGCATCCAGTACCGCAGGTATCCGCCGCAAGCGGCTGATTACGCACTCGGTCGCACGAAACGGCATGGGCCGCGGCGAGCCTGGGAATCGCACCCAGCCACCCATGGCGGAATATCCCGGCGAAAAAGTTTTTCGCTATTTACAATCCAAGAACGATTCCCCCCGCGCAAAGCCATGAAATCCGCCGCCCACGCCCCCGAGACTCCGGCCACCAAGTTCCTCCAGCAGCATCGGATCGCCCACTCCAATCACCTGTATGACTATGAGGAACATGGCGGCACCCGCACTTCATCGCGGGAGTTGAACGTGCCGGAGCACCACGTGGTGAAGACCCTGGTGATGGAGGACGAGAACGCCAAGCCGCTGATCGTGCTGATGCACGGCGACTGCAAGGTATCCACCAAGGAGTTGGCGCGCCAGATCGGCTGCAAGAAGATCGCGCCGTGTACGCCGGAAACCGCCCAGCGCCACACCGGCTACATGGTCGGCGGCACCTCGCCCTTCGGCACCAAGAAGGCCCTGACCATCCACATGGAGAAAACCATCCTCGACCTGCCTCTGATCTACATCAACGGCGGCCGCCGCGGCTATCTGGTGGGAGTGCATCCGCACGACATCGTACGGGTGATGAATCCTAAGATCGTCGAGGTGGCGCTGAAGGATTAAGTCCGGCTGCGCTCGATCTGCACGCCGACGCGGCGCACGCCCTTCATGATGCCCATCTTGGCGATGGAGATCTTCACCCAGGGAGCACGGAACTCGTCGAGCATCAGGCCGATCACGTATTCGCCCAAGGTTTCCAGCAGGTTGAAGTGCCGCTCAGCCAGTTCGGCGCGGACGCGATCGATCACCTCGGCGTAGTCGATGGTCTTGGCGATATCGTCGTCCTGGGCCGCCTCGTCGGGCACGCCGAAGGTCAGGGAGATTTCCAGGGTCTGCGGCGCGGCCTTCTCGCGGGCATAGATACCGACATGGGCCTCGACCCGCATGTCCTCGATGAAGATGAAGTCCATTCCGCCTCCGTTAGAATGCCGGCAATTCTAAGGATTCCCGCATGAACCCGCTCGTTTTCGCTCCCCTCGGCTATCTGCTCGGCTCGTTGCCCTTCGCCGTGATCGTCTCGCGCGCCTTCGGTCTGGCCGATCCGCGCAGCTTCGGCTCGGGCAACCCCGGCGCCACCAACGTGCTGCGCACCGGCAACAAACTCGCCGCGGTGCTGACCCTGCTCGGCGACGCCGCCAAGGGTTGGCTGGCGATGGCCTTGGCCGGCTGGCTCGGCGCCGACCTGCTGGGCATGGCCCTGGCCGGCACCTGCGCCTTTCTCGGCCATGTGTTCCCAGTCTTCCTCGGTTTCAAGGGCGGCAAGGGCGTCGCCACGGCGGTGGGCGTGCTGCTGGGCTTCAGTCCGGTGATGGCAGGCATCGCCGTCATCACTTGGCTGGTGGTGGCGGTGGCCACCCGCTATTCGTCCCTGGCGGCGCTGGTGGCCGCTGTGGAGGCGCCGATCCTGGCCTGGATGCTGACCGGCAAGCTGGAGGTCGCCCTGCCGGTGCTGGGCATGTGCCTGCTGCTGATCGTGCGCCACAAGGCCAACATCCAGCGCCTGATCGCCGGCACCGAAAGCCGCATCGGCAAGAAAAAAGCCGCCTGAGCGGCGCAGCCCCTATTCGGGCAGGTGCAGTTCGTTGAGGGGCCAGCGCGGCCGGATCGCAAAAGCGCCATCGCTGCGCGCCGGCTGTTCCCCCGCCAGCAGACGCTGGGCGCCGCAGAAGGCGATCATCGCGCCGTTGTCGGTGCATAGGGCCACTTCCGGGTAATACACGCGCAGGCCGGCCTTGGCCGCGCCCGCATCCAGACGCTCGCGCAGGCGCCGGTTGGCGCCGACGCCGCCGGCCACCACCAGGCGCTTGAAACCGCAGTGCTTAACCGCGGCCAGGGCTTTGGCGGCCAGCACCTCGGTCACCGCCTCCTGAAACTCCGCGGCCAGATCGGCGCGAACCACTTCATCCAGCTCGCGTGCCTTGGCCGCGGTCAGCACCGCAGTCTTCAGGCCGGAGAAGCTGAAATCGAAATCCCCCGAATGCAGCATCGGCCGCGGCAGCTTCACGCGGCCCGGCGTGCCCTGCTGGGCCAGGGCCGCCCGGGCCGGACCGCCGGGGTAGCCGAGACCCAAGAGCTTGGCGGTCTTGTCGAAGGCCTCGCCGGCCGCGTCGTCCACCGATTCGCCGAGAAGCTCGTAGCTGCCGACCTTGGTCACCCGCATCAGCTGGGTGTGGCCGCCGGAGACCAGCAGGGCG
>DATDMT010000250.1:0-25582 GCA_036518635.1 Rhodocyclaceae bacterium | reverse complement strand
GAGAGGGAGCGGGAGACCTCGTAGGAGAAGTCCACGTGCCCCGGGGTATCGATCAGGTTCAGGTTGTACACCTGGCCGTCCCGGGCCTTGTAGCTGAGGGCCGCGGTCTGCGCCTTGATGGTGATCCCGCGTTCCTTTTCCCGGTCCATGGAGTCCAGCACCTGGGCCTCCATTTCGCGGTCGGAAAGGCCGCCGCAGATATGGATGATGCGGTCGGCCAGGGTGGACTTGCCGTGGTCGATATGGGCAATGATGGAAAAGTTACGGATGTGCTGCATGGATTCGGGCATCGATTGGGAGTGGCGCCGGGCGTGCATTACGCCGGGCGGAGGCGGCTGCCAACAGCCGCGCAAAGGGGCCGAATTCTAACCCGAAACCCTTGTTTTTCGGGACCTTTCAGCCGCGCTTGTCGCGCATCAGCCGGCCCTTTTCCCGTTCCCAGTCCTTCTCTTTCTCGGATTCGCGCTTGTCGTACTGCTTCTTGCCCTTGGCCAGGCCGACCTCAAGCTTGATGCGGCCCTTGGTGAAATGCAGATCGAGGGGCACCAGGGCGTAGCCGGCCCGTTCCACCTTGCCGATCAGCTTGCCGATTTCGGCCGTGTGCAGCAGCAGCTTGCGCGAGCGGGTCGGGTCCGGGTGGACGTGGGTGGAGGCGGTGGCCAGGGGGCTGATGTGGGCGCCGATGAGGAAGACCTCGGCGTTTTTCAGCACCACGTAGGCTTCCTTGATCTGCACCCGGCCGGCGCGGATGGCCTTGACTTCCCAGCCCTCGAGGACCAGTCCGGCCTCGAAACGATCCTCGACGAAGTAGTCGTGGAAGGCCTTCTTGTTATCGACGATGCTCATGGAGAGGCTGCGCGGGGCGGGGCTGCACGGTAGAATCGCGCATTCTAAACCAGCGCTCCCGTATGGCCGTCGTCGAAAAATCCGTCCTGATCGAATACACCCCGGCCCAGATGTTCGAGCTGGTGGATCGGGTCGAGGAATATCCGCAGTTTCTGCCCTGGTGCGGTGGCACCGAGCTGCATCAGCGCACTGCTACCCATACCTCGGCGACCCTGCACATTGCCTATCACGGCCTCAAGTCGCATTTTTCGACGGAAAACGAAAAGCAGGTGCCGGACTGGATGAGCATCCGCCTGATCGACGGGCCGTTGAAACATCTGGACGGGCGCTGGGACTTCAAGCCCCTGGGCGAGCGGGCCTGCAAGATCGAATTTCGGCTGCACTACGAGTTTTCCAACAAGCTGCTGGAAAAGGCGCTGGGGCCGGTGTTTAACCACATCGCCAACACTTTCGTCGAATCCTTTGTCAAAAGAGCGCAACAACGCTATGGCTGAATCCATTCAAATCGAAGTCGTCTATGCCCTGTCGCAACGCCAGGAACTGGTGAATCTCAAATTGCCGGTAGGCAGCACGCTGCTGCAGGCGGTGGAAGCTTCCGGCCTGCTGCGGAAATACCCGGAAATCGACCCCACCACCAGCAAGTTCGGCATCTTCGCCAAACTGTCCAAACCCGACGTCGTGCTGCGGGACCGCGACCGGGTCGAGATCTATCGGCCGCTGATCGCCGACCCGAAGGAAGTGCGCAAGCAGCGGGCCGCCGAGGGTAAGGCGATGAAGAAGGGCGGTGGCGCCGATTCCGCGGAGGCCTAGCGTCGCCCGCCGGGCCGCCCCAAGGGCGACGCAGCCAGAACAAGGAGCCGCATCGCGGCGAACCAGCATTACCCCCGGCCTTGGGCAGGGGGCGAGGGGGAGGGCAGTTTTGGCGAGGCGGGATGGACCTGTATAATCGCGCTTTGCCAAAGAGGAAAACAGTATGCGACTCATCCAGAAGGCTCTGACGTTTGATGACGTCCTCCTGGTCCCCGCCCACTCCTCCGTCCTGCCGCGCGATGTCAGTCTGGCGACCCAGCTGACCAAGAAAATCCAACTGAATATGCCGCTGATTTCCGCCGCCATGGATACGGTGACGGAATCCCGGCTTGCGATTGCGCTGGCCCAGGAAGGGGGCATCGGTATCGTCCACAAGAACCTCAATCCGCGCCAGCAGGCCGCCGAGGTTTCCAAGGTCAAGCGCTTCGAATCCGGGGTGCTGAAGGATCCGATCACCATCCCGCCGACCATGAGCGTGCGCGAGGTGCTGAACCTCACCCGCACCCACAAGTTCTCCGGTCTGCCGGTGGTGGAAAACGGCCTGGTGGTGGGCATCGTCACCAACCGCGACCTGCGTTTCGAAACCAATCTGGATCAGGCCGTCGGCGCCATCATGACGCCCAAGGATCGTCTGGTCACGGTCAAAGAGGGCGCCAGCCTGGAAGAGGCCAAGGCCCTGATGCACAAGCACCGCCTGGAGCGCGTGCTGGTGCTCGACGATGGCTTCCACCTGCGCGGCCTGATGACCGTGAAGGACATACTGAAGTCTTCTGAACATCCCTTTGCCGCCAAGGATGCGTCCGGTTGCCTGCGTGTCGGCGCCGCGGTCGGTACCGGCGAAGGCACTGAAGAACGCGTCGAACTACTGGCCGAGGCCGGCGTGGACGTGATCGTGGTGGATACCGCCCACGGCCACTCCGAAGGCGTGCTGCAGCGGGTGCAATGGGTCAAGAAGAACTTCCCCCAGGTCGAGGTGATCGGCGGCAACATCGCCACCGCCTCCGCCGCCAAGGCCCTGGTGGACCATGGCGCCGATGCGGTCAAGGTCGGCATCGGCCCCGGCTCCATATGCACCACCCGTATCGTCGCCGGTGTCGGCGTGCCCCAGATCAGCGCGGTGGACAACGTCGCCAATGCCCTGGCGCCGCAAGGCATTCCCCTGATCGCCGACGGCGGCATCCGCTACTCGGGCGACATCTCCAAGGCCATCGCCGCCGGAGCCTACTGCGTGATGCTGGGCGGCCTGTTCGCCGGCACCGAGGAAGCCCCGGGCGAGACCGTGCTGTACCAGGGCCGCAGCTACAAGTCCTACCGCGGCATGGGTTCCCTGGGCGCCATGAAGGAAGGCGCGGCCGACCGCTACTTCCAGGATTCCGACGCCAACGTCGAGAAGCTTGTGCCGGAAGGGATCGAGGGTCGCGTGCCCTACAAGGGCTCGGTCGGCGCCGTGATCCATCAGCTGATGGGCGGTTTGCGCGCCTCGATGGGCTACGTCGGTTGCCGCTCGGTCACGGAAATGCGCAACAAGGCCGAGTTCGTCGAGATCACCTCGGCCGGCATGCGCGAATCCCATGTCCATGACGTGCAGATCACCAAGGAAGCGCCGAACTATCACGTCGACTGATCGGCAGAGGTCTCAACCAAGGCGGCTCACGGGCCGCCTTTATCGTTTTCAGGCTTGAACATCATGTCCCACCAGAAAATTCTGATCCTCGATTTCGGCTCCCAGGTCACCCAGTTGATCGCCCGCCGGGTGCGCGAGCAGCAGGTCTATTGCGAGCTGCACCCCTACGACGTGTCGGCCGATTTCATACGCCAGTTCAATCCCAATGGCATCATCCTGTCCGGCGGCCCCAACTCGGTGTACGAGGCCCTGGACTGGAAAGCGCCCCAGGTGGTGTTCGAGCTGGGGGTGCCGGTGCTGGGCATCTGCTACGGCATGCAGACCATGGCCCAGCAACTGGGTGGCAAGGTGGAAAGCTCCGGCAAGCGCGAGTTCGGCTTTGCCGAAGTCCGCGCCCGCGGCCATTCCCGCCTGTTCAATGGCATCCAGGACAAGACCAATGCCGAAGGCCACGGCCTGCTCGAGGTGTGGATGAGCCACGGCGACAAGGTCACCGAACTGCCCGCCGGCTTCAAGGTGATCGGCAGCAGCGATTCCTGTCCGGTGGCCGCCATGGCCGACGAAGATCGCGGTTTCTACGCGGTGCAGTTCCACCCCGAGGTGACCCACACCCTCAAGGGCAAGGACATGATCGCCCGCTTCGTCCATGAAATCTGCGGTTGCGGCCACGACTGGAACATGCCCGACTACATCGCCGAGGCCGTGGAAAAGATTCGCGCCCAGGTCGGTAGCGACGAGGTCATCCTCGGCCTCTCCGGCGGCGTCGACTCTTCCGTCGCCGCGGCGCTGATCCACAAGGCCATCGGCGACCAGCTCACCTGCGTGTTCGTAAACAACGGCCTGCTGCGCCTCAACGAGGGCGAGCAAGTGATGGAGACCTTCGCCCGCAACCTTGGCGTCAAGGTGATCCACGTGGACGCCACCGCGCAGTTCATGGGCCATTTGCAGGGTGTCTCCGACCCCGAGCAGAAGCGCAAGATCATCGGCCGCGAATTCGTCGAAGTGTTCCAGGCCGAAGCGCAAAAACTGCCCAATGCGAAGTGGCTGGCCCAGGGCACCATCTATCCCGACGTGATCGAATCCGCCGGTGCCAAGACCGGCAAGGCCCACGCGATCAAGAGCCACCACAACGTCGGCGGCCTGCCCGATACCCTGAACCTGAAGCTGCTGGAGCCCCTGCGCGAACTCTTCAAGGACGAAGTGCGGGAGCTGGGCGTGGCCCTCGGCCTGGCCCACGAAATGGTGTATCGCCATCCCTTCCCCGGCCCGGGCCTCGGGGTGCGCATCCTCGGCGAGGTGAAAAAGGAATTCGCCGACCTGCTGCGCCGGGCCGACGCGATCTTCATCGATGAACTGCGCGCCGCCGACTGGTACGACAAGACCAGCCAGGCCTTCGCGGTCTTCCTGCCGGTCAAGAGCGTCGGCGTGATGGGCGACGGCCGTACCTATGAATACGTGGTGGCCCTGCGCGCCGTGCAGACCCAGGACTTCATGACCGCCCACTGGGCCGAGTTGCCCCACAGCCTGCTGGGCAAGGTCAGCAACCGCATCATCAACGAAGTGCGCGGCATCAACCGCGTGGTCTACGACATCTCCGGCAAGCCGCCCGCCACCATCGAGTGGGAGTGATCAAGGGGCCTCCGGCGCGGTCATCGTCGCCGGCTGCACCCAGCGGTCGAAGTCGTCGTTACTAACATAGCCGAGGGCCAGGGCCGCCTGCTTCAGGGTGCTGCCCTCGGCATGGGCCTTCTTGGCGATTTCCGCCGCTCGGTCGTAGCCGATATGGGGCGACAGGGCCGTCACCAGCATCAGCGAACGTTCCACCTGGGCCGCGATGTGGTCCCGTCTGGGCTCGATGCCCCGCACGCAGTGCTCTTCGAAGCTGCGCATACCATCCGCCAACAGCCGCACGCTCTGCAGGAAGTTGTGGGCGATCAGGGGCTTGAAGACGTTCAGTTCGAAGTTGCCCGAGGCGCCGCCGAAGTTGATCGCCACATCGTTGCCGAAGACCTGGCAGCAGATCATCGTCAGGGCCTCGCACTGGGTCGGGTTCACCTTGCCCGGCATGATCGAACTGCCCGGCTCGTTTTCCGGCAAGCTCAATTCCCCCAGGCCGCAGCGGGGGCCGGAGGCCAGCCAGCGGATGTCGTTGGCGATTTTCATCAAGCCGACGGCCAGGGTCTTCAACGCGCCGTGGGCCGATACCAACGGATCGTGACTGGCCAGTGCGGCGAATTTATTGGCGGCGCTGACGAAGGGCAGCCCGCTCTGGCGGGCCAGTTCGCGAGCCACCCGCTCGCCGAATTCCGGGTGGGCATTGAGGCCGGTGCCGACGGCGGTGCCGCCCACCGCCAGCTCATGCAAGGGATCGAGGGTGGCGGCGATGGCGTTCTCGGCATGCTGCAGTTGCGCCACGTAGGCCGAGAATTCCTGGCCCAGGGTTAGCGGCGTTGCATCCTGCAGGTGGGTGCGGCCGATCTTGACGATCCCGGCGAAGGCCTCCGATTTGTCTTCCAGCGTATCCCGCAGTTGGCGCAATGACGGCAGCAGCTTGGCACTGAGTTCGGCGCAGGCGGCCAGGTGCATGGCGGTAGGGAAGATGTCGTTGGACGACTGACCGAGATTCACCTCGTCGTTGGGGTGGATCAGCCGGCCGGGGCCGCGGGGGCCGCCCAACAGTTCAGAGGCCCGGTTGGCGATCACTTCGTTGAGGTTCATGTTGCTCTGCGTGCCCGAGCCGGTTTGCCAAATGCGCAGGGGGAATTCCCCCGCGTGGCTGCCTGCGATGATCTCCTCGGCGGCCTGCATGATCGCCTCGGCCTTGGCCGGTGGCAGCAGCCCCAGATCGCGATTGACCGTGGCACAGGCCCGCTTGGCGAGGGCCAGGGCGTGGATCAAGGCTTCCGGCATGCGTTCCTCGGAAATCTCGAAATGCGCCAGGGAACGCTGGGTTTGCGCGCCCCAGAGGCGTTCGCTGGGGACTTCGATGCTGCCGAAGGAGTCCTGTTCCGGTCGGGTTTGTCGCATGGCCGTATCCTCTTGCTGAACGGGTGGGGCTGCCTATGGTCGAATAACCATGGGGACAAGCCCCACAACCTAAGCATAGCCTGCGCAAAGATGGCGTTTCGCAGGGAGTGCTGACTGCCGACCGAGGAGTCTGCGATGACGTATTCCCTGTTTGATCTGCCCTGGTGGGGTGTGTTGCTGGCAACCCTGGCCCTCACTCACATCACTATCGTTTCGGTCACGGTGTTTCTGCACCGCCATCAGGCCCATCGTGCCCTCAGTCTGCATCCGGCGATCAGTCACTTTTTCCGTTTCTGGCTGTGGCTGACCACCGGCATGGTGACCCGGGAGTGGGTGGCCATCCATCGCAAGCACCACGTCAAGTGCGATCAGGCCGAAGATCCGCATAGCCCGCGGATTTTCGGCATCCGGCGGGTGCTGTGGAGCGGGGCGGAGCTGTATCGCCGGGAAGCCGACAATGAGGAAACCATTGAGCGCCACGGCCAGGGTACCCCGGACGACTGGCTGGAACGGCACCTCTACGCCGGTCATCCCGCCTGGGGCATTGCCTTGATGCTGCTGGCGGACCTGGCCCTGTTCGGCCCCATCGGCTTGACCGTCTGGGCCGTGCAGATGCTGTGGATTCCGCTGTTCGCCGCCGGGGTGGTGAATGGCATCGGGCACTACTGGGGCTATCGCAGCTACGCCACCGCGGATGCATCGCGCAATATCCTGCCCTGGGGGCTGCTGATCGGTGGCGAGGAATTGCACAACAATCACCACGCCTGCAGCAGCTCGGCGCGACTGTCGAGTCGCTGGTGGGAGCTGGATATCGGCTGGGCCTACATCCAGCTATTCAGGGGCCTGCGGTTGGCCGAGGTTCATCGGGTGGCGCCCCGTCTGGGCTTCAATCCGGGCAAGACCCGCTGCGACCAGGAGACCGTGCAAGCCCTGGTCACTCATCGCTTCGAGGTGCTGGCCAAGTTTGCCAGCGCCGTGAAAGGGGCCGTAAAGGCCGAAATCCGCGATCTGCGCAGGCGCGCCGCCCTCGGCGCCGAGGGCCGTATCGCCTTGGCCGCCGCCCGTCATTGGCTGGTGCGCGACGCCGGCGATTTGCCCTCCCGGGAACTCGCCGCGCTGGATCGGGCGCTGGATTCAAGCCCGCTGTTGCGCACCATACAGTCCCTGCGGGAGGGCTTGACCAGCCTGTGGAATCGTTCCACGGAGTCTACCGAGCAACTGGCGGCGCAGATGGAAGACTGGTGCCGCGCTGCCGAAGCCAGCGGCATAGGCGAATTGCGGGAGTTTTCCCTGCGCTTGCGGGGCTACGTCTGAACCGGCAAAGGGCGGTTTGCCAGGTTTTCAAGTCACAACCTATTTCGTATATCTTTAGTATGATTGCATTAGATTGACGGGCGGTTCGGCTAAAGATTCCGATTGAATTCGCCGCAGATGGCAGTAGGCTCAGGATCAGGGTCCGGTCACAGGTACCCACACTACAAACAGCGCCCGGCAGAGACGTGGCGCCGGAGGGGCGACAATGAGTGGTTTTTCGGAGTTTTACGAATCCATTGAGAAGACCTTTTGGAATTCTCTGACCAAGAAGCTTTGCAGCTTCCTGCTGCTGTTTCTGGTCGATATCGGCTATATCGGCATCTACCTCAGCCAGAAAAGCGACGTCGCCGCGCTGCTGCTGGCCGGCAAGGTGGCGCCGGAAGTGGCGACGCAGATCAACGACAGCCTGCAGGGCGGGCTGTATTTCATGATCGGCCTGACTGTCTTCGCCCTGGTGTGGAACGTCTGTCAGGTGCTGTATCTGCGCCACCTGATCGTTACGCCGGTGCGGACAATCATCGATCTGTTCAATGAGATCGCCGCGGGGGAGGGGGATTTTTCCCACAACCTGCCCTTGATCACCCATGACGAATTCCGCGATCTGGCCGACGGCCACAATCGCTTTTCCGACAAGATGCGGCAGATCATCAGCGAAGTGCGGCGGATGAGCGTGTCGATTGCCCGCGAGGCAGTGCAGGTGAAAGTGCGGGTGGACGAGACCGGCAAGCGCGCCCGCGAACAGGAGAAAATGACGGCCCTGGTGTTCAACGCCAGCACCGAGGCGACCAAAGCGATCGAGGAAGTCTCCCGCAGTACCCAGACCATTTCCGAATCCACCAACACCAATCTCGGCAATGCGCGGGTCTCCCTGCACGAGATGCGCGAAATCGCCGACAAGATCAACAAGGTCGGCGAAAAGGCCCTGCGCTTCAATCACACGGTGGACGACTTGTCGCGGCGTTCCGAGAGCGTGAACCAGATCGCCTTCCTGATTCGCGACGTCGCCGACCAAACCAATTTGTTGGCGCTGAATGCGGCCATCGAGGCGGCCCGTGCCGGCGAGGCGGGACGCGGCTTTGCGGTAGTCGCCGACGAGGTGCGCAAGCTGGCGGAACGGGTCAATACGGCCACCGCCGAAATCACCGGCAATATCGGCTCGATGCTCGATCTGGTCAGCAACACCCGCGCCGAGAACGACGAAATCAATGCCGACATGCAGCAGACGCGCGAAGTGGTGACGCGCTCCGCCAGCCAGTTCGAAACCATGGTGGACGATTTCGAACGCACCGGCGAACAGTTGCTGCATATCGCCGCGGCCATGGAAGAGTTGTCGGCGACCAATAACCAGGTGCACGAAAACGTCACCGTCATCCACTCGCTGTCCGGCGATGTGGCGCGCTACATGGAAGATTCGGAAGCGCGCACCGCGGATCTGGCGAATGCCACCGAAGGCGTGCAGGAACTGGTCTCCCGCTTCAAGATCGGCCGCGGCGCCTTCGACCTGGCGGTGGACCGGACCCGCGTCCTGCGCGACAAGGTGCAGGTTCAGTTGAACGAGATGGCTCGTGGTGGCACCGATGTGTTCGATACCCGCTACCAGCCCATCGGCACGGCAAAGCCGCAGAAATATAAGGTCTCCTGGGGCGATGAGTTTGGTCGTCGCTGCCAGGGTTTGTTGGAAGAGTGCCTGGCCTCGATTCCCGAGTGCAGCTATGCGGTGAGCGTGAATACCGACGGCTACCTGTCGGTGCACAACCTCAAGTATTCCAAGCCGCTGACCGGCGACGATGCGGTCGATTTGGTCAACAACCGTACCTGCCGCAAGTTCGAGAACCCGGGCGAGTTGCGCGCCGCGCGCAACACCCAGCCGGTGCTGCTGCGCACCTACCTGCGCGATACCGGCGAAATCCTCTGCGACATTGTGATGCCGATCAACATCAACGGCCGTCTTTGGGGCAATGTCCGGGTCGGCATGTCGGCCGAATCCTTGTTGAAGTCCTGATGGAGGAGGGCGACAGCCCGGAAAACAAAAAAGCCCGCAATTGCGGGCTTTTTTATTGCTGGCGGAAGGCCGAATTACTTCAGCTTCACTTCCTTGTACAGCACATGCTTGCGCGCCTTCGGGTCGAACTTCATGAATTCGAGCTTTTCCGGGGTGGTGCGCTTGTTCTTGTTCGTGGTGTAGAAGTGGCCGGTGCCCGCGGTGGACTCCAGCTTGATCTTCTCGCGGCCGCCTTTAGCCATGGTCGTTCTCCGTCAGATTAAGCAGCTTCGCCGCGCTCGCGCAGCTCAGCCAGGACAACTTCGATACCCTTCTTGTCGATCGTGCGCAGAGCGGCGTTGGTCACGCGCAGGCGCACGAAGCGCTTCTCGGATTCGATCCAGAAGCGGCGGCTTTGAAGGTTGGGCAGGAAGCGGCGCTTCGTTTTGTTGTTGGCGTGGGACACGTTGTTCCCCACCATCGGGCCCTTGCCCGTCACTTGGCAAACGCGGGACATATAGGTTGCTCCAGTCAGTCGATTCAGCAAAGCCGCGCATTCTAAACGAGAAACCGGCGGAAAATCAAGAAGATTAGCGGGTTAAACCGGTGCTCGTCGATCGAACAAAAGGCGAACCGGCCTGCACCCATGGCCGGCGGGGGATAACAGCCGTTCCACAACGGTGAGGGCCGGAGCCCGGCGGGGCGCGGAATTCCCGTTGCGCTGGCTATAAATAGCCCCGGCGCATGGGTATTTTGCTATCGTACCAAAGACATATATAAGAATTGCCTGATCCAGGCGTGGGGGATGTGGTGACTTGGTGGAGTGTCCGCAACTTGTTGTTGCCGGCGGTCGGCATAACGCTGGGGCTGGGTCTGACGGCCAGCGTGCAGTTGGCCAAGCTGGATATCGAGCGCCAAGCCAGCGAGGAGCGCGGGGCGGTGGTAAACGAGTTGGCCGCGGTGCGTGCCCAGCTAGAAGGCGTGGTCAAGGCCACGTTCAGTTCCACCGACGGCTTGGTGCATCTGGTCGCCCTTCAGGGCGGCATCGATCCCCGGCTGTTTGCCGATATGGCGCGGCTGGCGATCGGCAAGAACGGCCATATCCGCAACATCACCCTGGCGCCGAACGACCAGGTGGCGATGGTTTATCCGCTCAAGGGCAACGAGCGGGCCATCGGTTTCCGCTATGTCTCGTCGCCGGAACAGAACAAGACGGTGCAACTGGCGCGCTATCGGGGCGACGCGGTCCTGGCCGGGCCGGTCAACCTGGTCCAGGGCGGCCTTGGTCTGATCAATCGCGCGCCGGTATTCGTCCAGCCCTCGCCGACTTCGGAAAGGCAGTACTGGGGCGCGGCGTCGATTGTTGCCCATGTGGATAGGCTGCTGGCTGCCGGCGGCCTGTTCGCCACCGAGAGGATACAAATTGCACTGCGCGGCAAGGATGGCCGCGGCGAGCAGGGCGACCTGATCGCCGGCGATGGCGCCCTGTTCGGCAAGAACCCGGTTACCGCCACGGTGGCGATTCCCGGCGGGCAGTGGCAACTGGCGGCGATTCCTAAGGGCGGCTGGAAGGACAGGGCGATCCAGCAATCCCTCTATTTCCAGTTGGGCCTGTTCAACACCCTGCTGTTTGCCGCCTTCGTCGGCCTGCTGACGGCGCGCAGTCGCCAGGTGCGGCTGAGCAACAACAAGTTGGTGGCGGAAATCGCCGAGCGGAAAAAGATCGAACATGCCCTGCGCGAGGAGGAAAGCCGCTTCCATACCCTGTTCGAATCCTCGCCCGACTCGGTACTGATCATCGAAGACAATGCCTTCGTCGACTGCAATGAGACGGCCGCGCGGATGCTCGGCTATGCATCAAAGGGCGAGTTCCTGTTCGTCCATCCGTCCAGGCTGTCGCCGGAGTTCCAGCCGGATGGCGAAGCGTCCTTCGTCAAGGCCGAGCGGATGATTAAATTGGCTCAGGAGCGCGGCATCAATCGCTTCGAATGGATTCACACCCGGGCCAGCGGCGAGAACTTTCCCGCCGAGGTCACCCTCTGCCCGATCAGCTTGCAGGGGCGTGAAGTCATCTACTGCATCTGGCGCGACATTTCGGAACGGCGGCGAATCGAAGATGCCCTGCGCGAAAACCAGGACCTGCTGAAGGCCATCATCGACAGCGCCGGTGCCGTCATCTACGTGTTCGACGTGAGCGGTCGGCTGCTGTTGTGCAACAGCCAGTTTGAACAGGCCATCGGCAACCGTCGCGACCAGGTGCTCGGCAAACGCCGCGCCGAATTCCTGCCGGCGATCGTGGCCGCGGAGCACGAGGCGAATGATCGACGGGTCATCGCCGAGGGCAAGATGACCTCCTTCGAGGAGCACAACGTCGAAGCCGACGGCGTCCATCACTACCTGACGGTCAAATGCCCGGTGATGCAGAACGGCGCCCTGCGCGCGGTGGTCGGCATTTCCACCGACATCACCGAGCGCAAGCAGGACGAGGAGCGCTTGCGCCTGGCCGCGACCATTCTCGCCACCACCGTCGAGGGTGTGATGATCACCGACGCCGACGGCAACGTGGTTTCCGCCAACCTGGCGTTCACCGAAATCACCGGCTATGACCTGGACGAGGTGCTCGGCAAGAATCCGCGCTTCCTCCGTTCCGAACGGCAAGACCCGGCCTTCTATCAGGCCATGTGGGCCACCCTGGAAGAAGCCGGGGTCTGGCAGGGAGAAATCTGGAATCGGCGCAAGAACGGTGAGCTGTATCCCGAGTGGCTGACCATCACGGCGATCAAGAACTCGCAGCAAAAGCTGACCCACTATGTCGGCGTGTTTTCCGACATCTCGTCCCTCAAACGCTCGCAGGAACAATTGGAACGCCTGGCCCATTTCGATCCGCTGACCGACCTGCCCAACCGTGTGCTGTTCCAGGATCGCCTAGCCCATGCCATCGACCGGGCGCAGCGCTACGATCATCTGATCGCCGTGCTGCTGCTCGATCTCGATGGCTTCAAGACGGTGAATGACAGTCTCGGCCACCCGGTCGGCGATCGCCTGTTGCAGGAGGTCGCCAGCCGGCTGAAGAGCTGCATCCGCGTCGAGGACACGGTATCCCGCCTCGGCGGCGACGAGTTTGCCCTGGTGCTGGCGGACATGAACGATGGCAGCGATGCGATAGACGTGGTGCGCAAGATTCTGGCGAGCATCCAACTGCCCTTTGATCTCGATGGCGCCGGCGCGCGGGTCAGCGCCAGCATTGGCATCGCCGTCTATCCGGCCGATGGCGACAACGCCACCGACCTGGTGCGCAACGCCGATGCGGCGATGTACGGTGCCAAGGAGGCGGGGCGCAACGGCTACCATTTCTACCAGGCGACCATGACCCATCGCGCCCAGGAACGCCTGCTGCAGGAGCGCGCCTTGCGCCGCGGTATCGACCAGTGCGAATTCGAAGTCTGGTTCCAGCCCCAGGTCAGCCTGCATAGCGGCGCGGTGACCGGCGCCGAAGCCCTGGTGCGCTGGCGCGATCCGGGCCGCGGCCTGGTTTCACCCGCCGAGTTCATTCCGCTGGCCGAGCGTACCGGCCTGATCGTGCCGCTCGGCGCCCAGGTGCTCGACCAGGTCTGCGCCCATGCCCGGCGCTGGCTGGATGAGGGCCTGCCCTTCGGCCGCCTGGCGGTCAATGTGGCTGCGCCGCAGATCGACCGCAGCGACTTCGTCCTGACCCTGCGCCAGGCCCTGGAAAATGCCGGCCTGCCGCCGGATCGCCTGGAGATCGAGATCACCGAGAGCCTGATCATGGAGAATTCCGCCCATGCCCGCGACGTCATGCTCGCTATCCAGCAACTCGGCGTCACCACCTCCATCGACGACTTCGGCACCGGCTATTCCTCGCTGGCCTATTTGAAGGAACTACCGATCGACAACCTGAAGATCGACCGCGCCTTCGTCAAGGGCCTGCCGGAGGACAGCAACGATGTGGCGATCACCCGGGCGATCATTTCCATGGCCCACAGCCTGGGCTTCAAGGTAATTGCCGAGGGCATCGAAACCCAGTCGCAACGGGATTTCCTCGGCGCCGAGCATTGCGACGAGGCGCAGGGCTACTTGATCAGCCAGCCCTTGCCGGCGGCGGAATTCGAGGCCTGGCTGCGGGCTTACTTGGCGCGCGCTAAGGCTTGAACGGCAGGCCGTCAGGCCTGCCGTATTGGACGTTTAAGCCAGGGCCGCTAGGGCTGCGGCGTAATTCGGCTCCTGCTTGATCTCCGGCACCAACTCGCTGTGGATCACCTTGTCGTGCTCGTCCAGCACTACCACCGCGCGGGCGGCCAAGCCGGCCAGCGGGCCGTCCTGCACCAGTACGCCATAAGCCTCAAGGAATTCGCGGCCGCGCATAGTGGATAGGGTGATCACATTGTTCAAGCCCTCCGCACCGCAGAAGCGGCTTTGGGCGAAGGGCAGGTCGGCCGAGATGCACAGCACCACCGTGTTCGGCTGATTATTGGCCTGCTGGTTGAACTGCCGGACCGACATGGCGCAGGTCGGCGTATCGATGCTCGGGAAGATGTTGAGGATTTTCTTTTTGCCGGCAAAGCTGGTCAGGGTCACGTCGGCGAGATCCTTGGCGACCAGGGAAAACGCCGGGGCCGCCTGGCCCGGCTGCAGGAAGCTGCCGCCGATCTTGATCGGATTGCCGGCGAGGGTCACGGTGCTGCTCATGGTTGCCTTCCTCTTCGTGGACTGGGATGGAGGAACTATAGGCAGACGCAAAAACGGAATCCAATCAATTGCTCGTATCCCATCGATAGGCAATGGCAATTCGAAGCCGGTTAGGATTTTTACACCAGCTCGCTTTCCATCTGAATCTGGCCAACCAGGTGGGAGAGCACTTCGTAGGGTTGGGCGCCGATCACCATGCGCCCCTCCAGCGGCGATTGCTGCGCCCGGTGGACAACGATGGCCGGTACCGCGGTGATGCCCATTCGTTCCGCTTCGCGCCGCTCATGTTCGATGTTGTCCGCATAGCACCCCTGCGCCAGCGCGGCTGCCAGGCTGTCGCCGTCGAGGCCGACGCTGCGGCCGATGTCCGCCAGCACCGCGACATCGCCGATATTCCGCCCGTACTGGAAGTAGGCCTCGAACAGCGCGTTGTGCATGGCATCGCCGCGACCGAAATCGCGGGCGAAGCGCTCCGCTTCCAGCGCCTTGCGGCTGCGTGGCTGCAGCGGCGGCAGGCTCAGGGCCATGCCGCGTTCCGAGGCCATCGGATGCACCGCCCGCTGCCAGGTACTGCGCAGGTAGTCGCCGGCTGGATCGAGGGTCGGTAGCGGGTCCGGGCGCAGCTCGTAGGCATGCCAGCGCACGTCGATCTGGCCGGAGAAACTTTCCTTGAGCCGATCGATCACCGGCTTTTCCAGATAGCAGAAGGGGCAGACGTAGTCGCTCCAGATGCTGAGGCGGATCTTGTTGGGCATGGTTTAGCTCTGCGGGCAGGGTTGCAGGGAGGCGGTCTGGCGGCCGTCGCGCTTCTCCACGGCCTTCAGCGCCAGCAGCAGGCCGGTGCCGACCAGCATCACCGCCGCCGCCAGATACAGGCCGCCGGCATAGCTGCCGAGGCGCAGGGCCAGGCCGCCGGTGACCGCCGGGCCGATGATCTGGGCCACACCGTAGGAGAGGGTCATCTTGCCCATCATCTTTGCCGGGCGCGTCGGGTAGTAGCGGCCGGCCATGGTCAGCATCAGGCTCACCAAGCCGATGAAGGTGCCGCCGAACAGCATGGCCCCGGCCAGGGCACCCGCCAGATTGCCGCTCAGCACCGGCAGCAGGATGCCGACGATCTGCAACAGCGCGGCGAGGATCAGCGCATTCAACTCGCCGCTGCGGCGGGCGACGAAGTCCCAGACGACGCAGGCCGGCACTGCGGCGAGGCCGAGGGTGAGGAACACCAGATTGCCGCGGCCGCTCAGGCCCGGCAGGTGATCGACGATGGCAACGATGAAGGTAGCGCTGACCACGAAGCCGATGCCGGCGCAGAAGTAGGCGGCCATGAACAGACGCATGAACAGCGCACCCGGCGGGCTGTCGTGCAACGGCTGCCCGGTCGTGGTGAATGGGCTGCGATCCGGCGCCGGCAGCCAGCGCAGGGCCGGCACCAGCAGCAGGCAGGCGAGGGCGCTGAAGGCAAACCACTGCTGGCGCCAGTCCAGCCACTGGCTCATCAAGGCCACGGCGCCGGCGCAGCCGGCGATGCCTAGGCCGACGCCGGTGAAGTGGATGCCCAGCTCGCTGCGGTGGTTGTGGCGGATCAGCCAGTTGAGGATCAGCCCAGTGCCCAGCAGCATGCCGGCGGCGCTGCACAGCCCGGCGACGTAGCGCGACAGGGCCCAGACCGTGACGTCGGTGGTCATGCCCATCAGCACGGTACTCAGCACGGCCAGCACCATGCCGATCCGGTAGAGGCGGTCCTTCAGCACCAGGTCGCTGATCAGCGAGGCGATCAGCGCGCCGCTCAGGTAGCCGGCGTAGTTGATCGCCGCCAGCCAGCCGGCTTCGGCCACGCCCAGGCCGGCCTGCTGCTGCATCAGGGGCAGCAGCGGGGTATAGGCAAAGCGGGCCACTCCCAGTACCAGGATCAGGCTGAAGATGCCGGCCCCAAGCACCTTGAAACGCGCTCTCTGTTCGCTCATGGCGGATGTCCTTTTTGATTTGTTCTGGACACCTTAATCAAGGTAATCTATCAAAACAAATGAATTGTTAAGAACGTTACGTTCTTTATTGGAGATATAACTATGGAGCTGGTCGCCCTGCGAACTTTCCAGGCGGTGGTCGAAGAAGGCGGCATTCAGGCTGCTTCGCGCAAGCTGAACACCGTCCAATCCAACGTCACCATCCGCATCCGTCGCCTGGAAGAGGAACTCGGCACCGAGTTATTCTTCCGCAAGGGGCGGCGCTTGGAGCTGGCTCCTTCCGGCCGCGTGCTGCTCGACTACGCGCGGCGTATGTTGCTGTTGGAACGGCAGACCAGTGCCGCCGTGCGCCAGGTGGGCGAGAGCTGCGGCGAGCTGCGCATCGGCACCATGGAAACCTTTGCCGCCCTGCATTTGCCGACTGCCCTCAAGGCCGTCCGGGCGGCTCATCCCAGCCTGGAATTGCGCGTCCAGACCGACATCACCGCCGCCCTGATCGCCAAGGTGCTGGACCACAAGCTGGACTGCGCCTTCGTCGCCGGGCCAGTGGTGCATCCGGGGTTGAAATTCGAGGAATTGGTGGTGGAGGAATTGGTGCAGGTCTGCGCCGCCGGCGTCAGTCCGGTGCTGCAGCCGCTGATCCTGTTCCGCGAAGGCTGCGCCTATCGCACCCGGGCCCTGGCCTGGCAGCGGGTCACCGGCCATGCCATGGCCGATACCATGGAGTTCGGCACCCTGGAGGGCCTCCTCGGCTGCGTCGCCGTCGGCCTGGGCTGGACCCTGATGCCGCGGCGGGTGGTGGAGCAATCGCCCCATTGCGCCGATCTGGTGGTCGAGCCGGTGCCGGAAGACATCGGCCGGGTGCCGACGGGCATGGTCTACCTGCCCGATGCGCCGCCGCTGGCCGCGCTGAAAACTCTCGGCGACGCAGTGGCGGCCGCCGCCCGCGGCGGTTAAGGCCAGCTAAAGCAAGCCGCGCTCGGCGAAGGAGAGTGGATGTGCGTTGCCGGCGACGACGAAGTGATCCACCACCTTCACCTCCACCAGTTGCAGTGCCTCTTTCAGCGCCTGGGTCAGCAACTCGTCGGACCGTGACGGTTCGGCAGCGCCGGAAGGATGGTTGTGCACCAGGATCGCCGCCGCCGCATTGCGCGCCAGGGCCTGCTTGACCACCTCGCGGGGGAACACCGAAGTCTGGTTCAGGGTGCCGCGAAACAGTTCGTCGTATTCGATCAGGCGGTTCTGGCTGTCCAGCCAGAGGGCGCCGAACACCTCGTAGGGCAGGGCGGCCAGCCGCAGCCGTAGCCAGTCGCGCACCGCGCCGGGCGAGCCGAGCAGGTCGCGGCTGTGCAGCGATTCCTTCAGCGAACGCCGCGCCAGTTCCAGCACCGCCGCCAGTTGCGTGGCCTTGGCCGGGCCGAGACCCGGCAGCTTCGCCAGGGCTTGCGGGCTGGCCGCCGCCAGGGTCGACAGTTGGCCGTCGAAGCGATCCAGCAGCTCCCGCGCCAGATCGACGGCGCTCTTGCCCTTGATGCCGACGCGCAAAAAGATCGCCAGCAATTCGGCATCGGAGAGGGCGCCCGCGCCCAGCGCCAGCAGACGCTCGCGGGGCCGCTCGCCCTGCGGCCAATCGGTGATAGCCATCGGGGTTAGAATCCCATATCAATCAATTGCATGGATTCTAATGTCATGACCCGGCTGGCAGGCAAGCGGATTGTCCTTGGCATCACCGGCGGCGTAGCGGCCTACAAGGCGGCGGAGCTGACCCGCCTGCTGGTCAAGGCCGGTGCCCAGGTGGATGTGGCAATGACCGAGGCGGCCACCCACTTCGTCGGCCCGGCCACCTTCCAGGCGCTCTCCGGCCGGCCGGTATGGACCAATCTGTGGGACGACCGAATGCAGAACGCCATGGCCCACATCGATCTCTCGCGCCAGGCTGATGCCCTGCTGGTGGCGCCGGCCTCCGCCGATTTCATGGCCAAGCTGGCCCATGGCTTCGCCGATTCCCTGCTGTCCACCCTGTGTCTGGCGCGGGACTGCCCGCTGCTGCTGGCCCCAGCGATGAACCGGCAGATGTGGGACAACCCGGCGACGAAGCGCAACCTGGCGCAATTGCGTGCCGACGGCATCGCCATCCTCGGCCCCGCGAGCGGCGAGCAGGCCTGCGGCGAAGTGGGCGAGGGCCGCATGCTGGAAGCTGCCGAATTGTTCGACGACCTGGTGGCCTTCCTCCAGCCCAAGCCCCTGGCCGGCAAACGGGTGCTGATGACCGCCGGGCCCACCTTCGAACCCCTCGATCCGGTGCGCGGCCTGACCAACAGCAGCTCCGGCAAGATGGGCTTCGCCCTGGCCCGGGCCTGCGTCGAGGCCGGTGCCGCCGTGACCCTGGTGGCCGGCCCGGTGAGCCTGCCGACGCCCCGCGGCGCCAACCGGATCGACGTCTTGAGCGCGCTGCAGATGCGCGACGCCGTACTGCAGAATCTCTCCGATCAGGACATCTTCATCGGCGTCGCCGCCGTTGCCGACTACCGCCCCGCTGATCCGGCCGAGCACAAGATCAAGAAGAGCAGCGGGCCGCTGACCGTCGAGCTGACCGCCAACCCGGACATCCTGGCCGAGGTCGCCTCCCTGCCGGCTGCGCCCTTCTGCGTCGGCTTCGCCGCCGAGAGCCAGAACCTCGCCGAGTACGCCGAGGGCAAGCGCAAAGCCAAGAAGTTGCAACTGGTGGTCGGCAATCTGGTGCAGGATGGCCTGGGCAGTGACAGCAACACCGTCACCCTGTTCGATGCCGCCGGTGCCCACCCGCTGCCGCCCGCCGACAAGGATGCCGTGGCGCGCGGCATCGTCAATCGCATGGCCGAATTGCTGAAAGGACACTAATGCACAAGATCGACGTCAAGCTGCTTGACCAGCGCATCAAGGACAACCCGCCGCATTACGCCTCCCCCGGCGCCGCCGGCCTCGACCTGCGCGCCTGCATCGATACGCCGGTGCGTTTGCATCCCGGCGACACCCACCTGGTGCCCACCGGCATCGCCATCCACCTAGCCGACCCGAGCCTGGCGGCGATGGTGCTGCCGCGCTCCGGCCTCGGCCACAAGCACGGCATCGTGCTCGGCAATCTGGTGGGCCTGATCGATTCCGACTACCAGGGCGAGATCTACGTCTCCATCTGGAACCGCGGCCACGAGGTGTACACCGTCAACCCGATGGACCGCATCGCCCAACTGGTGGTGGTGCCGGTGCTGCAGGTGGGCTTCAATATCGTCAACGATTTCGACGAGAGCGAGCGCGGCGCCGGCGGCTTCGGCAGCACCGGTCACGCTTGACGGTTAGCGCGCGGCCAGCAGGCCGCGCAGCAAATCCACCATCCGGTCAATCTCCTCGCGGCTCACCGTCAGCGCCGGCATGAAGCGCAGCAGGTTGGGGCGCGGCGCATTCAGCAGCAGGCCTTCGGGCGCCAGATTCCGCGCCGCTTCGACCAGCGCTGGACCGTCGTTCTCCATCAGCACCAGGGCACGCAGCAGGCCGCTGCCGCGCTCGCCGGCCAAATCGAATTCCTGCGACAGGGCGTGCAGGGCTTCGCCCAAATATTCGCCCTTGGCCGTTACCTCGGCGAGGAAGCCCGGCGCTAGCAAGGTCTCCATCACCGCGCAGCCGACAGCGGTCATCAGCGGGTTGCCGTTGTAGGTGCCGCCCTGGTCGCCGGCCTCGAAGCAGCACACCGCCTCCCGCGCCAGAAGCGCTGAGAGCGGCACTCCGCCGCCGATGCCCTTGCCCAGGGTCATGATGTCCGGCTCAATGGCGGCGTGCTGGTAGGCGAAGAGCTTGCCGCTACGGCCCATGCCGCTTTGCACTTCATCAACGATCAGCAACAGGCCCCGTTCCCGGGTCAGCTCGCGCAGGGCTTGAAGGAACTCAGGCGCCGCCGGGATCACCCCGCCTTCGCCCTGGATCGGCTCCAGCATCACCGCCACCGTGTTGTCGCCGATCAGCGCTTCCACCGAGGCGATGTCGTTCAGGTGTGCCTTCGGAAAGCCCGGCACCTGGGGCGCGTACAAGGTGTCCCAGCCGGGCTTGCCCGAGGCCGACATGGTGGCGATGGTGCGGCCGTGGAAACCGCTTTCGAAGGTGATGATCTCGTAGGCGCCGTGCCGGTACTTGCGCCCCCACTTGCGCGCCAGCTTGATCGCGCCCTCGTTGGCCTCGGCGCCGGTGTTGGCGAAGAACACCCGATCGAAGCAGGAGTTGTCGGTCAGCAGTTTCGCCAGACGCATCGACGGCTCGTTGTAGAAGGCCGGGCTGGGATTGATCAGCTTCTGCGCCTGTTCGTGGAGGGCGGCGACGATGGCCGGATGGCAGTGGCCCAGGCAGTTCACCGCCCAGCCCTGGACGAAATCCAGATAGCGCTTGCCGCTGTGATCGGTGAGCCAGGAACCGGCGCCGCTGACGAAGGCCAGCTCGGGGCGCGGCGTGATCCACATCAGGGATTCGGTGTCTTCGTGCTTGAAAGTCATGGTTCAGGTCCGTCTCGAAAAACAAAAAAGCCACGGGGATGCCGTGGCTTGCCGGAGAGTGCGGGAAAACGATCCGCTTAAGCGGCGAGCCACGGGGCGCAGCGGTGGCGGCGTCGCGTCGAGAGAGAAAGTTTGCGGCTCGGGATCATGGCCTTAGTTTGCCACAGGCGGATTACCAAAACGCGTGGCCCGCCGTGCGCAGCAGCACCCCGACGCAGGCGCCCAGCACCGCCGGCCGCCACACTGCCCCCAGCCGCGGCCCGGCGGTGATCAGCACCGCCACGCCGGGGATGTCCAGCGGGTGGAGCAGGAAGCCGATGGAGCGGTTCATGAGTTCGACGCTGATCTGGTGGCTGCGCAGCAACTCGTCCATCACCCCCATCATCGCAGTGCCGCCGCCGATGTACTTGGTCAGGGCCGGCAGGACCAGCAGCTCGTTGATCGACAGGGCCGACAGCACTGGTGAGAGCAGGTGGGTGAGGGCGGCGATCACCCCCGAGGCGCGCAAGGACGCCACCACCATCAGCGAGATCACCAGCATCGGCAGGGCGCCCATGGCGATCCGCAGGGCTTCGGCACCGGCCCGGTTGATCACGTCGAGCACGCCCTTGGTGCCTTCCGCCGCCGGGTGTTGCAGGGTTTCGTCGAGCACGTGTTCCTCGGCGCTGAGGCCGCGGCCGAAGCCGTAGTAGGTGGCCGCCGCAGCGGCCAGCCCGCCCAGCATCGAGAACAGCAGCACCGGCCCGAGCTTCAAGCCCAGCGCTGCCATCGGAAAGCTGGCATTGGCCTGGGCCATCGCCAGCACCATCGCCAGGGTCGCCGCGAGGTGGCGGTTGGAGGTGCCGCGCTGTTCCATCAGCGTCAGCGTCGCCAAGGGCGCGGCGAAGCTGACGAAGTTCACCTGCAGGGCGGCGAACACCCCCAGCCCGGTCAGACCGAAGGGCCGCAGCAGCGGCGCGACGCGGGCTACCAGCCAGTCCAGCACGCCGCGTGCTTCCAAGAGGCGCATCAGGGTCAGCATCACAATCATCACCGGCAGCAGGACGAATAGCACCAGCTCCACGGCGGCGCGGCCGGATTGCAACAACAGGGCGAGGACGAATTCCATCAGTTCAGCACCAGAGGCAGTACAAGAGGCACCAGCCAGGGCACCCAGACGGCGGTGAGCAGGCCGTTCAAGCCCATCGCCAGGGCCGAGAAGGCTCCCGTCTGTTCGCTCATCTGGAAGGCTCGGGCGGTGCCGATGCCGTGGGCGGTGAGGCCAATGGCGAAGCCCTGCACCGCAGGGTCGTGGATGCCGAGGCGGCGGTAGAGCGGCGCGGCGAACACAGCGCCGACGATGCCGGTGACGATCACGATCACTGCCGTCAGCGAGGGAATGCCGCCGAGTTTTTCGGCGATGCCCATGCCGATGGGCGTGGTGACCGACTTCGGCGCCAGGGACATCAGCGTTGCCGTGGAAGCGCCCAGCAGCTTGGCCAGGCCCAGGGCCACCACCACCGAGAACACCGAGCCCACCGCCAGCGATACCAAGAGCGGCAGGGCCATCGCCCGCAGCCGCCGCCACTGGGCGAACAGCGGAATCGCCAGGGCCACCGTGGCCGGGCCGAGCAGGAAGTGGGCGAACTGGGCGCCATCGAAATAAGTCTCGTAGCGTGTGCCGGTGAGCTGCAGCACCGGCACCAGCACCGCAATCGACATCAGCACCGGGTTCGCCAGCGGATGGCCGCCGCTGCGGCGATACACCCACAGCGCCAGTTGATAGGCGACCAGGGTCAGCGTCAGCCAGAGCAGCGGCGTCGCCGCCAGATACACCCAGATCTGCTGCAGATCGGGCTTCATGCTTCACGGTCCTTGTCGTGATGGTGGGCGATCCACTGCAACAGCCAGGCCGAGCCGGCCATGGCGACCATGGTGCCGACGACGATGGCGGCGGTCAGTGGCAACCACTCATCGCGCATCCGGTGCAGGTGCAGCAGCACGCCGACGCCGGCCGGGATGAACAGCAGCGACAGATGCTGCAGGATGCTGCTCGCCGCCTGCTGCAGCCCCTCCGGCGGGCCGTCGCGCAGCAGCAAGGTGAGGAACAGCAGCGCCATGCCGATCACCGGCCCCGGCACCGGCAGGCCGAGGCCGCGGCTCAGCACTTCGCCGACGAGTTGATAGATCAGTAGCAGGGTGAAACCCGTAATCATGTTCTGCCCCAAAAAAACGATCGGCAATCATAGCGGCAAAGGCTTGCAGCAAGCTTTAGCGGGATAGCCTGCTTGGCATTGCCCAGAAGAATTGCTCCAAGAGAAAAGGCGGCATCGGGCCAAGTTCTTTGGCATGATTCAACTCCTTTGTCATTTGTTGGGGCGAGCAATGTCAAGACGCAAGACTTCCACTTTTGAAGACTTGGTTGAAATCGCCGCACGTCTGCCCTGGTGGGGCGGTCTGTTGGTGGCGCTGGTCTCCTATGGGGTCCTGCACTACTTCTCGTTACAGACCAGTGTGCCGCCGACCGACATGAAAGCCATGGGCAGTTTTGTCGGTCGCGAGCTTTGGCGCACGCTGGCTTCGTTTCTGCAATACGTCGTGCCTATAGCCTTTCTGATTGGTGCCCTGATTTCCGCAATTCAGGCGGTTCGCGCCAAGCGCCTGGTGCAGCAGGTACGCCAGGCACCGTCGCGCAATGCTTTGGAATCCATGTCCTGGCTTGAGTTTGAGGAACTCGTAGGAGAGACCTTCCATCAGCGCGGATTCCAGGTCGAGCGGCGTGGCGGCTGTGGGCCTGATGGCGGTGTCGATCTGGCTCTGCGTCTGGGCGCCGATCTCTACCTGGTGCAATGCAAGCAGTGGAAGGCCCGCAGTGTGGGCGTGGCGACTGTAAGGGAATTGTTTGGCGTCATGGCTGCCGAGGGTGCGGTCGGCGGCTTCGTCGTTGCCTCTGGCGACTTTACCGAGGACGCTAAAAGCTTTGCCGAAGGGCGGGCGATTGAATTGGTCGATACCGCAATGCTGCTTAAGCTGATGGACGCCGGCTCCGGTATCGGTGGGGCGTCGTCGCCGAGTGCGCCGGCTTGCCCAAAATGCGGCTTTACCATGGTGCAAAAAACCGCCAAACGGGGTGTCAATGCGGGTCAGCAATTCTGGGGTTGTGCTCGCTATCCGGATTGCCGTGGCACTCGGCCTGCCTGATCCTTTCAGCCTACCTCCATAGGGTTTGACGGGGTAGTCGGTGGTGGCATATGCTGCGGCATATCACGCGATTTGGAGCTCCATCATGCACAACGAACGCCATGCCCGCCTGTTCCGCAATGGCCGCAGCCAGGCGGTGCGCATTCCCCGGGAATTCGAGCTGCCGGGGGACGAGGTGGTGATGCATAGGGAAGGCGACCGCCTGATCCTGGAGCCGGTGGCCAAGCGGCCCAACCGCATCGCCGAATTGCTGGCCGGGTGGGCCCCCCTTGCGGAAGCTTTCCCGGATGTCGATGCTGGGCTGCAAACCCTGGACGACGTCGAGCTGTGACCCTGCGCTATCTTCTCGATACCAACGTCGTCTCCCTTCTGCTGCGGCAGCCCCAGGGGGCGGTTGCCCAAGCGCTGGCAGCGGCGGGTGAGGACGCCGTGTGCATCAGCGTGGTGGTGGCCTGTGAGTTGCGCTTCGGCGTGCGCAAGCGCAATTCCGCTGCCCTTGCGGAGCGGGTCGAGGCGCTGCTGGCGCTGCTTGAAATCCTGCCCCTGGAGCCGGGTGTGGACTCCCATTACGCCGAGATACGCCAGGCCTTGGAGGCCGCGGGGCAGCCCATCGGACCGAATGATTTGCTGATCGCGGCCCATGCGCGGGCGCTGGGCTTGACCTTGGTGACGGACAATCTGCGGGAGTTTTCCCGTGTGCCCGGGCTGGCGGTGGAGAACTGGGCGGCGGACTGAGGGACCTCCTGTCGTGAAAATGAAAACGGCGCCGGAATAATTCGGCGCCGTTTTCCATTCCACACTGGCCCTGCGATCAGTTCAGGGCCAACGTCGAGTGCCTTACTCCATCGCTTCGTACAGCGGCAGCGTCAGGAACTCAGGATACTCGGGGGTCAGGCTCATCTTGTCGAAGATCACAGCGGCCTGGTCGTAGGTGGCGGTGTCTTCGCCCTGGGCGGTGACGGTGGCCTTCACCTTGGCCAGTTCCTCGGCGATCATCGGGCGGACCATTTCGACGGTGACCTTGCGGCCGTCATCGAGCACGCCCTTGGGCGAGACCACCCACTGCCACACTTGCGAGCGGCTGATTTCGGCGGTGGCGGCGTCTTCCATCAGGTTGTGGATCGGCACGCAGCCGTTGCCGGCCAGCCAGGAACCCAGGTAGTGGATGCCGACGTTGATGTTGTTGCGCAGGCCGGCTTCGGTGATGGGCTGCTCGGGAACGAAGTTCAGCCAGTCCTTCGGGCCGAAGCTGCCGCTGACCTGCTTGCCGAATTGGTTGGGCTTGTCGCCGAGAACCTTCTGGAACTCTTCCTGGGCGATGGAGACCAGGCCCGGGTGGGCCACCCAGCCGCCGTCGAAGCCGTCGTTGGCGTCGCGGGTCTTGTCGTGGCGGATGCCGGCCAGGGCCTTTTCGTTGGCCACCGGGTCGCTCTTGATCGGGATCAGGGCGCTCATGCCGCCCATCGCCGGGGCGCCGCGCTTGTGGCAGGCCTGCACCAGGGCCAGGGCATAGGAGCGCATGAAGGGCACTTCCATGGTGATCGCGCCGCGCTGGGCCAGGCAGAAGTTAGCGTTCTTCTTGAACTTCTTGATGCAGGAGAAGATGTAG
>DATDMT010000249.1:0-6670 GCA_036518635.1 Rhodocyclaceae bacterium | reverse complement strand
GCCGGCGACGCGGCCTACCAGGCCGGCATCGGCGGCCAGCGAGGTGGCGACGCCGCGGCCGTTGCGGTCGAAGACGATCAGGCTGGTATAGACGGTGTAGAGGCTGTTGATGTACTGCAGGATGCCGCCGATGCGGCTGCGCGCCGCGTCGCTCACCTCGCCGGCCGCCAGCAGTTCGCGGAAGGCCGAGGTCAGCGCCCACCAGCGGCAGTCGTTGGCCCGCTCGTAGAGGTTGCGGTCCATGATGTCGATCGCCAGCGAGGAAAGAAAGCGGCTCTCCTGCAGGATCGCCGAGACCACGGTTTCATGCAGGTTGGCGATGGAACGCTCGAACACGTCCTTGGTCTTGTTGCCGGTGTTGCTGATCTCCCACAGCAGGGTCTTCGAGAACGAGGGATTGAGGGCGCGCTTGGCGCTACTCTGGCGCACGTTGCCGTTCCACACCGAGCGGTTGAGGTCGGACTGGATGGTCTCCGCCTGCTGCGGAATGCTGCGCAGCGCCTCGCCGAACAGGGAGGGGCTGGCCATCACCACTTCCAGCACCTCGCTGGGAATGCCCTTCAGCATCTCGCCGCTGCCGGCATTGAAGGCGTGCTGCACCGGCAGCATCACATGGCCGTACCAGCCGGGCCCCATATAACCCTGGTAGCCGTGGGTGGCGCGGCTGACGGCGATGTATTCCTGGGCGCCGAAGCGCATCACCCGGTATTCGGCGCCGAGGGCCAGCGGCACGCTGGCGCCGAGGGGCACGTGGAAATGGTCGGAGCTGGCCACCACCTGGCCCTGGGCATCGGTCAGCAGCAGGATGGCCCAATCGTCCGGTGCGGCGAGGTTGGCGAAGATGCCGGCCATCTCGTTGGCGAAGCGGAACGACAGGCAGAGCACGCCGATCGGCTGGTCGCCTTCGCAGACCCGGTAGGCATAGACCAGGGACTTGCCGGCATTGGGGAAGATGTCGATGGCGCGGTAGGCCTCGACATAGGCGCCGCTGGTGGTCAGCGCTTCGGCGATCAGCGGGTCGGCGCAGTGGTCGGCGGCGATGCTGTCGTCCAGCCGCGCCAGGACCGTGCCGCTGGTATCGAGCAGGACGATATCGGCATACACCGAATACTTCGCCACGTACTCGCCAAAGCGGCGGCGCAGGGCTTCGCGCTGCGGCGACAGCTCGCGCACCGAGCGGATGTTGCCGGCCTCGGCGGAGACGTCGCGGATGTACTGGCGGATATCCTCGTCGGTGGCGAGGAAGCCGATGTCGGCGGTGCGCTCGAACAGGTTGCGGACCAGGATGTCGATCGCCACCTGGGCCTTGGAGCTGATTTCCAGCACGCACTTCTTCAGGGTTTCCGAGCCGAGCTGGTTGAGCAGGGCGCCGGTCAGGCTATGAAAGGCCTGGCGGGTTTCGCTCATGTCGGTGGCGGTGCCCGACAATTGCCCCAGCAGGGTCAGGTTGTCCCACACCGATTGCAGGTTTTGCAGCACCTCGCGGTATTCCTCCACCGCGTTCATGTGACGGATGAAGCTGCCCAGCCGGTCGTCCAGCTCGATGGTCTTGTAGCGCATGACACTCCCCTCGGTGTTGTCGTTTTATGCACCGGGGATGGGCGCCGCTATGGGGGATTTCCCCATGCAGGTGCCATTTTTGGCGGAAAAGCGCCAAAACCCCGGCTAAACGCTGGGGCGCGCAAGAATCATGCTCAAGGCTTAAAGTAATTCCGCAGGCCGCGATTTCGCAGCCTGCGGTGGCGGGGATTACTCCTCGCGGCGCATCTGCGGGAACAGGATCACGTCGCGGATTGCCGGGCTGTCGGTGAGCAGCATCACCAGGCGGTCGATGCCGATGCCGCAGCCGCCGGTGGGGGGCAGGCCGTATTCCAGGGCGCGGATGTAGTCGGCGTCGTAGTACATGGCCTCCTCGTCGCCGGCATCCTTGGCCTTGACCTGGTCATGGAAGCGCTTGGCCTGGTCTTCCGGATCGTTCAGCTCGGAGAAGCCGTTGGCGATTTCGCGACCGACGATGAACAGCTCGAAGCGCTCGGTGATGTCCGGCCGGTCGTCGGAGGCGCGGGCCAGGGGGCTCACTTCCACCGGGTAGTCGATGATGAAGGTGGGCTCCCACAGCTCGGCCTCGGCCATTTCCTCGAAGGCCAGCAGTTGCAGGGTGCCGAGGCCGGTGCCGGGCTTGACCTGGACATTCATCGCCTTCAGCTTGTCGGTCAGCCACTGGGCGTCGTTCAACTGTTCAAAGCTGTAGCCCGGGTGGAACTGGCGGATCGCCTCGACCATGGTCAGGCGATGGAAGGGCTTGGACAGGTCCAGCTCGCGGCCCTGGTAGTGGAACAGCTCGGTGCCCAGGGCCTCGCGGGCGGAGTGGCGCAGCACGCCCTCGGTGAAGTCCATCAGGGTCTGGTAGTTGGCGTAGGCCTCGTAGAACTCCATCATGGTGAACTCGGGGTTGTGCCGGGGGCTCAAGCCTTCGTTGCGGAAGTTGCGGTTGATCTCGAAAACCTTCTCGAAGCCGCCCACCACCAGGCGCTTCAGGTACAACTCCGGCGCGATGCGCAGGAACATTTCCAGGTCCAGGGCGTTGTGGTGGGTGATGAAGGGCTTGGCCGAGGCGCCGCCGGGGATCGGGTGCATCATCGGCGTTTCCACTTCGAGGAAGCCGTGGCTGCTCATGTAGTGGCGGATCGAGGCGATCATCTTGCTGCGGGCGACGAAGGTGAAGCGCGACTCCTCGCTGGTGATCAGGTCCAGGTAGCGCTGGCGGTACTTGGTCTCGACGTCGGTCAGGCCGTGGAATTTCTCCGGCAGGGGGCGCAGGCACTTGGACAGCAGGCGGATCGAATTGGCATGGACCGACAGCTCGCCGGTCTTGGTCTTCATCATGCTGCCGACGACGCCGACGATGTCGCCCAGGTCCCACTTCTTGAAATCGGTGTAGGTCTCTTCGCCCACCGCGTCGCGGCTGACGAAGATTTGGATGCGGCCGGACATGTCCTGGATGGTGATGAAGCTGGCCTTGCCCATCACGCGCTTCAGCATGATGCGGCCGGCGACCTTGACCTCGATCGGCGTGGCTTCCAGTTCTTCCTTGGTTTTGTCCTCATAGACTTCGCTGAGCCGGCCGGCCAAGTTCTCGCGGGCGAAATCGTTGGGATAGGCCTTGCCGCTTTCACGCCAGGTTTTCAGTTTCTCGCGGCGCTCGGCAATGATGTGGTTCTCGTCGTGGGGCGCGGCATTCTGGGTGGCGTCGGTCATGGTGTGCTCGATCAGTTCAATAAAAGGAGTGTACTTGGAAGCCGAGGGCGCGGGCGGCCTCGGCCTGGGTCTTGTCGGCGGTGGCAAATGCCTTGCAGCGATGCACCTGGGCCGTCGCGAGGTGCAGTGCATCCAGGGTGCGCAACGGCAGGTCGGCGATCTGGTCGATCAGCCGGCGGGCTTCCTGGAAGCGGTGATTGTCGATGGCGACGACTTCCAGGCAGCCCTGTTGTACGTCGGCATCGAAGGCCGCCATGGCGGCGGTCTCGTAGCTGCGGCTGATGTCCTTGCTGCGCCGCCGCCGCGCCAGAGCGCAACGCAGCTCGACCACGGTCAATGGGCTGATGGCCGCGCCAGGGCGTTCGGTGAGGTAGGCATCGAACTCGTCGGACAGGGGCTCGGCCAGATAGCGTTTCACCAGGGCGCTGGTGTCGATGTAATCGCTCACTGGACCATTTCTCCATCCCCCTTCCCGAGGAAGCGGGTGACGCGGGTTCGCCGCCGCGCGGCTCCATGAAGTGTGCTCATGCCGCTCAGCGTTCGTCGCGCTCGGCGCTGATCAGGTCGGCGGTGGCCGTCTTCAAGGGTTTCATGCGGGCGCGCAGGGCGGCGTTGCTGGGCATCTTGGGCGGTGTCGATGGGGTTTCCAGCGGCAATACCCGGGCGAAGGGCTTGCCGTGGTGGGTCAGGATGACCTCGCCTTCCTCTTTCAGGGCGGTTTCCAGGGCGCCGTAGCTGGCGCGCATTTCGCGGACTCCGAGGGTTTTCATGGCGGGGGCTCCAGGCGGGGTATGTTGAATTGTGTCACATTTTTCGCGTTGTGTCACATTGCCGCCGTACCGGTATAATCCGCGCCCTTCCGCCTTGCCGAAAGCTGTCCCGTGTCCGCCCTCGACCAAGAAATCGCCCGTCGCCGCACCTTTGCCATCATTTCCCACCCGGACGCGGGCAAGACGACGCTGACCGAAAAGCTGCTCTGGTTCGGCGGCGCGATCCAGGTGGCCGGCGAAGTGCGGGCGCGCAAGGCCTCGCGCCATGCCACCTCGGACTGGATGGAGCTGGAAAAACAGCGCGGCATCTCGGTCACTTCCTCGGTGATGCAGTTCCCCTACCGCGACTTCATCGTGAACCTGCTGGACACCCCGGGCCACGAAGACTTCTCCGAAGACACCTACCGCACCCTGACCGCCGTGGACTCGGCGGTGATGGTGATCGACTCGGTCAAGGGTGTCGAAGACCGCACCATCAAGCTCTTGGACGTCTGCCGCCTGCGCGACACGCCGATCCTGACCTTCATCAACAAGCTCGACCGGGAAGGCCGCGAACCCATCGACCTCTTGGACGAGATCGAGTCGGTGTTGAAGATTCAGTGCGCGCCGATGACCTGGCCCATCGGCATGGGCAAGCGCTTCCGCGGCGTCTATCACCTGCACAACGACACCGTCCAGTTCTTCGACCCACAGGCGGAGAAGGGCACTTCGGAAATCATCGACGGCCTCGACAACCCGCGCCTCAATGAGCTGCTCGGCACCCAGGCCGACGAACTGCGCGCCGACATCGAGCTGGTGCGCGGCGCCTCCCACCCCTTCGATCAGACCGCCTACCTGGAAGGCCGCCAGACCCCGGTGTTCTTCGGCTCCGGGGTGAACAACTTCGGCGTCCAGAGCGTGCTGGACGCCATCGTGGACCTGTCCCCCGAGCCCCTGGCGCGGGCGGCGCAGACCCGCACGGTGCAGCCCCACGAGCCCAAGTTCGCCGCCTTCGTGTTCAAGATTCAGGCCAATATGGACCCCAAGCACCGGGACCGGATCGCCTTCCTGCGCATCTGCTCCGGCCGCTTCGAGCGCGGCATGAAGATCAAGCAGGTGGCCGGCGGCAAGACCATGGCGGTGAACAATGCGATCACCTTCATGGCCCAGGACCGCAGCATCATGGACGAGGCCTATGCCGGCGACATCATCGGCATCCCCAACCATGGCACCATCCGCCTCGGCGAGACCTTCACCGAGGGCGAGGACTTGCGCTTCACCGGCATTCCTTCCTTCGCCCCGGAGCTGTTCCAGCGCGCCGTGCTGCGCAACCCGCTGAAGCTGAAGCAGTTGCAAAAGGGCCTGCATCAGTTGGCGGAAGAGGGCGCCACCCAGTTGTTCCGCCCGGTCGGCACCAACGACTTGATTCTCGGCGCCGTCGGCGCCCTGCAGTTCGACGTGGTCGCTCATCGCCTGGAACATGAATACGGCGTGGACGCCATCTTCGAGCCGGTGCAGGTATCCACCGCCCGCTGGCTCAAGGGCACGCCCGACCAGCTACGCGCCATTGCCGACAAGTACCCGGTCAGCGTCGCCCTCGACGGCGGCGAGGATTACGTCTACCTGGCCTCCAGCCGGGTGAACCTGCAGCTGACGCAAGAGCGCTATCCGGACATCGAGTTCCTCGAAACCCGCGAAGTGCATTGATGCCGCGCCGGCCCTGCGCCGGCTGATCCCGTAAGGAAATAACCCAGACCACCGGCGGAGCCGCCCGGCCCTGCCGCGGCCATGGGTTCGGCTCGTTGAATGCCATCGGCATCGACGGTCAAGGAAGTGTCATCCCCCTGACACCGAATCGCAACAATCCGGGCTTAGCCTTGCTGTTGCGCCGCCACAGCCCAAGTGGAAACCCTTGCCATGCCCGGGTTGGCGCGACCCTTCCGGCCGCCGCCGCTATCCCTTTGGTCGTACTCGCCATGAACATCCGCCATCGCATCGTCGCCCTCGTGCTGTTGACCCTGACCGCCATTGCCGGTATCGGCGGCTACAGCGTCCTCCTGTCCAATCGCAACGCCGCCGAGGTCAAGCGGGTGACCGAGGGCATCGTGCCCAGCGCGCTGGCCTCGGGAGATTTGGTGTCGCACCTGAAGGATGTCCAGTTGGCAACCATCGCGGTGGTCACGGCGCCCGACGAGAATCTCGCCAAGCAATCCGCCGGCAAGCTCTCCGGCCAGATCAAGACCCTGCAGGACGCCCTTGAGCTGCAGCTCAAGAGCGCCAGCAGCGAGGCGCAGAAGGGCCTGGTGACGCAGGCCAAGGAAAGCGCGGCGAACTACGTCGCGGCGATCAACGACACGGTGAAGTTCAAGCTCGCCGGGCAGAAGGAAATGGCCGAGGCCAATCTCTACGCCGGGGTCGCCATGTACCAGGAAGAGATCGGCCAGATCGTCGACACCCTGCGGATCGAGAAGGGCCGGGCCAAGGACGAGGCCTTCCTCAACCTGAACCAGAACCTGGCCGGTGCGGTGAACGCCATCCTGCTGCTCACCGTGCTGGCGGTGCTGATCCTCGGCGGCGTCGGCGTGCTGCTCTACCGCCAGGTGATCCACCCGATCGGCCGGATGCAGCAGATGATGAGCGACATCGCCACCCACCAGGATTTC
>DATDMT010000248.1:0-3400 GCA_036518635.1 Rhodocyclaceae bacterium | reverse complement strand
AGCAGCACGCCGTTCACCGCCGCGGCGGCGGCCGAGGCGAGAAAGATCGCCGGGCCCACATAGTCCTCCGGCTGCAGCAAACGGCCCTGCGGCAGGCCGGCCAGCATGCGCGGCAGCACCTGGTCGCGGAAGTCCTGGTTTTCCAGATGGGCGGCGAGGCCCGGGGTATGGGTCTGCGCCGGCAGCAGGGCATTGCAGCGGATGCCGCTGGCGGCGTATTCCACCGCCAGCTCGCGGGTCAGTTGATGCACCGCCGCCTTGCTGCAACCGTAGATCAGCGCACCGCGGCCAAGGGCGCCGACGCCGCCGTTGGAGCCGATGTTGATCAGGCTGCCGGCCGCGCCGCGGGTCAGCATGTCGCGCAGCGCGTGCTGGCAGCAGCGCAGGTAGCCGGTCAGGTTCACCGCGACGGCCCGCTCCCAGTCGGCGATATCGATCTCGTGGGGCGCGGCGCGGCGGTTGAAGCTGAAGGGCACGTTCACCAACACGTCCACCCGCCCGTAGCGAGCCGTCACGGCGGCGAACAGGCGCTCCACGTCGGCCTCCTCGGCGATGTCGCATGCGCAGGCCAACGGCGGCGCACCGATCAGGGTCAGCTCCGCCGCGGTGGTCGCCAGGCCTTCCGCATCGCAATCGGCAATCGCCAGTTGCGCGCCGGCCCGAGAGAAGCCGAGGGCAATGGCATGACCGATGCCGCCACGGGCACCGGCGCCGGTGACCACGGCAACCAGGCCGCGCAGGCTGAACAGGGAAGCGGTGTCGCAGGGCGAGTTCATGGATTGTCCGAAACGGTGGCGCGTTGAAGAATCGTGATCAGGCCGCGCTGGGCGTCGAGCCGCACCCGGTCGCCGCTACGCAGGCGGCTGGTCGCATCGGCCAGCACCAGGGCCGGGATGCCCGCCTCGCGGGCCTGGCAGGCGCTGTGGGCGAGCACGCCGCCGACCTCCACCACCACCCCGGCGGCGGTGCGGAACAGCGGCGCCAGGCCGAGGTTGGCCGAGGTGGCGACAAGGATTTCGCCGCCGCCGAGTTCCGGCGGCGCCTGGTCCAGTTCATCCTCGTCCAGGGTCAGCAGATACACCACGCCCTCGGCGATGCCCGGCGCAATGGGGCTGGCGGCCAGGCTCTGCAATTCAGCGTCGGCCGGGGCGCTATCTGCCGCGGCATTCAAGGCGTCGGCGCGGTCGGTGAAGATCACCCGCGGCAGCGGCCGGCTGCGGGCCACTTGCCGGGCAAGTTCGCGGCGGCACTGACGTTCGCCGGCCAGGGCCAGGGCGTCGCCCAGCTCGGCGGCATTGAGTGCCAGCACTTCCTGCGGCGTCAGGTGAAACAGGCTGTCCGCCGGGCAGCCGAGGCGTGCGGCGATGGCCTGCAGCAGGGGCCGCAACGGCGCGTAGAGGGCGGCGAGATGGAACTTCAGGGTCTCGCGCAGCGGCAGGTAGGTCTGCGCCATGCGCAGGTCGTCGCACAGCTCGGCGAGGGCCTCGGGAGCGGTGTGCACATAGCGCCGCCGCAACGCAGCCTCGGTGCGGCGGCAGCGGCGCGCCTGGCGGGCGAACTCGGCGCCGGGGCGGCGGCGGCTGGCACGCAGTTCCTCGACCTGGCGCGCCAGGCGCTCGGGGATTTCGGCCAGGCGCGGATGCAGCAGCTCCAGCTCGTTGCTGGCCATGTGGCCGTAGCGCTGGAGGAATTGCCCGGCGTCGATTTCGCCCGTGGCGAGGCGTTCCATGTCCAAGCCCTGTTCGGTGATCAGGCTGCCCGGCAGGCCCTGCAGCAGGCTGGCGTAGACGCGCTCGGCGCGCTCCGGCAGCAGTTCCTGCAGACGCCGGCGCAGGGTATCGGCGAAGAAAAAACCCAGCCGGGCGGCGATGACGAAGCGCAGGCCGAGGCGACGCAGCCGCGTCAGGCTGGCGGCGAGTTCGGCCTGCAGCGCGGGCAGATCGAGCGCTGCCAGATCGCGCTCCGGCGGCGCTTGTAGCAGCGCCAGCAACTGCGGCAGCCGACCTTGCAGGCGCCGCCCCTGGCGCAGCAGACGGCGGCGGAAGGCCGCGGCAGCAGCGCTGCCGCCCGGCGCGGCGGCCAGCAGGCGCGGATACAGATCGAGTTCGGGATAGCTGGCCTGGGCCGGCTCGGCACTTACTGTCTGCAGCAGCTCGGCCAGCGGCAAGGCAACGCCGAGGTCATAGGTGGCGGCATCGACTTCGAGATTGAAATAGGCCTGGCCGCCGACCTGGACGAAGAGACCTTCGCCAGCCTGCTCACCAAGACGATAGCCGAGGCGCCGGCGGCCCCGAACGATGGCGCCGTCGCGGCCGGCGAAGATGTGGCGGAACAGGGCGAAGCTGAAGGCGCAGGGGGTCGGCAGCAGCTCGCCGATGTTGCCGGCGCTGAGCACCACCTCATCACCCTGCAGCACGCCGCTGCGGCGCTGCTGCTCGACGTGGGCGGCGAGGGCCGCGCGCTCCTCCTCCAAATAGGCGGCGAGCGGATCGAGGCGCTGCCGGGCGAGCGGAATCGGCCGCGCCTGGAGCAGCAGCGGCTGGCCGCGCTCGATGGCGAACTCGATATCCAGCGCCTCGCCGCCGGGCTGCGGCAGCAGCGTTGCCACCTGGCGCGCCAAACCCACCAGGCGCCGCACCTGGGGGGCGCTCAAGGCCGGCGCATGGCGCCGCCACTGGGCCACCGGCCGCTCGCCCTGGGCGGTGAGCATGGCGCTCTTGCAACTCAATATCTGCCGGCTGAGCACGCCGGTCGGCGTGGCGTGGAATACGTCGCCGCCGATGCGGCCGGAGGCCAGGGGTTCGCCGAGGCCCCAGACGGCGTTGATCACGATACGGTCGCGGGCGCCGCTCAAGGGATCGGCGGTGAACAGCACGCCGGCCGCCTCGGCTGCCACCTGGGCCTGCACCAGCACCGCCATCGCGGTTTCGCCGCCACGGCCGTGGCGCGCCCGTGGCGCCAGGCGGGCCAGCCAGCAACTGCGGATCGCGGCGAACAGCGCGGCTTCGTCGGCAATACCGAGCCGTGTGGTGTACAAGCCGGCGGCACTGCCGGCGGCCTGATCCTCGTCGCCGGCGGAACTGCGCACCGCGACTCGGGTAGCGCCAAGGTAGCGGTAGGCACGGCGGATCGCCGCAGCCAGGGCGGCGGGCAATTCGTCATCGGCGTACCACTGGTCCGGCAGGGCATCGCAGGCGATGCAAAAGCCGGCCGGCACCGGCAGGCCGGCCCGCGCCAGGCGCGCCAGTTGGGTGGCCTTGGCGCCGAAGCGCGCGCTTTCCTCGGCGGCGATGGCCGCCAGGGGGCGCACCGCGTCGGCCGCCCACTGTGCGCGCAGTGCCCTAACGGTCACGACTCAGGCGGCCCGCAGGGCCTTGTCGATGCGGCCGTCGTCGCGGCG
>DATDMT010000247.1:0-17048 GCA_036518635.1 Rhodocyclaceae bacterium | reverse complement strand
TTGCCTCAGGCCGCAAGTCCTGCCAGCGACCCTGCCACAGCGTTCCGCCTGTTGATGGCTCAGTCCCATTCGCGATCCACCGTCGTTGCCCTAGACAATCTTCAGTTCCTGCCAGTGTCGCTTCTGGAAATTCTGAGTAGCGAACTTCTGGGCCACGGCGAGCACCTGCGACTGGTCACGATCGAGCGCACCATCGGAAATCGGCGCCTCAACTGGGCTCCGTCGATTCCAAACCTCTCAGAGAAGGGCGTCGAGATAGGCGTGGTGTCAGAGGATGACATTCTCACCCTCGTCAAGCATGTCCTACCGGATGAACTGCACCCAGCGGAACTTGCTGCCACGGTGCATAGGCGTTGCGACGGGAATCTCAAAGCCGCATGGTTCCAATTGAAGCTTGCGGCGGAGCGGCGCTTCAGTGGTGATGTGAAAAGGCAACCTGATTCATATCAGGAAGTCATCCAGTCATTGCGCCCCGCGGACCAGATGGTCCTGCGACTAATCGTCCTACTGCTCGGCGGACTGACGTTGTCGAGCGTGTTGGCGCTGCTCAAAGCCTCGCAGTTCGGCATGAAGCCCGAAACTGTGGCGACGGCGATCTCGGATCTGACCGCCTTGGGGCTTCTGATCGTAAATGGAGAGAAAAGGGACCGGATCAAGGTGGAACATGAGATCGTGTCCACGGTGGTGACCGCCATGACGCCCGAGGAAGAAAGGCTTGAGCTTCGAGCCCACCTTGTGCAAGCCCTCGCGAGCGTCTTGAGTGAGGACAACAGACGCGATGATGCCTTGTACGACAGACTACTCGGCATCGTCCATGTACAGGAAGTTCGAGCGAGCGCCTCACTGCAGAGCCATCTGGTCGATTTCATCTACGCCCAACATAGCCGAGAGAGATTCAGCTATCTGTGCGGCCTGTATCGCGATTCGGTCTGCTGGGAGGTGGTCGACCTGCTTCCTCCGGACTGCGTCCGCATCCTGCTGGATTCGATCCAGAAGTGCGCCCTCTTCGGCTTTGGGTTGGTGGCTACCCAGCACTTGCAAAAGGATCCGCGCTACAAGAAGCTCGCAGCTCTCTATTCGGCGAAATTTCTCGTGCAACTATTCAGGTATGAGGACGCAGCGCACGCGCTTGCTGAAGCAGATCCCTCGAAGGAGAGAGATGCGGTCGAGTTCAACATCTTGATCAATCTGTGCGAGGACGCCAGGGCGGCGGGAATCGTCAATCGAATCTATCGCACGTTGGGAAGGCAGACGCAGGCCTCCGAGTACGAACTCGTCATACTGCGCAATTCAGGGCACCTGTTTCCCGCCAGAACATCGCGTAGCATTCTCGACGCGGCGATCCGGGGATTCACCCGACTCGGGAATCAGTTTGGCGTTGCCACTTGCACCAATAACCTGGGCGTCGTTGAGTTGGCGGATGGCCATCTTGCGGTTGCGAGGAAACTCTTGGAGACAGCGCATCGGATGCTCCTGCAACTGGATTCACGCGAGGCTTACCAGCCCCTGGTTAACTTGAGCGCCGCTGCGGCCACTGAAGGCAACTATGCGCTCGCGGAAGCGTTCGCCAAAGACGCTCGTCGGTTTGCGCCGCCGTCACTGGCCATGGATCTAGCCATGCTCGACTTCAATGACGCCGTACTTGCCCTCGCCGCAGGAAAGATTGAATCTGAAGCGGCGCTGGAAATTTTCAGAAGCCTCCATCATAAGGCGACCAAGACACGCGACCTTCGCTTCATTCAAGTGGTCGCTTGGTTCACCGCATCCATCGAATCCCAGTTGTCGAGTGCCCGGACGGTGGAGTACCTCGACGCAATTGTCGACACGGTGCTACAGCGCGCGACGGCGGGCATCGAAGTCATGATTCCGGTCGAATTAAATGGAGCCGTAATGAAAGCGCCGCTGGTGCTTTCGCCGCATTGGCGCTACTAGGCGCTACGCCGCGAACCAGCGATTGTCCTTGTGGTACTTGCCGACCAGACAGTCGATCAGCTCGCGAGACGGAAATTCACCACGTATGTGCTGCGCGATCCATCGAGCAAGCGCGGCGGTGTCAGCCAGCTCGTAGTTGAGGATGGCCAAGTTGGTGGCCCCTATGCGAATCCCCGTGGTTTCGGCGGGAGAGCGCTTGTCGTTGGGGATGAGGTTCTTGTTCACAAGGACGCCCGACTCCTCCAGAGTTTGCTCGATCTCGGCCCCGCTCTTCTCGGTTACTCCGGCCAGTTCCGCTAAGAGGATGTGGCAGTCGGTTCCACCCGTGGTCAATCGGACACCTTCGTCAATGAGAACGGCCGCCATCGTGTGCGCCTGATCCAAAATGCTTTGTGCGTGGCTGACGATGTCCCGATGGCTCCACTCCAGGAGAGCGGTGAACTTGCCGAGCATGCTGTTCTCATTCGCGCCACCTTGGCTTGTCGGGAAGATGGAGGAGTGCACCGCCTTTGTGAGTCGATCACGGTAGACGAGGACACCGCCATTGGGGCCTCTTAGGTTCTTGACCGTGTTGAAGGTGACGAAGTCGCAATGGGGGAAGGGGGAGCTATGTATCCCGGCGGCAATGAAGGTCGCCGTGTGGGAAACGTCCGCATGAAGGTATGCGCCACATTCTTTGGCGATCTCGCCGCAGAGCGCAAAATCGATCTGCCGCGGCAGCGCGCTGCCGCCCACGATGATCAACTTGGGCTTGTTATCCAGCGCAAGTTTTCGAAGTGCGACGTAGTCGGGCAGTCCTTCTGCGGTCAGGCCGAAGTTCAACGTCTGGTTTCGGCGACCGACCAGCACTGTGTGCGAAATGTGTCCTCCGTCGCGCGGCTGCAAGCATAGGACGACATCGTCCTGCTGAAGGACCGCGTTGAACGCCATCTGGTTGGCCTGGGTTCCAGAGTGCGGCTGCAGCGTCGCTCGATACCCTTGGGGGTCGCCGAACAAACGGAGTACGAGCGCCTCGCCCTCAAGTTCGACTGCATCCATCGCCCTCGAACCTGGTAAATAGCGCGCGCCAGGCATTCCTTCCGCAGGGAGGACCATTGACGGTTCGGCCAGAGCGTGGAGAACGGAAGCGAACGGATAGCTCGCGCTTGCAATGAGATGGATGTGACCTCCGAGAATGCCCCATTGCAGATCGGTGATCTCTTGAACCCGCTGGAGTCGGCCATCGAATTTGGTGAGATATCGCATCGAAAGCAGGCCTGATAATTCCTAGTTATCAAAATCATAGATGCCTGCCTCCAACTACCCGATTAAGTGCCAGCCGTAGTTGCTTGTCCGATACGTGGGTGTATATCTCTGTTGTGGATATGCTTTGGTGCCCTAATAGCTTTTGGACGTAACGGATATCAAGGCCGCCCTCTAGCCATTGAGAAGCGCAGGTGTGGCGAAGCATGTGCGGGGTTACCCGTTTGCTGACGCCAACGGATGTGGACATTTTTCGAAGCGAGGTCCGTAGGGCCGCAGGCGTAAGCGGTGCACCTTCCTCTGTGACAAACAGGTGTGTGGCGTCCGTAGATACGACGAGCCGTAGCTGAAGATATTGCGTGATGGCTTTATGCAGAGTCGCCGAGGTTAGGTAAGCGAGCCGTTGGCGATTTCCTTTGCCTCGAATCCTTATGGCTCTATCGGATAGGGAGAGGTCGTCTAGTTTGATGGCAGCGAGCTCTCCAACGCGGATTCCAGATTCTAGAAGTAGCCGGATTGCAGTGCTTGCGCAGGCTTGATCGAAATGACTCTCCGAGCCTTGTATCGAAATTGCCTTTCTTAGAAGCGACAAGTCGCCGACATCGAGTGCTCTAGGCAATCGCTTGGGTAGCCGAATTTTTTCATTCAGAGTGTCGAATGGGTTTGTGGGTATTGCCGCCTCTTGCTGTAGCCACTTGAAGAGTAATTTCATGCACGCAATTCGACGTTTAATCGTCGTTTCCTTGAGCTTGCGCTGTTCTCTCATATGGCCGATGTATCGACGGATTTCATCCTTAGTTATGTCCTTGAGTTCAGTGCACAGGCCAAGGAATTGCGTGATGTCTTTCAAGTCATGCCGGTAAGCACGAAGCGTGTGTTCTGAGAGACTGTTGGCTGTTTGGCAGTGGTGAAAAAAGTGAGCGCAAGCTTCGTTAAGGAGCATGTTTTTCCTTGTGTTGTGGTGAATGGAATCTGTCGAGATTTTTTGATTTTCTTGGCGGACGGCATCTTCATCTGATGCCCTTGTGCCAGGCTTTGAGGTATTTTCTCCGGCCATGACCGACGCCAAGCGCATCCTGATCGTCGAAGACGAGACGGCCATCGCCGAACCCTTGCTGTATGTATTGCAGAGCGAGGGCTATGCGACCACCCATTTGCTGCTGGGGCAGGAGGCTGTGGCCGCCCATGGGGCGCAGCCCTTCGATCTGGTGGTGCTGGACGTGGGCCTGCCCGACGGGCCGGGCTTCGAGGTCCTGCGCCGGCTGCGCCAGGGGGTTGCCGGTGCCGACGTGCCGGTGATGTTCCTCACCGCCCGGGGCGACGAGATCGACCGGGTGGTGGGCCTCGAACTGGGGGCCGACGATTACGTGGTCAAGCCCTTCTCGCCGCGGGAGGTGGCGGCCCGTATCCGCGCCATCCTGCGCCGCGGCCGGGCCGCGGCGCTTCAGGTAGACGCGGTCTGGCAGCACGACCCGGCGGCGCTGCGGGTGCGCTACCACGGCGCGGCCCTGGACCTGACCCGCAACGAATACCGCCTGCTGGAAATGCTGCTGGGCCACCCCGGACGCATCTTCAGCCGGGAGGAGATCATGGACCGGGTCTGGGCCGATGCGCCGGATTCCTCGGACCGCACCATCGATGCCCACATCAAGACCCTGCGCGCCAAGCTGCGGGCGGTGCGCGCCGATGCGGACCCGATCCGTACCCATCGCGGCCTCGGCTACTCGCTGGAATGAAGCTCTGGGCGCGGGTCTTCCTCGGCTACTTCCTGGTGGTGGGCATCGCCGGCTGGTTTGTATTGCGGGTCTTCGTCGCCGAGGTGAAACCGGGGGTGCGCGAGGCGGTGGAGGAGGTGATGGTGGACAGCGTCCACTTGGTGGCCGAGCTGGCCGCCGCCGACCTCAAGGCCGGGCGCATCCAGGACGGCGCCTTCGCTCGCAGCATCGAGGCCTACAGCCGGCGCACGGTCAGCGCGCCGATCTGGGGCCGGGAAAAGCAGAGCCTGGATTTCCGCATCTACGTCACCGACGCCAAGGGCATCGTCCGCTTCGATTCCGACGGCGAGGCGGTGGGCCAGGACTACTCCCGCTGGCGCGATGTGGCCCTGACCCTGGCCGGCCGCTACGGCGCCCGCGCCACCCGCGACGATCCGGACGACGAGACCAGCAGCGTGCTGTTCGTCGCCGCGCCGATCGTCGACCAGGGCCGCATCATCGGCGTCGCTACCGTCGCCAAGCCGGTCAGCGCCCTCGCGCCGATCATCGCCCGGGGTGAGCGCAGCGTGTTCCGCCACGGCGCCCTGCTGCTGGCGGCCACCCTGCTGGTGGGCAGCCTGTTCACCATCTGGCTGACCCTGTCGATGAACCGCCTGCTGCGCTATGCCCGGGCCCTGGCCCGGGGCGAGAAACCGGCCTTGCCCCACCGGGGCCGCGACGAGATCGGCGAACTGGCCCGGGCCCTGGAGTCGATGCGCGCCGAACTGGACGGCCGGGCCTATGTGGAACGCTATGTGGAGCACCTGACCCACGAGATGAAAAGCCCCCTGGCCGCCATCCGCGGCGCCGCCGAGCTGCTCGCCGAGCCCCTGCCCGAGGCCGACCGGCTGCGCTTTTCCGGCAACATCACGGCCCAGGGCGCGCGCCTGCAGGACATGATCGACAAGCTGCTGCGCTTGGCCCAGCTGGAGCATAAGGCGGGGCTGGAGGCGCCGCGGCCGGTGACGGTGGACAGCCTCTTCGCCGAACTCCAGCCTCAGTTCGAAAGCGCCGCCGCTCAGCGCGGCGTGCGCCTGGAGTGGCAGGGCGCCGCCGGGCTGACGGTGCGCGGCGACGCCTTCCTGCTGACCCAGGCCCTGGCCAATCTGGTGGATAACGCCATCGCCTTCTCACCGGCCGGTGGTGAGGTGACATGTCATGCCGAGTCCGATGACGGCAGGGTCCGCATCGAGGTCTGCGACCAGGGGCCGGGCATTCCCGACTTCGCCCAGGAGCGTCTGTTCGAGCGCTTTTTCTCCCTGCCGCGGCCCGACGGCCAGCCGAAGAGCAGCGGCCTCGGCCTGGCCCTGGTGCAGGAGGTGGCGCAGTTGCATGGCGGCAGCATCGCCGTCGAAAACCGCCCCGGGGGCGGCGCCTGCGCGACGCTGAGCCTGCCGTCGGGCTGAACTTCACATTCGCTTCACACAAGGACCGCGCCGCTTCATCGTCCCTTCGCTGCCGTTTTGCAGACTGGCCTCTCCCTCATCAAGGAGATCGCCATGCAAAAACAATTGTTCTGGAAATGCCTGAGCCTGTTCGTGCTCGGCCTGATGCTTCTGATTCCCCTCGGCATGATCGAAAGCACCGTGGCCGAGCGCAGTCACTTCCGCGAGGAAGCGGTGAATCAGGTGGCGGCCAACTCGGCCCGCGCCCAGACCCTGATCGGGCCGCTGCTGGTGCTGCCGGTCTTCGAGGAATACGACGAGGAGATCAGCGAAGGCGAGGGCGAGGCACGGCGGACGCGCCTGGTGCGGCGCACGCGCAATCGCGATGTGTTCGTCTTCCCGCGCAAGCTGACCTTGGAGGGTGGACTCAACGTCGAGCAGCGCGCCTATGGCCTGCATCAGGTGGCGGTGTTCGACCTCAAGGGCCAGTTGAGCGGACAGTTCGATCCGCCGGCAGAAAGCGACCTGCCCAAGCCAGGGCGTAACGGTGCGGTGCGCTGGGGCGCGCCGCGTCTGGTGCTGGGCCTCAGCGATCCGCGCGGCCTGATCAGCGAACCGAAGATCAAATTGGGCGGCAGCGATCTCAGCCCGGCCCGCGGCACCGGTCTCGGCGGCATGAAGAACGGCTTCCAGGCGGCGATCCCCCATGCGGTGGCGGGGCTCACCCAGTCGCTGCCCTTCCGCATCGAACTGCGCCTGGCCGGCACCGAATCCTTCGGCCTGGTTCCCCTGGCCGACCAAACCGTAGCCAGCCTGAGCAGCAACTGGGCGCACCCCAGCTTCGGCGGCGGCTTCCTGCCGCGGGAGCGGCAGGTGGACGAGCAGGGCTTCCGCGCCACCTGGTCGGTCAGCGCCCTGGCGGCCAATGTGCAGCGGGACATCCTGAATCAGCCTGGCCGGGCCAATGAGGCCACGCCGTCCTCCGGCAGCGTGGAGGAGCAGAACTCCTTCCGCGTCAGGCTGATCGATCCGGTGGACATCTACCGCCTCTCGCTGCGCGCGACCAAGTACGGCGTGCTGTTCGTGGTGCTCACTTTTGCCGCCTTCTTCATGTTCGAGAACCTGCGCAGCCTGCCCATCCATCCGGTGCAATATGGGCTGGTGGGCCTGGCCCTGGCGATTTTTTTTCTGCTTCTGCTGAGCCTGTCCGAACACGTCGGCTTCGCCTGGGCCTATCTGGTCGCGGCGCTGGCTTCCAGCGGCCTGATCACCGCCTATCTGGCGGCGGTGCTGCGCGGCTGGAAACCGGCCCTGGCCTTCGGCAGCGGCCTCGGCCTGCTGCTGGGGGCCCTGTTCGGCGTGCTGCTGTCGGAACAGAATGCGCTGCTGCTGGGCTCCCTGTTGCTGTTCGCCGCCCTGGCTGCGCTGATGCTGGGCACTCGCAGCATCGATTGGTATCGGCTGAAACCGGCGCTGCAAGCCAATGCCGAGGCCTAGGCCCTAAGGCGGGTTCCCGGGGAAACTGCTTGAGACAAAGCTGTAAGAGCCCGCTGTTAGACTCGTTCCATCGTCCATGCACTACTCCCTGGGAATTCCATGATCTTCTCCTTCATCCTCCGCCGCTTCTTCCGCAAGGTTCCGCTGCCCGCCATCCGTGAGGGCAGCGTGCGCTGCATCAGCCCGCAGGGGCTGCACCGCATGGCCTATGTGGAGTTTGGCGATCCGCGCAACCCGCGGGTGCTGGTCTGCGCCCACGGCCTGACCCGCAACGGCCGCGATTTCGACTGGCTGGCCGAGGCTTTGAAGGACGATTACCGGGTGATCTGCCCCGACGTGGTGGGCCGTGGCCGCAGCGATTGGCTCAAGGTGCCGGCGGGTTACGGCTTCCCCCAATACCTGTCGGACATGACAACCTTGTTGGCGCGGATCGGCGCGGAAGAAGTCGATTGGGTCGGCACCTCGATGGGCGGCCTGATCGGCATGATGCTGGCGGGCCAGATGGGTTTCCCGATCCGCCGCCTGGTGCTGAACGACGTCGGTCCCTTGATCTCGCCCGAATCCCTGAAGCGCATCGGCGAATACGTCGGCAACGCGCCGGCCTTTGCCAGCCCGGAGGAGGCCGAGCGTTATCTGCGGGTGATCTGCAAGCCCTTCGGTCCGATCAGCGACGAGCAGTGGGCGCACCTGATCCGCCACGGCATCCGGCCGACGGCGGACGGCCAATATCGGATGCATTACGACCCGGCCATCGGCGAACCCTTCCGCCAGGCCTTCGTCTATCAGGCGGTGGATTTGTGGCCGGTGTATGACGCGATTCCCTGCCCGACCATGATCCTGCGCGGCGCCGAATCCGATGTGCTGGCCCCGGAGGTCTTCGCCGAGATGCAACAGCGTGGTCCGAAGGCCAAGGGCGTCGAGTTCCCCGGCATCGGGCATGCCCCGATCCTGATGGAGCGGGGCCAGATCGATGTGGTGCGGGACTTCCTGCTGGCGCCCTAGTCAGGAAATCTCACCACGGCGACACGGCGAGCACGGCGGGAAAAGCGAAAAGATCACCACTGGGGACACGGGGAGTACGGGGAAAACCTACGTCTATGCATTGAATCCCCGTGTTCCCCGTGCCCTCCATGGTTAATTCGTTTGCCTTTCGTCGTGTCGCCGTGGTGAAAAGAATTTCACTGCTGTCAGGCGATGATCGAGCCCCAACTGACAAAGGCGAGGCCCATCAGCGCTACCCATGCCACCAGGCCGGCGGCCAGCACCGAGCCGGTGAGTAGCAGCGACTGGCCTTCATCCTTGACCTGGAAGACGCTGTAGGCGCCCTCGTAGATCAGCATGCCGGCGGCGAACAGGGCGACGCCGACGATCATCGCGTTGAGCGCCAGACTCGGCAGGAACAGACCGAGGGCCGACAGCCAGAGCGGCGTCGGTACCACTGCGGCGAAGGCGAAGGCGTCGTGGTATTCCGGACGCGCATCGACCACGTCGCCGATCTGCTGGATCACCGCCGCCATCAGCGGCACCATGACGATTTCGGCCAGGTAGAACAGCGCCGCCAGGCGCCAGAACTGGGTCATTGAGGCGTTGCCGAGCATCGTGTCGCTGTAGGCCTGGCCGGCGTAGAGCAGCATTGCCGGCGGGATCAGGGACATCGGCGCGACGTAGAGCAGGAACACCTTGGGCACCGAGGGATGGACCTTCATCAGCCAGGCCCAGCCTTCCTCGTGGGACCCCAACATCTTCGGGAACATGATCAGGTTCATGATCGACCTCCTGTAAAACACGCTTCCATACCGCTTCGACGTGGGCCGCCTGAGACCGGTTCCCTCGGTTCTAGAGCCAATAGACGAAGACGAACAACATCAGCCAGACGACATCGACGAAGTGCCAGTACCAGGCCACGGCCTCGAAGCCGAAGTGGTGCTGCGGCGTGAAATGGCCGGCGAACACCCGGCCGGTGATCACGGTCAGCATGATGGCGCCGAGGGTCACATGCAGGCCGTGGAAGCCGGTCAGCATGAAGAAGGTGGCGCCGTAGATGCCGGTCTTGATGGTGAATGCGGCCTCGCCGTATTCGTGGAGCTGGAGGGCGAGGAAGATCAGGCCGAGGGTGACGGTGAGGATCAGGCCGAGCTTGATCTGGCTGCGGTTGTTGGTCTTCATCCCCCAGTGCGCCCAGGTCACGGTGGCGCCGGAGGAAAGCAGGATCAGGGTGTTGATCGCCGGGATGCCCCAGGCCGCCATCGGCGTGAACGGATCGGTGAGGCCGGGGCCGCTGGTGGGCCAGTGGCCGGCGTAGCCGGGCCACAGCATCTGCGCCTCGGCCAGCCAGGGCACGGCGAAATTGCGGGCGTAGAACAGGGCGCCGAAAAAGCCGGCGAAGAACATCACCTCGGAAAAGATGAACCACACCATGCCCCAGCGGAAGGAGCGGTCCACCTGGCCTTCCAGCAGGCCCGCCTGGTGCTCGCGGATCACGCTGCCGAACCAGCCGAAGATCATGTAGATCAGGATCGCCGCGCCGAGGACCATCACATAGGGGCCGGCGGCCACTTTCGCCAGCAGCAGGATTAAGCCGCCGGCCAGGGTCAGCAGCGCCAGGGAGCCGACGATGGGCCAGTGGGAAGGCGGTGGTACGTAGTAGCCGGAGTGGTGGTCTGACATGGCGATCCCCTAGGCTCAATGGACTTCGGGCGGCGTGTTGAAGGAGTGGTAGGGCGGTGGCGAGGGCAGGGTCCATTCCAGGGTGTCGGCCCCTTCCCAGGGCCGCTCGCCGGCTGCGCCGCCCTCGCGGATGCACTTGACCACCACGTAGAGGAACAGCAGTTGGGCCAGGCCCAGGGCGAAGGCGCCGAGGCTGGAAATGCGATTGAAGTCGGCGAATTGCAGCGCGTAGTCGGGGATGCGCCGCGGCATGCCAGCCAGGCCGAGGAAGTGCATCGGGAAGAAGGTGACGTTGAAGGCGATGGCGGTGATCCAGAAATGCCACTTGCCGAGGGTCTCGTCGTACATGTGGCCGGTCCATTTCGGCAGCCAGTAATAGACGCCGCCCATGATGCTCATCGCCGCGCCGGAGAACAGCACGTAGTGGAAATGGGCGACCACGTAGTAGGTGTCCTGCAGTTGGATATCCACCGGCACCAGGGCCAGCACCAGGCCGGAAAAACCGCCGATGGTGAACAGGCAGACCACGGCCAGGGCGAACAGCATCGGCGTCTCGAAAGTGATCGAGCCGCGCCACAGGGTCGCCACCCAGTTGAACACCTTCACCCCGGTGGGGATGGCGATCAGCATCGTCGAATACATGAAGAACAACTGCCCGGCCACCGGCATGCCGGTGGTGAACATGTGGTGGGCCCAGACGATGAAGGAGAGCAGGGCGATCGAGGCCACGGCCCAGACCATCGAGGTGTAGCCGAACAGTTTTTTGCGGGCGAAGGTGGGGATGATCGTCGAGATGATGCCGAAGGCCGGCAGGATCATGATGTACACCTCCGGGTGGCCGAAGAACCAGAAGATGTGCTGGAACATCACCGGGTCGCCGCCGCCGGCGGCGCTGAAAAAGTGGGTGCCGAAGTGGCGGTCGGTCAGCAGCATGGTGATCACCGCGGCGAGGATCGGCATCACCGCCACCAGCAGGTAGGCGGTGATCAGCCAAGTCCAGACGAACAGCGGCATCTTCATCAGCGTCATGCCCGGCGCCCTCAGGTTGAGGATGGTGGTGATGATGTTGATCGCGCCCATGATCGACGACAGGCCGAGGACGTGGATCGCCAGGATGGTCATGTCGTAGGCGATGCCGCCCTGCATGAACAGCGGCGGGTACATGGTCCAGCCGCCAGCCATGGCGCCACCGGGGACAAAGAAGGAGGAGATCAGCAGCGTCGCCGCCACCGGCAACAGCCAGAAGCTCCAGTTGTTGAGCCGCGGGAAGGCCATGTCCGGGGCGCCGATCATCAGCGGCACCTGCCAGTTGGCGAAGCCGACGAAGGCCGGCATGATCGCGCCGAAGATCATGATCAGGCCGTGAATCGAGGTTAGCTGGTTGAAGGTGGCCGGGCTGACGAACTGCAGCCCAGGCTGGAACAGCTCGGCGCGGATCAGCATCGCCAGGGAGCCGGCGAAGAGGAACATCGCCAGCGAGAACCACAGGTAGAGGCTGCCGATGTCCTTGTGGTTGGTGGTCGTCACCCAGCGCATCAGGCCGCCGGGGTGTTCATCGTGATGTTCGCTGTGGTGCGCGTGGCTGTCCATGGCAATTTCCTCCGCTACTTGCGCAGGGCGGCGACTTCACGCGGCTGCACCGCGTCGCCGGTCTTGTTGTCCCAGTGGTTGCGCTCGAAACTGATCACCGCGGCGATATCCAGGTCCGACAACTGGCTGCCGAAGGCCTGCATCGCCGTGCCCGGCTTGCCGTGGAAGACCCGCTCCAGATGGCCCGTCTTCGGCCCGGTCACCAGCTTCGAACCGTTCAGCGCGGGGAAGGCGCCGGGGATGCCGCCGCCGTTGGCTTGGTGGCAGGCGCTGCAGTTGGTCGCGTATACCTTCTCGCCCAGGGCCACCAGTTCGGCCAGGGCGTATTCGCGCTGGGCGCCGGCCTTAGCCGCGGCCAGTTGAGTCTTCTGCTCCTGCATCCAGAGGGCGTATTTTTCCGGCGGCAGGGCTTCGACGACGATGGGCATGAAGGCGTGGCCGACGCCGCAGAGTTCGGCGCACTGGCCGCGATAGGTGCCCGGCTGATCGACGGTGAACCAGGTGTCGCGGATGAAGCCGGGAATCGCATCCTGCTTGACGCCGAAGGCCGGCACCCACCAGGAATGGATCACGTCCTCAGCCACCAGCACCAGGCGGATCTTCTTGCCGGTGGGCACCACCAGGGGCCGGTCCACCTCCAGCAGGTAGTGCTCGCCCTTGGGCGCCTGCTGCTCGATCTGCTCGCGCGGAGTGGCCAGGTTGCTGATGAATTTCAGATCCTCGCCAAGGTATTCGTATTCCCACTTCCACTGCCGGCCGGTGACCTTGACGGTCATCTCCTGGGCGCCGGTGTCCTTCATCGACACCACCACCGCGGTGGTCGGCACCGCCATGCCGATTAGGATCAGGAAGGGCACCACGGTCCAGGCGATCTCCAGCTTCGGATGGTCGTGGAAGGGGTGGGCTTCGTGGCCGAGGGATTTGCGGTGGCGCCAGAGGGCATAGAACATCGGCACGAACACCACGACGAAAATGCCGCCGCAAATCCACAGGATCAGGCTGTGCAGGTCGTAGATGCGGCGGGCGATGGAAGGGGCAGGCGCCTGCAGGTTGAGGGCGTATTCGGCCTGGGCCCACAAGGGCAGCAAGCTCAGGCTCAGCAAGCAACGGCGGCGTGTCGGTCCCATGGTTTTCCTCCCTGCTTGTGGCTTGTCATCGCCTGATCTGGGCCAGATCGCGTTTGAGTTCCAGGCCCAGGGCCTCGCGTTCCTCGTCGGACATCAACTGGCCGAAGAACACCTCCTTGCCGTGGGAGCGTAGGGCCAGGGTGTTGCTGCCGACCGAGGTGTGGCGCAGCGCCACCTGGACCCAGTAGCTGTTGAATTCCAGATGCTGGTCCTGGTCCAGCAGGTGGCGGTCGAGAATCAGGCGGTCGCCGTCGAGGGTCAGCCGTTCGAAGTCGCCCGCGTGCAGCTCGACCTGGTGGAAGGCGAGCGTCAGGCCGATCAGCGGCAGGGCCATGAACAGCGTGGCCGGCCATGCGCCGAGCATCAGGAAGGCGACGCCGACCAGGATGCAGGAGGGCACCAGGATCGACATCGCAACCTGGCGGCCGCTCTTGCCCGCGGCGGAATTCGGCCGGGCCGTGACGCAGAGATGTAGATGCGCCGAGTCGCCGGCGCGTACCACTTCAACCATGGGGCGCACTCTTCACTCTCAGTGGGTTCGTCGGACGCCCCGTCCGCCCCCATCCTCCCTTGACTCCAGCTACTCGGACGGGGAAAAAAGCCTTTTCGTATTCTTACTGCATTGCTGCCTGCGCTCACTATAGTTGCTCGCCCCGGATTTGCTACCCGAGAATGGCGCGCAAGCCTTGCGCCACGCGGCTTGCGGGGCTTATTCCTATTTCATTAGCAGGGGATTTTGCCGGCGCCGCAACGCGGCCGGCGTCCCGACTCCGCGGCGCGGAGCCGGGTGGGCGGGGAGGGTGCTTAGGTGCAGCCGCCGCAATCGTAGACGCCGCTCTGGGCGCGGCGCAGTTCGTCGTCAAGGGTGAAATGCTGCTCCGCAGCGGCTAGCGAAATCGCCGCCCGGCTGCCATGCCCTTCATGGAACAGCAATTCGCGAATCACCGCATTGGCGTCGCTGATCGGCGGCACCATCAACTCCTGCAGGCGGGTATAGACCTCGGCATCGATGCTGATTTGTACTTGTTGGGAACCCATGGCGACCTCCGTGGGGGGGAAAAAAGGCGCAGCTATGGCTGCGCTCTTTCCCAGCCTAGTCCACCGCGGAGAATCCGCAGCGATGCCGAACGGCTTAGCGCGGGCTGCGCGGCTTGCTTTCCCGGGGGCGGCTGGGGGCGGCGGCGGTGGGCTTGCGTTCTTCGCCTTCCTCGTAGCGCAGGGTATGGCCGGCCTCGCCGTCCTGGGCCAGCACGCCGCTGAGGAAGGGCAGGGTTTCGCGCAGGGTCTCGGCCAGGGTCCAGGGCGGGTTGGCGATATAGAGGCCGCTGCCGTGCATGCCGTAGCCTTCCTTGGCCGGGGCACGCACCGCGAGGCTGACATCGAGGCGGCTGGCGCAGGGCAGCTTCCACAGCTTGTCCGGCAACTGGCGGGCATCGCCGCGGGGCAGTTGCGGATACCAGACGGCGAAGGTGCCGGTGGGGAAGCGGGCGAGGCCTTCTTTTACCGCCATCAGGGTGCGCAGGTAATCGCGCTTGTCCTCGTAGGCCGGATCGATCAGGGTCAGGCCGCGCCGCGGCGGCGGCGGCAGTACCGACTTTAATTCGGTGAAGCCGTCGGCCTGGCGGATCGCGTAGCGCTTTTCCTGTCCGGGAAAAGCCTTGTCCAACGTCTGCGCTAGGACGCGGGATTCGGTGCTGTGCAGTTCGAACAGGCGCAGCCGGTCGGCCTCGCGCATCAGACGCAGGGCCAGCCAGGGCGAGCCGGGGTAGCGCCGCAGCTTGCCGGATGGGTTGAGTTCCTTGACCAGGGCCACGTAGTCGGCCAGGGCCGGCGGCAGGTCATCCCGCTGCCATAGCTTGGCGATGCCCGATTCGTACTCGCCGTTCTTCGCCGCGAAACCCTCGTCCAGGGCGTAAACGCCGCCGCCGCCGTGGGCGTCGATGACCCAGTAGGGCTTGTCCTTCTGGTTCATGTAGCGCAGCAGTTGGACCAGGACCAGATGCTTGAGGGCATCGGCGAAGTTGCCGGCGTGGAAGCCGTGGCGGTAACTAAGCATGGGAATGGGGAATGGAAAATGAGGGATGGGGCAGGGGCGGCGCAACAGTATCACGGAGGCGGGCAGGTAGAATCGCGGCCATGAACGACAAGACCGATCCCCCCGCCAAGCCGCGCTTTCGCCGCGTCCCCGGTACCGCCCCGGCGCCCAAGGGGCCAGCGAGCAAAGGGCCGGCCGCCACGGCGCCGAGCAGCGGCGCCGAAGGCGTCCGCGTATCCAAGCTGATGGCCGAACGCGGCCTCTGTTCGCGGCGTGAGGCCGACGGCTACATCGAGCGCGGCCTGGTCTTCGTGGACGGCGTCAAAGTCACCGAACTCGGCACCCGCACCCGCCCCGACGCCGAGATCACCCTCGCCGCCGACGCCAAGGCGCAGCAGTCGCGGCGCGTCACCATCCTGCTGCACAAGCCGGTGGGCTACGTCTCTGGCCAGGCCGAGGACGGCCATAAGCCGGCGGTGGTGCTGATTACCGCCGAGAACCAGTACCTCGGCAAGGCCGGCAAGGAGACCCTGCGCTTCCATCCCGCCCATCTGCGCGGCCTGGCTCCGGCCGGCCGGCTGGACATCGATTCCACGGGGCTGCTGGTGCTGACCCAGGACGGCCGCGTCGCCCGCCGCCTGATCGGCGACGAGTCGGATGTGGAAAAGGAATACCTGGTGCGGGTCGAAGGCCAGATCGACGAGAACGGCCTCAGGCTGCTGAACCACGGCCTCTCCCTGGACGGCCGCGCCCTGCGCCCGGCCAAGGTCTCCTGGGCCAATGAAGATCAACTGCGCTTCGTCCTGCGCGAGGGCCGCAAGCGCCAAATCCGCCGCATGTGCGAACTGGTGGGGCTCAAAGTGGTGGGCCTGAAGCGCGTCCGCATCGGCCGCATCCCCCTCTCCGACCTGCCGCAGGGGCAGTGGCGCTACCTGCACGAAACTGAGAAGTTCTGAGGTTTGGAGGGCCGTATTTCGGCCAGAGCACCGTTCAAGGTGGAAGGCCAACTTGTCCGCTAACGTGACGGACGATTACTGCATGCGAACGAGGGAAGGGTTTGTTGCGGCCAAACAGGAAAATTGGAAGAAACGATCTGTGCCCCTGCGGCAGCGGGAAGAAATATAAGCGCTGCCACGGGGCGCTGTCCAATGCTCCCCCGCTGCGCCGCACTGCTAAGGAATTGGAGGAGACCTGCCGTCTGCTCCTGGAGCGCGCAAAGGCCGCGGAGAAACAAAGGGAACAGCAACAGGGCTTTGGTCGGCCCATCATCTCCATGGAAGTCAATGGCACGCGGTTTGTGGCCATCGGTAAGAAGCTGATGCGGTCGGATAAGTGGAAGACGGTTCCCGATTTCCTCGGAGACTACATTCGTTCTGCGCTGACCCCAGAATGGGGAAACGCTGAACTGGCGAAGCCGTTCGAGCAGCGCCACCCGATTCTGGTCTGGTATGACCATGTTTGCCGCTTGCAAAAGGAAAGCATTAAGGAGCCAGGCAAAGTGGCCGTTGCCCCGATGACGGGAGCCGCCGAAGCCTGGTTCAGGCTGGCCTACGACCTGTATTCGTTGGAGCACAACGCCGAGCTGCAACGGAAGCTGTTGAATCGCCTAAAGGACCCCGGCATGTTTCAAGGCGCCCGCTATGAGACCTTCGTCGCTGGGGCGCTGATCCGAGCCGGGTTCGACATCGAATTTGAGGACGAGGACGACCGCGGCTCGACCCACGTCGAATTCACGGCGACCTGTAGAAAGTCCGGCAAGAAGTATTCAGTGGAGGCCAAGCAAAGGAACGTGACCGGCGAGAGCGAACGCTTTCGCCTC
>DATDMT010000246.1:0-8126 GCA_036518635.1 Rhodocyclaceae bacterium | reverse complement strand
ACTGGGCGCGGAAGGTCTTCACCAGGCGCTGGATATACACCCCCTGGGTTTCCGACAGGCCGGTGGTGGGCAAGCCGATCACGTCCGGCGCGTTCTTCTCGCAGATCACCTTGAGACCCTCGATCACGTTGTCGTCGGCGTTCATCACCGTGGACACCTGGTCCATGGCAGTGGTCTGCAGCGGAATCGGCTCGCGGAAATGGCGGACGAAGAACACCTTGCCAAAGGCCGTGCAGCCCTGGGAGCCATGCAGCATCGGGATGCTGTTGCGCAAGCCGAGAAAGGCCAGGGACGCCCCCACCGGCTGGCTCGCCTTGAGGGGATTCACCGCGAGGGCTTTGGCGCGCTTGAGGATTTCGGCCATGGCTGGGATGACTCGGAAAGGGAACAAGCTCCCTTTCGCAATCCCTGTGCCAATGGCTAAGTCATTGTTTTAAAAATGACTGAAATACTGCCTGTCGCAAATGCAACAGGCCAGTGGAGGGGAGGACGACAGTTACACCCAGGTCCCCGAACTCGGCACGTACCACGACGAATCGCCGCCGCTGAGGACCAGGCCGAAGAGGAAGCTCAGGATGGTGATGAAGATGCTGGCGAAGAACGCCGTCCAGAATCCGGAGATGCTGAAGCCCCGCACCAGGGCCGATACCAGCAGCAGCACCAGGGCGTTGATCACCAGCAGGAACAGGCCGAGGGTGATCACGGTCAGCGGCAGGGTCAGCAGGATCAGCAAAGGCCGCACGACGGCGTTGGCGAAGCCCAGTAACAGCGCTGCCACCAGCAGTGAGGAGCCGCTCGCAAAGCGGATGCCGCTGAACACATGGCTCGCCACCCACAGCGACAGCGCAGTGACGCCCCAGTGGAGCAGGAAGGGCGTCAGGTTGGCGAGCATGGGCGGGTCTCTTGGTCGGGATCGGGAACGATCATCATAGCAATCGCCCGCCGCCCAAGCGCCGACAGCACTAACGCGGCGGCGCCTCCCCCGCCTGATGCCTGGGCGACAAGCGGTTGGCTGGCTTGCCAGGCAAGACCGTTTCCGCAGCACGCTCCGGCGCTGCCCCTTCGGGCGCCCGGGGGGCGGCGGCTTTCCGCTCCTCGTGGCGCTCTTCTCGGCGTTCCTCCCGCCGCTCCTCCTTGCGTTCCTCATGCCGCAGCGCTACCGGCGGCGGTGGCGCCGTAACGGTTGCCGGCGGCTGCGCCTGACGCAGCGGTTCTTCCCGTGGCGCTTGCCGTGTCGGCGCTGCAGGTGGCTCCCGCAACTGCTCCCGAAGTGGTGCTGGCGGCTGGGCTCGGGCCGGCTCCTGGGGTGCCGTGCGCGGCGCTACCTGCCGCGGCGGGATTGCATCATGGGCCGGCGCCGTCGGCGCCACCGCACGCTGCAACTCCTCGAAACGCGGCGCCTGGCTCGGCACGCTACGCTCGGGCCCGGCCTGGGCGCCGAAGGGCGCGGCGGGAAGCGGCTTGCCCGCGGGCGGAGCAAGCACATGCACCTGGGGGCTGCCGGCGGCACCCGGCGCCGGGCTGTCGCGACGCGGCTCGCCCGGCGACAAGGGCTTGACCGGCGGCGTATGCAAGGTCACCGCCGGCCGCGTCAGCACCTCCCGGCTCGGCCGCAGCTCGGTTGCCACGCCCGGCGACCGGCTGACGGACGCGGGCTTTACCGGCAAGGCGCCACGCACCGGCGTCAGATCGGCCAGCGCCGCGGCCGGCAGCGCAACGGCCTGCGCCGGGCCGCGGCCGAACTGTTCGTGGCGTAGCCCGATCACTGCATTGGTCACGCCGGCATTGCGAAAGCTACCGGGCGCCGCCACGCGGCCTGGGCCACCGTGCGAACTATGCGGGCCGCCCCAGCCGGCCCAGCGCGGCACGCCGATAAAACCGCGGCGCCCCCACCAGGGGATCAGCGGCTCGCCCCAGGAAAGCGCCACCCAACTCAAGGACGTCTGGCCGCCGCCGTGGCTGTCAAAGAACACCACCAAGGCCGGCGAGTAGGCCAAACGCGTCACCCTGCGGCCCGGCGCCCAGGCCCAGTGGCCATTGAGATGCAGCCATCGGCCGTAGTGAAAGGGCGCCCATCCCCAGGGCGCCTGATCCACCCATGTCCAGCCGTAGAACGGATCCCAAATCCAACGGCCGGTGCTATAGGGCGCCCAGACCGGCGACATCCCCGCGGGCACCCAGACCGGGCCGTAGTCGGCCACCACCCGCCAATCGCCATATTGATCGAGGCTCTCGGCGCCATACACGTCGGTGGGAAGGTAGCGGGCGCTCACGGCATCCAGCAGATGCTCGGTGCGCGCATAGTTCCAGCGATCCCACGCATCCAGGTCCGGCGCCACATAGGTGGCGATCGACGGCACCTCCGCGCCCTCGACCACCAGCTCCTCCGACGGCGCCACGCTGAACGCCTGGCCATTGAGCGGCACCACCACGGCCTGGCCGCCGCGACGGGTGATGAAAAAGGTGCTGCCATGCTCGACCGTCACCCGGTAATAGCCGGCACGGCCGATGGTGAAGGCGGAGTTGGGCGTATCCACCTCGACGCTGAGGCCCGTGGGCAGGGTGCGCAGGTCGAAGGAAACCTGGCCGTCGGCGATGCGGAACTGAAGGCGGCCACGGTCCTGATCGAGCAGGCTGAGCTGCGTCCGCTCGCCGGCACGGACATAGGCCCGGCGGCCGATCTGCAATTCGAGGTTGGCGTGGTCCCCGGCGTACAGCGCATCGCCTGACGCCAGCGGCGTGTTCAAGGCCGCGGCGCTCCAGTCCTCGGCTCCCGGCCGCCAAAAGGAAACCTGGCCCTCGGTCAGGCTCAGGCGCACCGGCGTCGGGCCGGTATCAGGCTCGCCCTCCATTGCCGCGCCGTCACCGATCCACAGCAATAACGCGGCGAACGCGATGGCGATCCGTTGCAGGGCCTTCATTGCCAACCTCCTTCTTCCGCGCCTACCGCCGAGGTGGGACTCGACCTTGGCTGCCGAGCATCCCGGCTTCGGCAACCTTCCCATGGTGGACAGGCAGGCCGTTCAGGGAGTTCAGCGTAAGTCGGGGGGCGCCCTAGATCGAGCCGATGCCTTTCAGCGCCAGAGTGCCGAGCAACAGGCCGATGGCGGCCACCCAGGCGCCGACGATGCGGCGGCCAATACCGAAGGGAATTTTCAGCCGCGGCTTGGCCTCGATGGCCCATAGATAGGCAATGCCGGAGAGGCCGATATAGGTCACCGCAAAAGCAACCCCCATGGCGGTCGGCCAGTTCGGCACATCCAGCGCCGTGGCCGAGCCGGCGCTGGCGCCGGCCACCGCCGCCAGCAGGATCGCAAGCCACCAATTCAGCGCCCAGCCGGAGGCCGCCGCCAGCCCGGCCAGCACAGCACCGGCGGGGGCCAGCAGGGCGATGGAGCCGAGGCCGAGGCGGGCGCCGACCATCGCCAGCATACCGGCGATACAGGCCGACCAGAGCATGCTCTCTTCGCGCGAAGCGGCCAGGCTTGCCACCAGGCCTAGCACCGCCGCCACCGCCAACGGCGAGACGAGAAAATGCAGCACGCCGGACCAGAAGGGAATGAAGCCGGCGAACTGGCTATGGGCATGGGCCGGGCCGCTGACGCAGGACGCGGCCAGCAGGACGACGGCGAAGGCACGAGCGTTACGCGACACCGGGCATGCCCAACAGAATCCAGACGCCGGTGCAGGCAATCGCCCCGCCGCCGCAGCGCAGGGCGGTATCGCCATGTTTCAGCGCCTTGAGCAGGCCGAGGGCGATGCCGGTCAGGTGCAGCAGCCCGGTGCACAAAACGAAGCCCGCCGCATAAGCCGCCGGTGCCGCGCTGCTGGGCAGCTCGGTGCCGTGGGCATGGCCGTGGTAGATGCCGAAAAAGCCGACGATGATCAGCGCCACGGGTACCGGCGCCCGCCAGGCCAGGGCGATGGCGATGCCGAGTACCACCACCGACAGGCCGACCCCGATCTCCACCAGGGGAATCGGTATGCCGGCAATCCCCAGCACGCCACCCACCACCATCAACAGAGGGAAGGCCACCGGCAGCGCAATCAGCAGCGGCTGGCCGAGAGTGGCGCCCCAGATACCCACCGCCACCATCGCCAGCAGGTGGTCGAGGCCGCTGACCGGATGCAGGAAGCCGGCGAGGAAACCGCCCATGACGCCGGCACCGCTATGCGCCAGGGCCGGCAGGCAGACACCGAGAAGAACGGCGGCGACAAGGCATCTGATCGTGGCGGGGCGGAGATGGGTCATCGTCGGCGGGCTCCGGCGGATAGAGAATGGAGAAGCAACATAGCATGCAGCCGGGCGTCGCGGCAGGCGCCCGGCTGCATAGCAGACCGGCCCAGCGTGAGCGAGTTCCCGTTCGAAGAAGGGGGCTACGCGCGCTTCTCGTAATACTTGACGATGGCCGGCGTGCTGCCGATGCGGTCCATGTACGCCTTGAGCTGCGGCGCCACGGTCGCCACCAGATCGGCCGGGATGTGGTCGAGCTTGCCCGCGCTCAGCCAGCGCAGGATCACCAGCGCCTTGAGGTCGGCGACGGTCAGGCGGCCGTCGGCGAGAAAAGCGCCGCCGTGGCTCTCCAACTGCCGCTGCAGCCAGCGCAGGTAGCGCGGCAGGGCGTCCTCCGCCAAGGCGCGGCGGGCTTGCTCCAGCTCGCCACCCTTGAGGCCGATGGTCGCCACGATCAGGATGGTCACATCCTCGAGGGCGCCGAGCACCTCGTCGCACAGCAGGGCCTGCAGATCGTCCGCGGGATAGAGCCCGGCCAGCTTGCCGACATAGCGGGTGATCGCATCGCTTTGCGTGACCACCCGCTCGCCGATCTGCAGCACCGGCACCTGGCCCAGCGGCGTGGCCTTGCGGACTGCGGGAAAATCCGCCGATGCGAAGCGATGGTCCTCGAAGGCAATACCGCCGATATACAAAGCCAGCCGCGCCGGCTCGGCGCGACCGCCGGAAAAATCGAAATAGGTCAGCTTCAGCTTGTCCATGGGGCGCCCTTCCGAAATTTGGAGGAATACCGAACCTCCTACGACGTATAGGCGCCCGGCCCCGGCTGCGCAAGGACAGTCCGACTGCGCCGCCCTGCCAAAGGGAGCTCTGTGCCAGCGTCAGCGACAGAGGCGGGGCGTGTCTGGTCATCAGAAAGTCAAATGCCGCCGACCCGTTGATTCATGGCACCGAGACATCTGCGACAACCCTCATGAGCCTCGACGCACTCGCTGTGAGCAACTGGGCCGCCGCAAGTAACTTGGGATGTAGCTCCTTCATTTCGGGAAATCTGATGTCAAACACCGCCTGGCGCTTCCCTGGGTCATTACCTGCGGTCGATAGCTGGGCTTGGACGTCAATCACCCACGACCTGTACTGCGCAAACATGAGACTGAAGGCGCTGGCTTGGAGAGAGAGCTCGGGGAAATACAGGCTCGAAAGAGCTTCCACTTTCCAGATTGGCGAAGCGTCAGTCGGAAGTTCTTCATCGAAGAATCTGGCATTTTGTTCGGTATCTAGGTGATGCGTAGCGGCATGCATCGCCGTTAACAATTCTTCAAGTTTGACTCTTCTAAGGGTCTTCCACTCCCGTTCGGCCCAGTCAGCCTTCGCTATCTCAGACCTAACCGATTCGGCTGCCGCTGTTGTGGCACGTAACTGACGAAGTAATTCATCGAAGTCGGCCTTCGTAGCATAGGTCTCTGCGCGCTTTCGAAGGTAGTTGGCGCCATACGCCGACACGGCGCCTGATATAACAAGCAGGGCAGCCAAAATAGCGTATGTAAGCCAATTCTGAATGAGAACTTCCCGAAGAATTTGGTTCGCAATCTCTCGAATAAGTGCTTCACTCATCGTGATGGCCTCAGGTGTCTGATGTGAAGTTGGCTGCCTATAGAGGCTGAAAATATTGCGTCAACTTGATGGGGACATTGCGCCGCAACCCTATTGGCATATTGCGCACCTGCAGAATACGCCCGCCGTTTGACTCCGTCCATGGAAATGCACTCCAAGAGCAGTGGCGGCCCCGCTAGAATTCCCGGCCTGCCTAAGCTCACCCTGCCCGCACACATGCAGCCCAAACCTTCGCCAAACTACCTCGCGGGCTATCCCGGCGCCCTGGTCGAGCAAGTGCAGCAGTTGATCGAGCAAGGCAAGCTGGGCGAACTGCTGCTGCGCAAATACCCCCTGGGCCACGCCGTGCGCAGCGACAAGGCGCTCTACGATTACGTGCAGGACTTGAAGGCGCGCCATCTGCGCAACAGCGGGCAGCTCAGCAAGGTGCTGTTCGACAGCAAGCTGCAGGTGCTGCGTAACGCCCTCGGCACCCACACCAGCATCGCCAGGGTGCAGGGCGACAAGCTCAAGCGCAAACGGGAAATCCGCATCGCCACGGTGTTCCGCGACATGCCGGAGGAATTCCTCAGGATGATCGTGGTGCACGAGCTGGCGCATATGAAGGAAGGCAACCACGACAAGGCCTTCTACCAACTCTGCCAGCACATGGAGCCGGCCTACGGGCAACTGGAGTTCGACCTGCGCGCCTATCTCAGCTATCTCGACGGCGGCGGCCCGCCGCTTTGGCAAGGGCCGCCCGGCCCGCCATGACAGGCCCAGTGCCAGCGGGTCAGCGCTTCTTGTCGAGCGCCTGGCGGAAGGCCTCGAGCCGGGCCTCGTAGTCGGCGGCATCGCCGTAGTCGAGGAAGCGGGCATAGCGCGTATGGATGCCGAGTATTTTCCGGGCGTGCTTGATCGGGCAGAAGTACTGCTCGGTACGCGCGACGATTTCGCCGACATAGGCGATCAAGCCGGCGCCGTAGGCGCAATAGGTGCAGTGGAACTTCTCGATGAAGTTGAGATATTCCAGGTGCTGGCGGTCGAACACGATGTAGTCGCCGCGCCGCACTTTCTCAACCCGGTAGATCGGGAAGCAGGCGGCCTGATAGAAGCTGACAAACAGGTCGAGGACCACGAGGGGAATGATCATGCTGTAGATGATCGGCCCGGTGATCAGGTTCTGCGGCCGGTAGGTCACCAGCCAGTGGAAGAAGCCGCTCTTCAGGCGGCGATGGGCATCCTTGATGGAACGCTCGAACTCGACGCGCTTGCCCTTGATCTGGAACAGCACGCTGCTCTGCTGCTCGTGGAGCGCCACATGCAACTCTTCTTCGATGGCGGCCATCTGCGCAAGCAACTGGTGGATTCGTTCGTTCATGGCGCACTCCGGTCCCGGCAAGGCTGCACTGTAACAGCCGGCGGAGCGTCAATCCGCCAGCAGCCGCGCCTTGACGCTCTTGCCCTTGAGCTTGCCCGCCGCCAGCTTGCGCACCGCCTCGCGGGCGATGTCGCGGGCCACGGCGACATAGGTGGTCTGGTCGGTGACGGTGATCTTGCCGACCTGCTCGCGCGTGTAGCCGGCCTCGCCGGTGAGGGCACCGAGGACGTCGCCGGGGCGGATCTTGTCCTTGCGGCCGCCGAGGATCAGCAGGGTCGCCATCGGCGGCACCAGGGGCTGCTCGTTGCCGCTCTGCAGTGAGCCCAGGCCATGCCATTCCGGCTCGCTGCCGAGCATCGCCGCGATGGTCGCGATGCGCCGCTTGTCGGCCGGGCTGCACAGGCTCAGGGCCCAGCCGTCCTGGTCGGCGCGACCGGTGCGGCCGATGCGGTGGATGTAAATCTCCGGGTCGGGGGTGACGTCCACATTGATCACCGCCTCCAACTGGTCTATGTCCAGGCCCCGGGCCGCCACGTCGGTGGCCACCAGCACCGAGCAGCTGCGGTTGGCGAACTGGATCAGCACCTGGTCCCGCTCGCGCTGCTCCAGGTCGCCGTTCAGAGTCAGGGCATGGAAGCCCTGGCTGCGCAGCAGGTCGAGCAGATCGCGGCATTGCTGCTTGGTGTTGCAGAAGGCCAGGGTGCTGACCGGGCGGTAATGCTTGAGCAGGGTAGCAACCGCCTGCAGCCGCTCCTCATGCTTGATCTCATAGAAGCGCTGGCGGATCTTGCCCTCGGCGTGCAACTCCGGCAGCTTGACCTCCTCCGGCTGGCGGAGGAACTGGCGCGCCAGCTTGGCGATGCCGTCGGGATAGGTGGCGGAGAACAGCAGGGTCTGGCGCGCCGCCGGGCACTGCTT
>DATDMT010000245.1:0-2683 GCA_036518635.1 Rhodocyclaceae bacterium | reverse complement strand
TATTGCAGGCCGGAGCAGCCGCCGCCGGAAACGTAGATGCGCAATCCGGCGACCGGATTTTCGGAACCCTTGATGAAGCGGTCGATGGCCTTGGTGGCAGCGGGGGTCAGCGTGATCATGGTGGTCTCTCCAGGCGAATTTGAAAGTTGTAGGCGTTGTTTTGGGTTGGGGCTAAGCCCTACTCTGCAAACGCCATACCACCACACCCGTTAAAGGGGCATCGCTCAACCACGCGGGTTTTAAGCCGACTAAACGACTTGGTCTTATTGTCGCGAAGGCGACAAGAGGGTCCGGCAGGGCCGGGAGCCTACAGCGGCAGATCCCGGCAACGGGCCTGGATCGTGAGGATTTCCGCCTCGCGGGCCTCCAGGGCCTCGACGCAATCCCGGGAAATCTTGCCGTCCGCCAGGCGGTACAGCTCGGCAAAGGCCTCCTCGTTGCTCCAGGCGCTCTTGTAGGGGCGGACGCTGGTGAGGGCATCGAAGATGTCGGCGACGGCGATGATGCGGGCCTCGATGGGAATCTCGTCGCCCTTCAATTGCCGCGGATAGCCGGTCCCATCGAGGGCTTCATGGTGCAGGTAGGCGATGTTGCGCAGCATGTCCACATAGGGCAGGCTGCCGATGCCCATATTGGCGACCATCGCATCGATGATGTCGGCCCCCTGGGACGCATGGCCGCGCATGGTGGCGAACTCCTCCTCGTCCAGGCGCCCGGGTTTCAGCAGCACCCGGTCGGGAATCGCCAGCTTGCCGATATCGTGCAAGGGCGCGAAGAGGAACAGGTGCTCGATGAACTCGTCGCTCAAGCCGTAACGCTCGGCCACGCCCATGCCGATCAGCCGTGCGTAGCAGGCCATCCGCTCGAGATGGGCGCCGGTCTCGAAATCCCGGCTGCGAACGAATTCGGTGGCGGTGCGTACCGAAGCCGCCAGGGTGGAGATGCTGGAGAGGTCGTTCATCACCGTCAGCCCCAGCAGATGGCCGATCATGTTCAGGTGATCGATCACATGATCGACGAAGACGTGTTTGCGCCCTGAGTTGAAGAAGATGAAGCCCGCCAACTTGCCGCGCTGAAACATCGGCAGGGTATAGCTGGCGGCATAGCCCTTGCGCTTCAGCTTCTGCAGGGCATCGCTATCGGAAAGGAAACTGTCCAGATCGTTGATGACCCGGGGGCGCCCCAGATTGGCAATCTCGCATAGCGAAGCGGAATCCTTGAGGGGCCGCTGATACTGGCAAATCGGCACCTTGCCGTCGCGGTCGCTGCTGAGGAAGGTTCGCAGCAGATCGCTTTCCGCTTCGTAAATGGCGACCGCAATGCGGTCGATGAAATCCAAATGGGTTCCGACCATGCGGTGCACCGCGCCGATCTTTTGCGACAGGGGGACGGCCTGCTCCAGGATCGAGAGTCGATCTTCCTGCGGGAAATATTCCGAACTAACGTCCAATTTTTCCTCCGGCAGCGAATTGACTGCCGGGGATTCTACGCCCGCGCGGAGTCGCCGGTGTTATCCACCTAGAATGGTTTCATAGGCGCGTCGCGCCAGGTCGAGTTCCAGTGGATGCAGGCCGCGCGCCTCGGTCAGGGCAATGAACTGGCCACCGGCCTGGGCAGCGGCGTCGAAGGGTGGATCGATGCTGGTGAAGGCCGCCAGCAGCACCGGCACGGCGCCAGCAGGGGTTTCGACCTCGGCATAGAACTCGGCCTCGGCCTTCAGGCTGCCGCCGGCCAGCCCCAGCCGCTCTTCCGCAGCGCGCAGCGCGGCGGCCGGATGGGGGCGCACCGACGAGGCGGCCGCCCCCTCCTCCACCAAGGCAGAGAGTGCGGGCAGCGGCTCGAAGGCCAGCAAGCCGGAGCCGAAACGCAGGAAGCGGGTACGGCCGCTGGTGGACTGCTTGTGGAACAGGATCAGGCGAACGTCCGCAACCATTGCTCAGGCCGGCATCTCGATCAGGCGCGGTTCCGATTTCAGGGCCGAAGCCTTGCCCCAGGCCGTTACCGCCTCGATGAAGAACTGGGGCTTCTTCGGATGCTGCACCAGCAGGTCCACCTCGGCGTAGATGAAGCCATCCTCCCGCACCGACAGCATGCCGCGCCGATGCTCCTGGGCCCAGCGCGCCAGCAGGGAGTTCTCCTTGGAAAAGGGATCGCACTGCAGGGCGAACATCGCGTTGCTCCAATCAAAGCCCTCCAGCGCCACGCCCCATTTTTCCGCTTCCGCGCGCAGCGCCGCCAGGGCGGCCTCGCCCTTGTCGCGCTCGGCCCGGGTTCGTGCCACCAGATCGTTCACTGGACTACCCTCCCCCCGGCCCCCTGCCCAAGGCAGAGGGTGACCAAGGTTCGCCGCTGCGCGGCTCCAAATTCTGGCTGCGCCCTCCTTGGGGCGGCCCGGCGGTGGGCGCTCATTTTCAGGCCTCGGCCGGCGCGTAGGTATAGCAGGACTTGGGGCAGACGCGACCGCAGGAACCACAACCGATGCAATCGCCCGGATTGGCCAGGGTCATCACCATCATGTTGTCATCGTCATCGAAATCGTCGTCGGTTTCCATGTCCTCACTGCGTTCCACCAGGTCGAGCACGTCGCGCGGGCAGACCTTGTAGCAGCGGCCGCAGCCAATGCACTTCTTAGGGTCGAGGAAGGTCACGAACTCGGGAACCCATTCGGTTCCGCTGCGGGTCT